>JAGAYZ010000038.1 GCA_017940245.1 Muribaculaceae bacterium | reverse complement strand
GTTTTTGTTGTAATTTTGCGGTGAAATATTGATATCAACTATCATCCTCATGAAGAAAAAAACAGGCTTCTATACTGGGTGCCATCGCTTTGACCATGCTCTCAGTCCAATGGCAGACGGTGCGGTGACTTATGCCTACGATGCGTGGGGTGCACTCCGCAACCCGTCAACCGGCGAAGCCTACGCCCCCGACGCGCAGCCTGAGCTGTTGCTGGGACGCGGCTACACCGGCCACGAGCACTTGCCGGAGTTCGGCCTGGTGAACATGAACGCGCGCCTGTACGACCCCGCGCTGGGGCGCTTCCTCAACCCCGACCCCGAGGTGCAGCTGCCCGACAACACCCAGAGCTACAACCGCTACTCCTACTGCCTGAACAACCCTCTGCGATATGCCGACCCAACAGGAATGAAATGGCTAATGTCAAAGTTCGGCAATGAATATTTCCTTTTTTATGACAGCAGAGTTAATGATCTGATGCAATTACAGGAAAACTATGGATTCAACTCTGATATCAGCATCCTGGATGATGATATTACAGTCATTATCAGGGATAAAGAAACCGGCGAGACACTAAATGAATTCGATTTACTCCCTAATGGTGATTTCACTATGGATGGTGTAAACCAAACCCAAGAATACAATAACAATGGACTCTTACACATAGGTAGCACCAACTACACTAACAGTAAAACAATTTCAAACAACTTTCATGGTTCATATTTAGGTCCACGTAATCCTATGCTCAAAGACAATAAAGGATACTCTTATGCGGTCCCTCCCCAAGACTTACATGATTATTTCGCTTTCCAGCATGACCAAGGATATGATTTGGTAGGGGCTAACGGAACTTTTGATGCTCTATTTAATCCTAACACAGTTGAAGCGGACGCTTTGCTGGCTATGAAAATGCTTGTGAATCCTGATGGTTCCACCTCGTTTTGGGGACCTTTAACTTTTGGCTTTTTCTATAATATATCGCTGCTCAAACTATGGTTTAGTGGAAATCTCAATTCATATTGATATTATTATTGTCATGAAAAAAGTGTTTTATATTATTTGGTGGGTTACGCCTATTGTTTTTTGGCTTGATATATTCGCTTTTTTAGGAATAATTCCAACACCAAGTGGTGAAAAGAATTATTTTCTTGATGACGCGAACTTCAATACTGCCATCCAACGACTAGATTCACTTCCACTTCTTTTCAATGATTGCTCTAATTTAAACGGAGAAATGAATCAGTATAAAAAAAGTATTAACAATATTTACCCGTCTTACTTTGACTATTATCGGTGGCCACTTGACTGCAATACTTTAATTGACATTGAGTGTGAATCCTCTAAAAATCTTATTTGTATATATTGTTTTAAATCCAATGGTAGATACCGGAAAGTCAACGAGGATGGCTTGTTTATAGAGCAGATTAACGTATTCCGCAAATTTGAGCAAACTGTTCTCATCGGACTGAGCTATAAAAGCGATACTAGTCTGTTTCAGGACGGACTAAATCATGCCAAACGCAAATTCATAGAAATCTGCCTATGGTGGCCTTTAATCGCTTTAGTGTCATTTTTAATTTACTGGGAATGCTATGGCAACCCATTTGCACGCCCCGAAGAAGACTGAGAAACGAAAAAAACTGGCGATGACTGACAAGAGAATAAATACGATGAATGCGCGCCTGTACGATCCCGCGCTGGGGCGCTTCCTCAACACCGACCCAGAGGTGCAGCTGCCCGACAACACCCAGAGCTACAACCGCTACTCCTACTGCCTGAACAACCCCCTGCGCTATGCCGACCCAACAGGAATGTTCTACCAGTTGCCGCCACAATACAAACAGCGGCATTTGGATCCCGACACCTATGATGGCGAAATGCTTTATGAGCTTGTTGTCACGGGATACCGAACGGCCTATTGGAAAGGTTGCGGCGTTTTTGCGCCCAATGCCCCCTATGTAGATAATTATGCCTTTGTGCTGTCCAACCGGTACGGCCAACCTCAATCACCGCTCCCTTACGGCTATGGTACCACGATGGGTGGCGGCTATACTTATGGAGACATTAATTATAGTAGTAGAGATAAAATAAGTATCTTTATAAATTCTGTAACTGTTCTACCACAAACAATAATAAACAAGTGGAACGCTGTAGTTAAAAAAGAACTTCCTGAAGGTGAAAAGTTCAGTATAGCTTCATATGGGAAATTATATGGAAAAGATGTTGCCATAGTGGCGAAAAGCATAAAAACACTCAGTTCTTCTCTTTTAATATCAGATATAGCTGTTACATTGGGCTATATAACGGATGATATAAACGAGGGCAAAAAGGCAAGTGCCACTATGAGAGGTGTCGTAATGGGTACCACTATTCTGATAGGGTTTATTCCAGTTGTGGGAACTGGAATATCTCTAGGGGTCGGAATATGTGACGCGCTTTATGGTCAATATCTTTATGATTTTATTGAAAATAGATATGGTCAAATACTTCATAGCGATTCGGTTCAATGAAAATAATCAATTTGTGGTTTTATCTGTCGGCTAGGGTTTTTGTGCCGGGAAATCCTCGAATCCAACAAGAAAATATTTATTCCGGTGCTATCGGAATAGCATTTATTCTATGTGTATTTATCATTATCACTTTTAATGGCTTAGATCTTGATTCTCTCCTTTTTAATAAATGGCAGGATCACCTAGATATTATAAGTGAAATTGCATTCATAATAGTTTATGCTTTAACTGTTGTGTATTACCGAGCAGGGAATCGCGGCAAGAAGATAATTCAACGGTATCAACATTTAAGTAATAAACATGTCGTTTTTTTTACCATTATATATATGGTATCCTTTGTTCTTTTCTTTTATCTGTATGACAGAATACTATGTTACCTATTCATTTGAGTAATTAGTATAATACGATGATTATAAGGCTGATAAAATATGTCTATTATCGTATCTCGCATGTTTACGATAGAAAGGAAACTCCTGTGAACTTATGGGATTACGATTTCATGATTAAAGACTTGTATTATATACGAGGAGGTATGATAACAGCTGTACTTCTATTATTTAATATTGATACCATCCTGCACATCCTAGAGAACCATTATATTATTTATTCCGATACCACCTCATTATTTAGAAGTAAATGGTTCTCTATCGGCTTTCTTTTACTGGGTTGTTTTCTGTCAAGCAAAAAAAGTTATGCTAAACTGAATGAGAAGTATAAAAATGAGAAATATCGCGTCTTTAAAGGTTACCTGGTAGTGTTTTATATCGTTTTGACCATAGTTATTTATATATTGACAAGAGCACTGAACCCCTAGTTAAATGCTCGCCGTGGGCATGTCCATTGACAAGGTTATGACAATGGCATTACCAAAATGACTGTCATATAGAAATGAGGTAATAATAGGGTTTACTGCCAGGCGCAAGTGGCATGATGAATTGGGTCGTTAAAAACTGCAAATTTATTGTGACGAAGTGATAAAAAATGAGTAATTTAGCGCAAAATTACTGCGCGCTCTTCAGGACGCGCACTTCAACGCTAGAGTAAACATTTATCAACTAATAACTTACACTAATTAACCGCGTGAAACCCCTAAACTTTGAAAGTCTGAAAAAACTCAGACAAAAAGCTCAGGCCACGTTAAATGTGCGTGAATTGAGCCACACCGCTGTGAGTGAAAAATGTTGCGGTCTGGAGACGGGTTCCGACCACATCCAGATTTTGTGCTGTGGTGGCACGGGCTGCAAGGCTTCGCAAAGTAAGAAAATCGTAGAAAACCTCAAAGAATGTGTCAAGGCGCATGGCGTAGCCGACAAGGTGGACGTCATCACCACGGGATGCTTCGGATTCTGTGAAAAGGGTCCCATCGTGAACGTCATCCCCGACAACACGTTCTACACTCAGGTCAAGCCCGAGGATGCCGAGGAAATCATCAAGGAGCACGTCATCGGCGGCCGTCGTGTGGAACGCCTGCTTTACGTCGATCCCAAGACCGAGCACACCGTGAGCGACTCCAAGCACATGGACTTCTACCGCAAGCAGATGCGTATCGCACTGCGCAACTGCGGTTTTATTGATCCCGAAAACATCAACGAGTACATTGCCCGCGACGGTTATGCCGGACTGGCCGACGTGATCAAGAACCAAACTCCCGAGCAGGTGATCGAAACGGTTACCAAGTCGGGCCTGCGTGGTCGCGGTGGTGCCGGTTTTCCCGCTGGCAAGAAGTGGGAACACGGCCGTGCCGTGCATGCCGAGCACAAATATGTGGTGTGTAATGCCGACGAGGGCGACCCCGGTGCATTCATGGACCGCTCCATCATGGAGGGTGACCCCCACTCGGTGCTGGAGGCTATGGCCATCTGTGGCTATGCCATCGGTGCCAACCACGGCTTGATCTACATCCGTGCCGAGTACCCGCTGGCTGTGAGTCGCCTGCGCGTGGCCATCAAGCAAGCCAACGAACTGGGTCTGCTGGGCAACAACATCCTGGGCAGTGACTTCAGCTTTGATATCGACATCCGCTACGGTGCAGGTGCATTCGTGTGCGGCGAGGCCACCGCTCTGGTTCACTCCATGGAAGGAAAGCGTGGCGAGCCTCGCATGAAGCCGCCCCACCTCACCGACCACGGCTACATGGGCTATCCCACCAATGTTAATAATGTGGAAACTCTGGCCAACGTGCCCATCATTATCACCAAGGGTGCCGACTGGTTTGCTTCTATCGGCACCGAGAAGTCTAAAGGCACCAAGGTGTTTGCACTGGCCGGCAAGATCAACAACGTGGGTCTGATTGAAGTGCCCATGGGCACCACCCTGCGTGAGATTATCTATGAGATTGGCGGTGGCGTGAAGGACGGCAAGAAGTTCAAGGCCGTTCAGACCGGTGGCCCCTCGGGCGGTTGCCTCACCGAGAAACACCTCGATATCCCCATCGACTACGAGAGCCTCGAAGCTGCCGGCTCGATGATGGGTTCGGGTGGTATGATTGTTATGGACGAAGACGACTGCATGGTGTCGGTAGCCAAGTTCTATCTCGACTTCACCGTGAATGAGTCGTGTGGCAAGTGCACACCCTGCCGCATCGGCAACAAGCGCTTGCTGGAAATCCTCACCCGCATCACCGAGGGCAAGGGCACTCCGCAAGACCTGGAGACGCTCAAGCGCTTGAGCGAGGTGATCAAGGAGACATCGCTGTGCGGACTGGGCCAGTCATCGCCCAACCCCGTGCTCTCCACGCTGAACAATTTCTATGACGAATATGTGGAGCATGTGAAGAATCACAAGTGCCGCGCTAAACAGTGCAAGGCCCTGCTCACCTACGCCGTGCGTCCCGACAAGTGCAAGGGCTGCGGTGCCTGCAAGCGTGGTTGCCCGGCCGACGCCATTATCGGCGATGTGCGCAAGCCTCATGTGATCGATCCCAGCAAGTGTATACGCTGTGGCATGTGCAAGTCGCACTGCCGCTTCGATGCCATCCAAGTCTTTTAATCCACTCATGATATCGAAATGGAAGAGAAAATGATAACACTCACCATCGACCGCCATGTGGTCGTGGTGCCCGCTAATACGACGATTCTCGAGGCCGCCAAGACGGTAAACGTCGAGATACCCACCTTGTGCCACATCGACCTGGAAGGCACATGCGTGAAAAGTAACCCAGCATCGTGCCGCCTGTGCGTGGTGGAAGTAGACGGACGCAACAACCTGATGCCTGCCTGCGCCACTCAGTGCCGCCAGGGAATGGTGGTGCACACCAGCTCGCCACGTGTGCTGCGTGCACGCAAAACCGTGGCCGAGCTCATCTTGAGCGACCACCCCAACGATTGCCTCACTTGTCCCAAGTGCAGCGACTGTGAACTGCAGCGACTCGTGCGTCGCCTCAACTGCCGCGTGATGCCCTATAACGATGGCGAGCATGCCCACCGTAAAGTGGAAATCACTCCCGCCATCAAGCGCGACATGGACAAGTGCATCTATTGCCGCCGATGCGAAAGCGTTTGTAACGAAGTGCAGACTGTGGGCGCACTGGGTGCTGTGGGCCGTGGCTTCACCACGACCATCGCCCCGTCGTTCAACAAAATGCTCAACGAGACCAACTGTACCTATTGCGGACAATGCGTGGCCGTGTGCCCCGTGGGTGCCCTCACCGAGCGCGACTATGCCGAGGAACTCATTGCCGACATCACTCACCCCGACAAGATTGTCATCGCGCAGACCGCTCCCGCCGTGCGCTACGCACTGGGCGAGGAATTTGGCTTCAAACCCGGCACCAGCGTGACCGGCAAGATGGTCACCGCACTCAAGGACATGGGATTCGACTATGTGTTTGACACCGACTTCGGTGCCGACATGACCATCATGGAAGAAGGCGCAGAAATTCTCGACCGCCTGCAGAAATTCCTGGCTGGCGACAAGAACGTGAAACTGCCTATCATGACCTCGTGCTGCCCCGCTTGGGTCAACTTCTACGAGCATGAATATCCCGACCTGCTGGATTACCCCTCCACCGCCAAGTCGCCCGCGCAGATGTTTGGCGCTGTAGCCAAGACCTACTGGGCCGAGAAAATGGGTATTCCGCGCGATAAAATCGTGGTGGTTTCCATCATGCCGTGTCTGGCCAAGAAATATGAGTGCAACCGCGATGAGTTTAAGGTAGATGGCAATCCCGATGTGGACTACAGCATCTCCACTCGCGAGCTGGCCGCTCTCATCCGCCGCTCAAACATCAACTTCGACAGTCTGCCCGACGGCGACTTCGACAAGCCACTGGGCGAATCTACCGGTGCAGCCGCTATCTTCGGCATCACCGGTGGTGTGATGGAAGCAGCTCTGCGCACGGTATATGAGAAATTCACCGGCAACACGCTGCCTCGCATCGAGTTTGACCAGGTGCGTGGCCTGGACGGCATCCGCGAGGCCACTATCGACCTGAACGGATTTGAACTGCGCGTGTGCGTGGTGAACACCCTGGGCAATGCCCGCGTCATCATGGACAAGTTGCGCAAGGGCGAACTCAACTACCATGTAGTGGAAGTAATGGCTTGCCCCGGCGGCTGCATTGGTGGTGCCGGACAACCCTACCACCATGGCAACATCGAGACACTCAAGGCTCGCCAGCGCGCCGTCTATGCCGAAGATGCCGGCAAGCAACTGCGCAAGAGTCACGAGAATCCCGACATCCAGAAACTCTACAAGGAATTCCTGGGTGCGCCGCTCAGCGAGAAGGCTCATCACCTGCTCCACACCAGTTATTGTGACAAGTCAATCAAGTAAAACATTTCATATACATTATATATAATATTATGGCAAAAGAAATGAAACTGGCATGCAATGTCGTTGAGCAAGTAGAGGCCATTTGCGACAAATTCGGAAATAAGCCCAATGAACTCATCAACATTCTGCACGAAGCGCAGAACATGC
Source organism: Muribaculaceae bacterium (assembly GCA_017940245.1). Taxonomy (GTDB): domain Bacteria; phylum Bacteroidota; class Bacteroidia; order Bacteroidales; family Muribaculaceae; genus Sodaliphilus. The sequence goes on along the minus strand of JAGAYZ010000038.1, from coordinate 40,875 downwards.
ACGGCTACCTGCCCGAGGAAATGCAACGCATCATCGCGCGCAAACTGGGCATCCCCGCCTCTAAGGTCTATGGCGTGGTGACGTTCTACTCGTTCTTCACCATGACGCCCAAGGGCAAGCACCCCATCTCGGTGTGTCTGGGAACAGCCTGCTATGTGCGTGGCTCGGAAAAACTGCTGGAAGAAATCAAGCGCGTGCTCAACATCGAGGTGGGTCAAACCACCCCCGACGGCAAGTTCTCGCTCGACTGCCTGCGCTGCGTGGGTGCATGCGGCCTGGCTCCGGTGTTCACTATTGGCGACAAGGTCTATGGCCGTCTCCAGCCCAAGGACGTGAAGAAAATTCTTGAAGAATACAACGACTAGTTTTTTAGTCATCATCAACACAGTGCGTGTGCGGTGCCACCTCGATGGTGCCGCACTCGCTGTTATTTAGCCAATCAACGCCTGCAACCGAAATTGAAGCGACTTGATTTGGCGCTATCGCTAAAATCCAGTAATTTTGCACGACAATAATGACGCCGATATATGAAGAATACATCTTTACTCGCAAATCTAAAAAAGCAACCGGGATTCATCATGCTTGTCAATTTCCTGGTAATGATGGCCATATACATGCTGTCGAGATGGTTTTTCTATTATATGAACATCAATAGCTTCAAGGATGTCACATTGAGCGAAATGATGAGCATCTCGTGGGGAGGGCTCCGATTCGATGCTTGCGCGCTGTGCTACTTGAACGCCTTGTGTATCCTCTTGCAATTCTTGCCCATCAAGTGCCGCCACACCGCCGTCTATCAGAAGGTGGTGAAAATACTGTTTATCGTGTTCAACGCACTGGGAATAGCGGTGAATGTTGCCGACATTGCTTATTTCGAGTTTGGCGGACGCCGCACAACAGCCACCATATTCTCGGAGTTTGGTGGTGAGAGCAACCTGGGCACCATTTTTGCCAACAGCATCATCACCTACTGGCAAGTGTGGCTGTTCGGAGCCATTATGATTGCCGCCCTCTTTTGGCTTTACTATAATCCCATCAAAAGGGACTTGCAACGCGAAGCATACAGCGGGAACAGCAAGCGTTACTATCTGTGGCACTCTCTCATCTTCATCATTGCAGGCATTCTCACCGTCAGCGGCATGAGAGGCGGGCTGGCATGGAAGATGCACCCATTAAGGCAAGATTCGGCGTGCCTATACTGCAAAAGGCCCCACGAGGCGGCCATCGTGCTCAACACGCCGTTTACCCTAATCACCACAGCGCACAAGAAAGGATATGTCGACCCCAAATTCTTTGACCCCAATCAACTCGACAGCATATTCAACCCCATCAGGAACACACAACCCAGGGGCGGAGAGATGCAGAAACTCAATGTGGTCGTGTTCATCATGGAGAGTTTCTCGATGGAATACACCGGCTTCTTCAATAAGGACAAGGATGGCGGACGTTATCAGGGCTACACACCGTTCCTCGACCAGCTTTTGAGCAAAAGTTACTGCTTCGACTATAGTTTTGCCAATGGCATCCGCTCGGTCGACTGCATGCCGGCCAGCTTTGCCGGCATTCCGCGCTACATCAATCCCTATTGCTACTACGTTTACTCCAACAACACGCTCCAGGGATTGCCACAGATGTTAAAGGACGAGGGATACACAACAGCGTTTTTTCATGGCGCACCCAATTCCACACTGGGCTTCCAGAGCTTCGCCAATCTCATTGGATTTGAGCATTATTACGGCATGGACGAGTATCCTGGCAAGGACGACTTCGATGGCACTTGGGCGATCTTCGACGAGCCATATCTCCAGTATTTTGCCGATATGTCAAACCAGATTGCCAGCCGGGGCAAGCCATTCATGCTGACCGTATTCACGGCTTCGAGCCACGACCCGTTCCGAATCCCCGACCAGCACAAAGCCACCTTCACTCGCGGCGACATCCCCATGCACAAGGCCATCAGTTATTCCGACTATTCCATCCAGCAATACTTTGAAAAGGTGAAAAGTCAACCCTGGTTCAAGAATACCATCTTTGTCTTCACCGCCGACCATTGCGGCGTGAATCATCGCGAAGACTACAACAACAATATGGGACGTTTCTTGATTCCCATATTCTTCTACACACCAGGCGGACAACTCCCGGCCAATCGCGATTCCGAGCGACTCATGCAACAGACCGACATCACCCCCACCCTGCTGGGATTGCTCAATTACCAGAAACCCTATTTCTCGTTCGGCAAAGACGTGTTCGACCAGAGCCCGTCGCACCTCAACTATGTGTTTAACGACCGAAACGGGACTTCTATGTACTATCTCGACTCGCTCATGATTGAGTATAACGCAGACCAACTGATAGGCATTTATGACTTCAAAAACGATTTCTCACTCAAGAACAACCTCATCAACCAGAAATCACAATTTCCGCAATTGCCGCTCATGCAGCGCCAGATGGAAGCCATATTGCAACAGTATGTAGAGAGAATGAAGCAAGACCGCCTCACGGCCAAATGAGCCACCCCAACCATTAGTCCAAAAATAGCCGGAACACGACACGAGTCATGCTCCGGCTTTGCTATCTAAAACCTATTCTGAGGCTTACCGGTCTTTGCCCTTTTCGAGCTGGCGCTTGAGCGCATCCACACATTGATCCACAGCCTCTTCAAAGGTGTCGGCCACCTTCGAGGCATACAAATCGTCGCGTTGGGGCACAAGCAACTTGATTGAAGCCTCCTTGTTCATTGCGGTTTCGGGTTTAACTACTTTGAGGTTGACCTCTACATCGGAGATTTCTTCGTGATGCTTAACAAGCTTCTCAACTTTCTTGTTGATGAACAGCTGTAATTTCTCAGTTGCATCGAAGTGGATGGCTTTGATTTTCGTTTCCATATTATCCTCCTTTTTTTAGGGCCCTTGGATGGGCGAGTTTATAATTATTCTTTATGTCACTCAAGGTGACGTGCGTATAAATCTGTGTCGTTGCTATCGATTCATGCCCCAGCAGTTCTTTGACCGAATCGAGTCCAGCTCCGTCGCTGAGCATGGCTGTGGCAAACGAGTGCCTGAGCACATGCGGGCTCATCTTGTCGGTGCCGCCCGCGCTAGCCAGCGCGCTGTGCACCACACGGTAGACGAGCGACGGATATAGTGGCCTGCCATCGTGTCGCGTGAACAACGTGTCGGCACGTTGGCCTGCCTTGTCACGCAAATGGCGATACCGCTCTATCCATGTTGCAAGTTCCGTGCCAAAGGGAATGATGCGGTCCTTGTCACGCTTGCCACGCACGCGCATTTCGCCTTTTGCTGTATCCACATTGCGGTCGAGCAGGGAAATGAGTTCGGCCCTGCGCATGCCTGTTTCATAGAGCATCATCACCATGAGCCGGTCGCGCACTGCCGTCACGTCTTGCTCATCGACCTTCACCGCCAGCCATGCCGCCAGATTCTTTTCTCTCACAAACGTGGGCAACCGTTGTGCCGTGCGTGCCAACTCCAGGTCGGCAGCAGGATTCTCGGCTACCATCCCAGTGCGCATGAGATACTTGTAGAGCGACCTCACCGCCTGCACCTTGCGACGCATAGTGCGCGCGCAGTCGCCGTCGTGCGACAGATGAGCCAGCCAGGTGCGCACATCGGTGCTGTCTACCGCGAGCAAGTCAACAGGCCTGCTATTCTCGCCCGAAAGAAAATCCACAAACTGGCACAGGTCGCGGCCGTAGGCAGCCACCGTGTGCGCCGAGTAGTTGAGTTCCAGGCGCATGTATTGCATAAACTGGTCGACAATCACATTCATCATCTCAATGACTTAAACGCTCGCCACGAAATTATAAAAAAAAATTAAGAATTGCAACCTTTTTTGCCCATTTTAACGAAAAAAGCCAGAAACTTCTCGTTTCTGGCTTATGCTTTCGGTGTATCGTTCTGAGATATTACTCTTCGCTTGCACGCAGCTGCTGCACATACACGGCCTTCATCATCTTGCGACGGTTGGTCACAGAAGGTTTCTGGAATGCTTGACGGGTGCGCAGTTCCTTGATCACACCGGTTTTTTCAGTTTTACGTTTGAATTTCTTCAGGGCGCGTTCGATGTTCTCGCCATCCTTTACAGGTACAATAATCATAATGTTTTTTGTTTTTTTATTTTTGTTGATATTTAGTTCTATATTTGCGGCACGCGGCCATGCTCTGCGCATGTCCTTCGGCCTCGACAGGCGCTTCTCTACGCCTCATCTGCTTGATTATATGTGATTTATCTTTATCCTAGTGAGTATCGAAACGACCTCCTTTCACTTTAGCGACTGCAAAAGTACAAATTTTTTCACAATCTGCAATCAATTTGGCAAATATTTTTTCGCGCGTATCTTGAAATGACCACAAAGCCGACGATAACTAGGGCCTGGCTACGGCGACTCTTCCATGCGATGACAAAATGACAACGGCGTTTATCACGGCTTAGAAATGTATTCCACCGATGAGCGAGAAATCGAAAAGGGTGCTGCGGAAACGATAACGTCCGGTATTGTAGAAATGTGAATTGATATAGCCCTGCAGGCTGGCGAAAAATCGCTTGCTGTTGAAGGCCAGCCCCACTCGCGGTCTGCCATTAACGGCCCAAAATGTGCTTCCGCCATCCATTATCGACTTGGCATTGGCATGCTTCACTCCAGAATAGACGTGTAAGGTCGTATTCAGCAGGAAGTGCTTGCTCAGCACCCAGTTATAGCCATAGCCGAAGTGCAGGCTATAGTCGGTGTAATTAAACCATGTCGACAACTCGTCACCCATCTCGTCATAATCATCGTCGTCCTCCCCTATGGCCTCGAGTGGAATGTCCTTGGGATTGACACTGAACGACTGATGACTGACGCTGAACCCGGCAAACATCGACCCGGCATTTCGTTTCTGCTGAAGCGAGTTGCTATATGCTGCCGACGGCGCGTAATGCCTATTATTAAAATAGTAATAAGTGCTCACACCCCACAATTTCCTCACCATGCCGGGAAAATTATCATAATTGTTTTTTCCTATTTCTTTATTGACAAAGGTGATGTTCATGTCGCCGGTGTTGCGCATGTAGTAATAGTCGATTGAAAACCGCGCGCAGGTATAACCAATCTCAAATTTCTTACTTCGCGGACGTATTTTACGGATTTGGTCAAATGCCATCTGGTAGCCCACGCCTATGCCAAACAGCGAAACATTGAAACCCACACTACTCGTGGCCGAGCTATAGAAATGTAAATGCAAGTTCTCATTGTCGTCGCGGAAATCATAGTTGTCAAACCATGTGTTTCCTTTCAGGCTCACTTTCAATATCTTGCCATAGCTCTTCACGTAGGTAGTGTCGTAGTTGTTCAAGGCGTGGTTATAGCCCTTAATTGCTCTCCACGAAAATTTAACCAGACCCGGGTAGCGAATGGTGTCGCAATCGGGATTGAATTTTTTCTTCTTGAGAGCATCCACCCAGCTTATTGTGTCGCGCTGGGCGGTGATGGAATCGGCAACATTAGCACGCACATGGGTACCAAGTGCTATTGCGGACCAATGCACCGACAACAAACATATTATTAAGCACAGCCATCTCATATGACTGCAAATTTAATGCAAAAATTCAAAACTTGGTGCATATAATCAAAAAAAGTGTCTCCAAATGTGACGAATTTCATTTGAAGACACTTTTGACAGGGGCTTTTGAGCCCCACAACAAAAAATCAGTTTTATTTAGGAAGTGTAGTGATTTCGTTACAACCCGAGAATTCTGTTGATGATTTGGTTCACATCGGCCACATCTATTTTGCCATCTACATCCACATCCATGTCACCGAATTCACCCGGTTCACCACGATGATACATGATTTCATTAATCAGCAGGTTTACATCGGCCACATCGGTCACATGGTCGCCATTAAAATCGGTTGAAGTCTTGACCGCCAACAGATTTTCAACAACATCCACAACTGTATTCAGCCCCATGTTGTAGATGGGTATCTCTTTCACATGGGTGCCGCAGGTGGCTTGCAATATGGCCGAGGTGAACTCATCTCGAGGATGAACCTGCAGCGTAGACCCGTCGATTTCGAAAACGCCATGCCCGCCTTTCACCGTCCATGTCACACCTTCGGCCTGTGCAAGCTGGGCTGCCTGAGTAACATGAAAGCGAGTATCGCCCTGGGCAAAGACCACTGGTGCGGCCGCCAGCTTGGCCGCCTCGTGATGCGACATGGAGTAGATTTGTGGATACTCGCCTTTCGCGCGTGTCCACGCTCTCGAGCCGTCCCACTCATCATAGATGAGTTCGGCTGTGGTCTTGGCCCAAATGCTTTTTGAACCTTCCTTGTTAAAGAGCGAAATCTGATAATCGTAATACACATTGCTATAGGTCACATCGTATTCCGACCGTCCGACGGCTGCTCCCACCTGCGAATAATCGGCATAACTCTTGAGCACGGCATCGCACAATGAAAAGGTGATGTTGCTTTTGGGTTTCGCTACTGCCACGATTCCGCCTATCACACCGTAGCCAGTGAGGCTACCTGAGCTGACACAATTTGACACCGCGCCGGTATTCTCTCCAACAACGCCGCCCACCATTGCACCTCGAGCGGCAACGATGCAACCCAGATTCTCACTTCGCACCACCACACCGTTGTTGATGGCAACAATTCCTGCCAGATAACCCCCTCCGGCTCCATATATGCGTCCTTCGTTATAGCAGTTCTCGATGGAGGCCTCACGCTCCGTGTAACAGCAGATTCCTGCCAAGTCAGATTCACCATTGATAGCGGCATAATTATTGCAGCTTCTCACGATTCCCGCAGCATGGCACACCAGCGGCGCGAAGGAGCTTACTCCAGTAAACGTGCACGACGCATCTATTAGCACTCCATCCAACTCACCTTTCGATCCAAGCCACACGACAAATCCACCCTGGTCACATTCATGCAACGACCAGTTCATCAATTTGTGACCATTACCCATAATGATGCCGTTAAACGGGTGGAGCGGATCGGCGCCCAGTCCGGTAAAGCATGGCGCTGAAGCCATGTCTATGTCATTCATCAACTCAAAATATTGTCCATCAAACTCCAGCCCCTGCTCATTAGTGGCCTGAGCAAGCATCAGCAAGTCTTGGACGGTGGTTATCTGATAAGGCGACAGGGATGTGCCTTCGCCATCCAACAACACCTCGCCGGCCGATTGCGCCCGGCACAGCAAGACGCACACCGCAAACACCGGCAGCATTAACATTCTTATTTTCATGAGAGTAATATTTTTATTCCTAATTTGTTTTCCCCACAAAAATAGCGACTCTTCTTTTCTTTTGCAAATTAATTGCACATAAATACATTCATTTTTTAAAAAACCACAAAAAACAAGAGTATTTGTAACTATTATTGTACCTTTGCACAACACTTTAACCGACAATACAAAATGGAACTTATTTATAACGCGACCCTTGTTAATGAAGGTGTTTCAGGCCACGGCTACCTGGCGATAAGCGATGGAGTGATTGCCGAAGTGGGACTTGGCAATCCATCCGCCGAACTGATGCAACACGCCACCACGCGTGTGAACGCACGTGGCGACCTGGTGATGCCGGGAGTCATCGACGACCACGTGCATTTCCGTGAACCGGGACTGACCCAAAAAGCCGACATTGCCAGCGAGAGCCGAGCTGCTGTGGCCGGCGGTGTGACGTCGTTCATGGATATGCCTAACGTGGTACCGCCCACCACGACTATCGACACGCTGGAAGACAAATTTGAACGCGCCGCCAGGCACTCGGTAGCCAACTACAGTTTCTACATTGGCGCTACCGCCACCAATATCGACCTGTTGCGCAACATGGACTATAGTCGCGTGTGTGGCGTGAAAGTTTTTCTGGGTTCTTCGACCGGGGGCATGCTGCTCGATGACGATGATGCTTTGCGACGCCTGTTCGGCACTGTGCCCGCACTCATCGCGGCCCACTGCGAAGACGAAGGCATCATCAGCGCCAATCGCGAGCGTTACCAAGCCGAACATGGCCCCTACATTCCCGCCACAGCACATCAGTTCGTGCGCAGCCGCGAGGCATGCGTGAAGAGCAGCCGGCGAGCTGTGGAACTGGCTCGAGAGACCGGTGCCCGCCTTCATGTATTGCACTTGACCACAGCCGACGAGCTTGACCTCTTCGATAGCGACAAGCCACTGACCGAAAAGCGCATTACTGCCGAGGCATGCGTGGGACACCTGTGGTTTTGCGACGACGATTACAGCCGACTGGGTAACCGCATCCGCGTGAATCCGGCCGTCAAGACCCGCGCCGACCGCGACGCATTGCGGCAGGCTGTGGCCCACGGGATAATAGACGTGGTAGCCACCGACCATGCCCCCCATTTATTGAGCGATAAATGTGAAAATAATATAAAAGTTGCTTCTGGAATGCCTTTGGCACAGTTTTCGCTAGTAACGATGCTGGAACTGGCTCGTCGAGGTGTATTCACCATCGAGCAGGTAGTACAAGCCATGTGCCACGCTCCCGCCACACTTTTTGGCATCGACCGGCGCGGATTCTTGCGCAAGGGATATCATGCCGATGTGGTGCAGGTGCGACTCGACGACGATGGCTACATCATCACCGATGAGAGCGTGATGTCGAAATGCGCATGGACACCTCTTGCTGGAGCGGTCATGCACTCGCGAGTGATGCGCACTTGGGTAAATGGACACCGCGCCTTCGACCAGGGAGCTATTACCGACTCCACACTGGGCCAGCCACTCACATTCAATAGATAGAGGCATGAATACAACCTGGAAGGGACTTACACAACAAGAGGTTATCGACAGTCGCCGCACTCATGGCGACAATGTGCTCACACCGCCACCACGGCGTTCGCTGTGGTCGCATTTTGTTGAGAAATTTAACGACCCGCTCATCAAGATTCTGCTGGTGGCCCTGTTGCTGTCGGTGGGACTGGCATGTTACGAATACTTCAGCCTGGGCACAGGATCCGAGGCATTGCTCGAGCCGGTGGGCATTTTTGTAGCCGTTGTGCTGGCTACGATGGTGGGCTTTGTGGTTGAAGTAAAGGCCAACAAAAAATTTGAGATTCTCAACAAGACCGACGACGATCTGCCGGTAACGGTCGTGCGCGACGGCCGCGTGCGTCAGGTGCCGCGACGCGACATCGTGGTGGGCGACGTGGTGCTGCTTGAGACCGGCGAGCGAGTGCCGGCCGATGGCCACTTGCTCGACAGTGTGTCGCTCAGCGTCGATGAAAGTTCGCTCACAGGTGAGCCGCAGGCCTGGAAGACTCACGACCCGCAACTGGCTGCCGAGCACCACGGCACCTATCCTGCCGACCACGTGATGCGCGGCTCGGTGGTGATGGAAGGCCACGGAGTGATGCAGGTAGAGCGAGTGGGCGACCACACCGAGTATGGCCAGGTGGCCACTGAGTCGCAAATCGACAGCGACGTGAAGACTCCGCTCATGCAGCAACTCGACCACCTGGGTCGCCTCATTGCCCGCGCCAGTTACGTGATTGCGGCACTCATCGTGGTAGGGCGCCTGGTGGTCTTCTCGATCGACGACTCGCCAGCCACTACCATCGACACGCTGCAATACATGATTGAAACTGTGATGATTGCGGTCACGCTCATCGTGGTGAGTGTGCCCGAAGGGTTACCCATGAGCATCACTCTTAGCCTGGCCCTGAGCATGCACCGCATGTTGCGCACCAATAACCTGGTGCGGCGCATGCACGCCTGCGAAACGATGGGAGCCACCACAGTAATTTGCACCGATAAGACTGGGACTCTCACCCAAAACCAGATGCAGGTGGCAGAATTCGTCTACGGCGCAAAACAAGACACAAAACCACTCAACGACGAGACACCGGAAAATAGTGATAACTCCGATGCCGTTTCGCCTTTGGTGGCAATGAGCATGGCGTGCAACTCTACCGCCCATCTCGACGACAGCGACCCGGCTCATATCAAGGTACTGGGCAACCCCACCGAGGGAGCCCTGCTGCTCTGGCTGCGCAAGCAAGGCATCGACTATGCCCGGCTGCGCGAAGAAAACACGGTCGTGGCTCAAGTGCCGTTCAGCACCGAACTCAAGTATATGGCCACACTCATCACCTCTGCTGCCGGTGAGCACTGGCTGCTGGTAAAAGGCGCACCCGAACTCATCATCAAGGCTTGCGGTGTAGATAATGAGCTAATTACCACTCGCCTGCACCAGTTCCAGCGCAAGGCCATGCGCACCCTGGCCTTTGCCACGGCACGCATTAGCGACCCCAGCAATTTTGACGCTAAAGTTCATCTGCTCGACAGTCGTCTCGACCTCAAGTTCATGGGCTTTGTAGCCATCAGCGACCCTGTGCGCCCCGATGTGCCAGCCGCCATTCAAGATTGTCGCAATGCTGGCGTGCAGGTGAAAATCGTCACAGGCGACACCCCCGACACGGCCCGCGAGATTGCACGTCAAGTGGGCATCTGGACCGACGACGACAGCGACACGTCATCACTGGTAACGGGCAACGACTTTGCCGCCATGACCGACGAGCAAGCACTCGAAGTGATTCCAGGTTTGAAAGTGATGGCGCGTGCACGACCGGCCGACAAAGCCCGGCTCGTGGAACTGCTGCAACGCCAGGGAGAAGTGGTGGCTGTGACCGGCGACGGCACCAACGACGCCCCCGCACTGAAAAAGGCGCAAGTTGGACTCTCCATGGGCGACGGCACCCACGTGGCTCGCGAAGCCAGCGACATCACCATCCTCGACAACTCGTTTGCCAGCATCAACAAGGCTGTGCTGTGGGGACGTTCGCTATACCGTAACATCCAGCGGTTTATTTTGTTCCAGCTCACAGTGAATGTGTGCGCTTGTCTGGTGGTGGGCGTTGGCTCGTTTTTGTGCAAACAGCCGCCGCTATCCATCACGCAGATGTTGTGGGTGAACTTGATTATGGACACCTTTGCGGCACTGGCACTGGCCTCACTGCCGCCCAACAGCATCGTGATGCGCGTGCCGCCACGCCGCAGTGGCGAGAGCATCATCACCGGCTCGATGATGAAGAGCATCCTGGGTGCAGGGCTCACTTTTGCCGCCATCATGATTGCGGCATTCGTCCTCATTTTGCGCTACCATGTGGCCGGATCCGGCGGCAGCATCATCAGCCAACAAATCTCGCCCACCGAGCTGGCCATGTTCTTCACTACATTTGTGTTTTTGCAGTTCTGGAACATGTTCAACGCCAAGTCGTTTGCCAGCGGCCACAGCGCATTTCACAACATCGGCGGCAGCAAGACGTTTTTCTCTGTGGCTTTGATTATCCTTCTGGGACAAGTGCTCATTGTGCAGTATTGCGGTCCCATGTTTAATGTCGCTCCACTGCACTGGCACACATGGCTGGGCTTGGCGGCCATCACGTCGCCCGTGTTAATTATCGGCGAGATTTGGCATTTTTGTTCCCAAAAAGCGAAAATTCGGAAATAATTTGTTTTTATCTGTCATAATATATAAATTTGCCGATTCAAACCACAAGTTGAGGCACTTTATTCTATGTTAGACAAGTTTTTCAATTGGCTTTACGACCTGCGCTGGATCAGGTTTTTCAAGATAAACACCACGCCGCGATGGATTATTTTGCTTATCGACATGCTCATCGTCACGGCGAGCTACATGCTGGTCATCGTGGCCGACATGTATGCCCATAGTTCCATCCTTAACCCCACAGCCCTCATAGGCAACTGGCTGATTACTCTGGTTGTGTATTTCGGTGTCACCTATGTGAGCAAGAGCTACACTTGCGTGATTCGCCTCTCGGTGATAGAAGACCTGTATCGCGCCTTTTTGGTGGTCATCGTCTCCACGTTCATCTTGCTGTGTATCGATGGTGCAGCGGCATTGCTGTTCCACTCGGCCATCATGCGCGTGTGGAACATACTCATGGTGGGCGCGTTGACGTTCTCGATTATGACCATTGAGCGACTGCTCATCAAGTACTTCTACATGCGCCTGACCAATGTCACTTCCAGCCGGCGACGCGTGCTGGTGCTGGGCACTTCGCTCGACTCGCTCATCCTGGCCAACGCGCTCAAGAATGAGATCGACGGCAAGTACAACCCTGTGGGACTGCTCAGCATCAAGAGTGGCAAGGAAAATGAGAACATCAATGGTTTCCCCGTCTATCGTTTCGACCCCGACACAGTGGGGAACCTTTTTGTCGAGCATGCCATCTATGCGCTCATTTTCGACTCATCGGCCAACAAACTGATGCGCGAGGGCTTTGCCGACTACTTCATACGCAACAACATCACCTTGCTGGGCATCAACAAGGTGCAGGAATATGATGCCGAAGACAACAACAGCAACGACAGCGATGACACGCCCAAGAACATCTCCACCTATGTGCGTGAGGTGCAAATCGAAGACTTGCTGGGCCGCGACCCCATTGTGCTCAACAACACACTGGTGCGCAACACTGTGCGCGGTGGATGTGTGCTCATCACCGGCGCATGCGGCTCTATCGGCAGTGAGATCGTGCGTCAAGTAGCCGCCTACCACGCCAGCAAAATTGTGCTGGTCGACCAGGCCGAGACACCCATGCACGACATGCAGATGGAACTGAGCAAGTCGTTTCCCGATGCCGACATCGAGCTTTTCATGGGCGACGTGCAGAACCGCCACCGCATGGAAGAAGCATTCAAGCAGTTCCATCCCAAATTTGTCTTTCACGCCGCGGCCTACAAGCATGTGCCCATGATGGAAATTAACCCCACCGAGGCCATTCTCACCAACGTGATGGGCACCAAAAACATAGCCGACCTGGCCCTGAAATATGGTGTGTACAAATTTGTGATGATTTCCACCGACAAGGCTGTCAATCCCACCAACGTGATGGGATGCTCCAAGCGCCTGGCCGAGATTTACTGCCAGTCACTCTTTTTCGATGCCAGCAAGCGCGGCCTGGCCACACAGTTTATCACCACGCGATTTGGCAATGTGCTGGGCAGTAACGGCTCGGTGATTCCGCTGTTCCGCAAGCAGATTGAGGCCGGTGGCCCGGTCACCGTCACCCACAAAGACATCATCCGCTACTTCATGACCATCCCCGAGGCCTGCTCACTGGTGCTCGAAGCAGGGTGCATGGGCAATGGCGGCGAAATTTACATCTTCGACATGGGTCAGCCCGTGAAAATCTACGACCTGGCCGTGCGCATGATTTCGCTGGCAGGACTCAAGCCGGGGGTTGACATTAAAATCGACGAGGTGGGACTGCGTCCGGGCGAGAAGCTCTATGAGGAACTGCTCAACGACAAGGAAAAGACCACTGCCACGGTGAACAAGAAAATCATGATAGCCCGTGTGCGCACCTACGACTACCGCGACGTGTGCGACCACATCGAGCAAATCATCGACCTGGCCAATATTGGCAATGTACACGACATGATCTACACCATGAAAAAATTCGTGCCCGAGTACAAGAGCAATCACTCGCAGTTTGAAGCCATTGACCACGAAATCGAAGAGGCTACGTCTCAAAGCCAGCTCACCGAGCCCACCACCGAGCGCTTCTATTAATAATGAATGAAGCGCATTGCGTCACTCGTAGATCGTAGTTAGTCACTCGTAGCTTGTCACTTGTAGTTTGTAGCTAAACCAACGCTCCTTATCACCAAAAATAATGGGCGTATTCTCTCCTATTTGCCATTCTGTCTGCACAAAATCACTTTTTTTAATCATTTTTTGCGACTAATACCGTGTTATCGCTGATTTTTTTGTAATTTTGTCGTTTGTTTATTAATCGTGAGATAATATACGATGAAATTCATTTCTAAAACAGCTATAGCATTACTATTAGCTCTAGGCTTTCTCAATACTTCCTGTTTCAAGGAAGAACCGCTGAATGCAGAATGTGACATCGAACTTGTTCAGGTCACAGTCAGCCAGCCGGAACAGTTCTTTTTTCAAGTCACCGACTCGATTCGCACCGTCATTTCCACCGACAGCGTGATCGTGTTCAACGTGCGCGGCCACGCCGACATCACGGCGCTGGCACCCCGCTTCCGTCTCACACCGGGTGCCACGATCACTCCCGCCAGCGGCAGCGTGCAGGACTTTTCTCAAGGCCCGGTGCTCTACACCGTCACCTCGCAAGACGGCAACTGGCATCGCCGCTACAAAATCTCGTTTGTTCCCGTCAAGGTCACGGTTAACGACACGCTTAAAATCGATTTTGAGCACTACGACCTTGATCCCAAATACAAAAACTACTACGTGTGGCAGCAACCCGAAGAAGATGGCACGCTCACCCCGCTTTGGGCTACCGGTAACGGTGGATTCTGGCTGGCCAAACGCTCGGCAACGGCCATGGAGTATCCCACCGTGCCCGAGGCCAATGGTCTGGATGGAGCTTGCCTGCGCCTGACTACACGCGACACCGGTGTGCTGGGCATGAGCATGAAAAAGGCTATCGCCGCCGGCAACTTCTATATGGGCGAATTCGACATCACCGTGGCGGCTCGCACCCCGCTCAAAGCCACACGGTTCGGCAAGCCTTTCGATAAAAAACCGGTGAAATTTACCGGATTCTACAAGTATCAACCAGGTCCAACGTTCATCGACAAAGACAAGAAACCCGTGCCCGGACGCACCGACTGCGGATCGGCCTATGCCGTGCTCTATCGCAACCACGACGCACAGGGCAACGAGGTGATGCTCTTTGGCGACGATGTGCAGACCAATCCCAACATTGTGGCCATCGCCAAGGTGCCCGACATTCACCCCACCAACACCTGGACACCCTGGGAAGTGGAATTCAACTACCTCGCCGACGTAGACATGGAATTGCTGGCCAACAAGGGCTACAGCCTCACAGTGGTGTTCTCGTCGAGTGTAGACGGTGACCTGTTTGAGGGTGCCATCGACAGTGAGATGCTGGTCGATCGAGTGAGAGTGATTTGTTCACGTGAAGAATAACAGTTAAGGATATGAAGTTTTTACGCCATATATTCATTGCCGCTCTGGCAGGCCTAATGGCCATGAGCGCACAAGCACAAGATTTCACCAAAGGGAAACCCATCGTCAAGGCCCGCCTGGGCTACAACGTGGGCGGCACCATGCCACTGGGCATGCCGGCCTCGATACGCAAGCTGAACAGTTACGCCTTGCAGATGGCTCCGGCTGTGGGTGCCAACGTGCTGCTTCCCATCGACGCCACCCGCGGCATCCAGTTGGGGCTGCTCTTTGAGCACAAGGCCATGAAAGAGGATGCCAACGTAAAAAACTACCACATGGAAATCACCCAGGGCGGACAGACACTCGCCGGCATGTTCACCGGCAACGTCACCACCAAGGTGTCGCAGTGGATGCTCACCGTGCCGGCTCAGGCCGTGTGGCGTGTGCGCAAGGTGAACCTCAAGTTCGGCCCCTACGTCTCTATCGTTATGGGACAGGACTTCAGCGGATGGGCACACATGGGCTACTTGCGTGTTGACGACCCCACTGGCGCAAAAGTGGAACTGGGCGAAGCCGAGAACGAGCGCGGCAATTACGACTTCACCGAGCACCTGCGCCGCGTGCAATTCGGCATGATGCTGGGTGCCGACTGGGATTTGAGCAACCGCCTAGGACTCTATGCCGACCTCAACTGGGGTATGACTGCGGCATTCCACAGCTCGTTCCACACCATCGAGCAAAACCTCTACCCCATCTATGGCCAGCTGGGCATCACCTACCGCATACGCTGACCACAGCCCGGGTGTGAATCATCTGGGTGATGAGCGATTCGCCTTTATACATTAGAAATATAAATAGGTATAAATTAATAAGTATGAAAAAAATCTTTACAATTCTTGCGGCTGCCGCTTGCTCGATGAGCCTGCTAGCAGCCGATGCCACCACGGTCACCGTGACGCCTGCCGGCAGTAACTACACCGTAGCCGTGGGCGACCTCACTATTACCGACGTGCCCGCCATCGTGCAGGGCGACGTGAACGTGCTTGCCATCAACCGCGACGGCGTGTCGCTGCTGGTGCGCTTCACCGACGTGAACACCCTCGTTGCCGACGGCACCGTCAATGGCACCGACATCCACTACGCCACCGCCGGCGCAGCCACTCGCGCGCTGGAATACCAAATTCCCAACAGCGACTTCGAGGTCTGGGACAGCAGCAAAACGACAGAGCCACGTAATTGGCACGCTTTTAACAGTGCTAACGGCAGTCTAGCAGGTATGGCTAAAGGCACACTGCAAAGCTCTAATGTTATTCGTCCCGGCTCGACCGGCACTCATAGCGCTCTAATTACATCGGGTGACGTTATAGGCATTGTCAACAATGGAACAATGACAAATGGTCGTCTGAACGCTGAGAGCACTACTGCCAATAACACATGGAATCACAGCGAGATGGATGCTTCTGCAACCGCGACAGATAAATATGGTGATAAATTCTATACAGCACTGAAAGCCGCTCCTGATGCAATATCTGCTTGGATGAAATTCTCCCAAAAGACACCCAACACGGATTACCCTTACGCCACTTTTAGTTCTATAGCCTTCAATGGTGAATTCTATCAGGATCCTGAACCTAAGCCGGGTGATTATAAAGGGAGTATGTTCAACAGAACGACATATAGTGAGACCGATGCTGCCAATGTGGCTGCCAGAGTGGCCGCAAAGGCACAGAATAAGGCCATTGCCACTTGCGACTGGACCGAGATGGTCATCCCATTCGACTATGCAAGCTATGCAAGCAACAATGCGGCTGCAGCTGCCATCCTTGTGACAGTGTCAACAAATGCCACTCCTGGCAAGGGCAGTAGTGGCGACCAGGTGTGGGTTGACGACATGACGCTAATCTACAACGCCGGCATCACCGACATCACTGCCACCGGGCTGGACGGCTTCACCTTCGATGCCGCAACGCACCACTATGACCTGACCGGCGAATTTGGCACGATCACTGCCGATAACTTCACTGTCACCACCGATGGCCGCGCTGCCGTCGTCGTGAAGAACGTAGAAGACCTGGGAGGCGGCAACTACCGCATCACCCTGGGTGCCTACTCGGCCGACATGATGAACGCTTCGGTCTATACCATCACCATCAGCAAACCCATCGACAACGTGTGGGTGATGGGCAACGTGAACGGCAACGACTGGGCCGCCAACGTGGGCGCGCTGATGAACTACAACGAAGCCGACAACTCCTACACACTCGACATCACCACCACCGGCACCTCAT
Source organism: Muribaculaceae bacterium (assembly GCA_017940245.1). Classification (GTDB taxonomy): domain Bacteria; phylum Bacteroidota; class Bacteroidia; order Bacteroidales; family Muribaculaceae; genus Sodaliphilus. Next base: position 23,638 of record JAGAYZ010000038.1, on the reverse strand, counting down.
GGTTCAGCTTCACCAAGCGCCTGGGCGAGAACGAGATCGACTGGGATGCCATCGCTCCCTACCGCTTCGGTGCCAACACCGAGGGCGAAGGCACCAACTTCGTGATGCGCCAGATGTATCTGGGCCAGGAATTGGAACTGGCTCAAGACGGCTGGTATAACGCATTCCAACTGCCAGAAGGACAGTGGACACTCACCATCAAGAACCTGGACGGTGAGCGCCGCCTCATCATCGATGGCGAGAACTGGCCCGCAGCTCAGCTGCTGGTGCAAGGCTCGTTCAATAACTGGGACAACAACGAAGGCCTGATCGAAATGACACTGGCCGATGGCGTTTATACCGCCGATTATGCTTCGATCGACTGTGGCGACGGTTACAGCTACTTCAAGATGATCAAGCGCTTGGCCGGTGAGCAAGACCAGGTCATCGGTGCCGTGAGCAACGGCGACTTCCTGGTCACCAACGAATACCTCAACACTCCGCTCGACATCACAGCCGACAATGGTCAGGCCTACAAGATTCCTGCCGGCAACTTCACCCTCACTGCCGACCTCGAGACGATGAAGCTCACCATAGGCGGATCGCTGGCCGTGCTGGGCGACCTTAATGGCGACAACAAAGTGGACGTGAGCGACGTGAACATCTGCATCAACATCATCTTGGGCAAAGCCACCGACGACAACCAAAGAGCACAGGCCGACCTCAACGGCGACAACAAGGTGGATGTGAGCGATGTGAATGCACTCATCAACATCATTCTGCACAAGAATTAATCTGAAATATCTTTTAACAACATTATTATGAAGAAAATCGCATTATTTTTTGCTGCCGCATTGTGCTCGCTGGCCATGATGGCTACCGAGTACACCGGCAAACTCGCTGTGAGCATTAATGGTATAGGCTCCACACAAGATGGGGTAAACATCACTCTCACTGAGAACGAAGGTGGCACCTACAAGCTGAATTTGGACAATTTCAAGCTCAACACTGGCGAGACTAACATTCCCGTGGGCAACATCGTTGTCGACAGCGTGCCGGCCATCAAGGCCTGCGGTTTCACCGCTCTGGCAGCAAGCAAAAACATCATCATTACCGAAGGCACCGATGACGAACCTTTATGGCTGGGTCCCACACTGGACGAAGTGCCCATCAGCATGAACGCACTGTTCAACCAGAACGAAATCCGCGTGCACATCGACATCAACCTTGTGGAAATGCAACAGGTAGTAAAGGTTGACTTCGAGACTCCCGGCGTGAACGACGAGCCATCAACCGGCGTGCGCGGTGACCTCAACGGCGACGGCAAAGTGGACGTGGCCGACGTGAACGACGTGATCAACATCATCCTCAAAGTCAATTAAACGAGGTTTATTTTTAAGAAAGCATTGACAGGGGCGGAGTCTACTTCGCCCCTGTTTTTTTGATTATTTTAAAATAAACCAATCTATTTTTATTGCAGATTGAAATATTATTACTATATTTGCGCATTGATTATTAACCAAACCAAAATTCATCAGCTATGATTAAAAAAATTACCCTACTCTTGGCTGTGCTTTTATGCACTATGGCTGCTACAGCAGCAACTACTACCTACAAAGGTACAATGAAGACCTCCAACGGTACTACAGAAATGACCGAAGAAAATTCGGTGGTGGAACTAGACCGAACTCTGCTGATTCACTACAAAGCTACTGTGAAAGATTTCAAAATCATGATTTGGCGAGATGTGATTAACTTCGGAGACCTCGAGTTTAGCGATTTGTCGGTGATTGGTGGATCAGATGGCTACAAAACGATTAAGGACACCAAGCAAATCAATCTGGCGGATGCACTCGACGGTGTGCAGAGTTTCCTCAATCTCATCCCCGAACAGTTTAGAGGGCTGGTTTCAATGGGAGCCGGAATGACCTATCCGGTGACTATTGACGCGAAATTCAACGACAAGGAGTTTATCGCCACATTCGAAACCCACATCACCATCTCGGTCATGAATTTTAACCTCATCGACCAGACCATCACCAAAGAGTTCCACGGCTACGTGGCCGGCGAAGAACCGCAGCCACAACCCGACCCGGCTCTGTACCTGGTGGGCTCGTTCAACAACTGGAACGAAGAGGCCATGGTGCCGCTCACAAAAGGGGCCGACGGCAAGTGGACCGTGACACAGGCCATGGATGCCGATGCCGAGTTTAAGCTGAAAGATGAGCATGGCAACTGGCTGGGTGCTGTGAGCGACGGCAATTTCATCGTCACACGCGAGCAGGTGACCGAGGGCACCGCTCTCACCCTGTCGAACCCCGGAATGAACTTCCAGATTCCTGTGGCTGGCGAGTGGACACTCACCGTGGATAAAGATAACAACACGATGACTATCGCCGGCGATTGGCCCGAACCACAGCCCGAACCCACCGAGCTTTACATCTTGGGTGAAGTGAACGAGAACAGCTGGGCACCTAACGTGGGTGTGGCCATGGACACCGAAGACCACAACATCTTCACCGCCACCATCACCGCCGACGGCCGTAACGATGGCTTCAACTACTTCAGCTTCACCACCCGACTGGCCGAAAACGAGAACGACTGGGATGCTATTGCACCCTATCGCATCGGAGCCGTGAGCGATGGAGACTTCTGGGTGACCGACGACATGCTCAACACCGACCTGAGCCTGCAAGCCGGGCAGACCGCCTTCAAGATTCCTGCCGGCGAATATGACCTCACCGTGAACTGCGAAGCCATGACGCTCGTCATCAAGAAACTGGGAGGCACCCAGCCTGCCAACGGTGACGTGAACGGCGACGGCAAGGTGGATGTGGAAGACGTAAATGCCGCAATCAACATCATCCTCAAGCTGAAAACGGCTGGCGACTATCCCGGCAATGCCGACCTGAACGGCGACGGCAAGATCGATGTGGAAGACGTGAACGCCATCATCAATCTGATTCTTAAACTATAAATTATATCCCGACGATAGGGTGTGTCCACAAGCCTGGGCACACCCTATCGTTACATTTATCACCACACATAACTGATATATTATGATTAAAAAAATTACCTCTCTGCTCATCGCTCTTCTGTGCTGCAACGCAACAGCCCTGGCTGTTGACTATACCGGTACAATGAGCACCACTTCCAGCGGCGGCGGTTCGCTCAACGAGAACAATAGCGTCGTTACGCTGGAACAAAACGACCTGGGCATCTGCAACGTCACCATTCGCAACTTCAAGTTAGTGCTCATGGGCGAAGTGACCGACCTGGGCACACTGGAATATACCAACATGATGGGCATTCCAGGTGCCGATGGTTACAAGACCATCAAAGGAACGAAGTATTTCAACCTGATTGATATCATGCCCGATGTGCAGGGGCTGACTGACATGTTTGGAGAGTACGGCGACCTGCTGGGCCCATCGATTGGTTCATCTATCCCGCTGACGATGGAAGCCAAGTTCAACGACACCGACATGACCGCCACCTTCCAGACGCAAGTAACCATTTCAGTCATGGGATTCTGGACTCTGCTCGATGAGACGGTGACCAAGCAGTTCACTGGAACGGCACCTTATATTCCCGAACCTGAACCCGACCCCGTGCTGGGCGACTTAAATAACGACGGCATCGTGGATGTGAGTGATGTGAATATCGCCATCAACATCATCTTGGCCGGAAGCACCGACGAGGAACTGAAAGCTAAGGCCGACCTCACCGGCGACGGCTCTGTGGATGTGAGCGATGTGAACGCCATCATCAACATCATCCTCAAGTAAGTGAGGTGCGAGGTTCCACTTACGCATCATTGCGGGGTTGCACTTGATGAGCCCGCAATCAAAAGCTTATTATTCTATACATAACCAAATGCAATGAAAAAAAGTTTACTTTTATGCCTGGCTGCTGCCGCATCGCTTTGTGCCAGTGCCACCATCACCTATGATGGTATGCAATTTGAAATCAACGATGAAGTGGCCAAAACCGCTACGTTGACTGTTGGTAAGTCATCGCCCTCCAACGTTTTTGTTCCCGAGACCGTCACCGCCAACGGCATCACCTACACGGTGAACACCATCGGTGAGAACGCCTTCTACCAGTGCGAAATGCTGGGTGTGCTCAGCTTGCCCGCAACGGTAGTCAACCTTGAGTTTTGTGCGTTCCAGAAACTCACCGCAAGTAGTGTGCGCATCACCGGCGACCTGCAGAATATGGACTATGGGGCTTTCATCGGCAACAACCTGCAAGCCATCATCTGCTACTCCACCACCTATTTCACTCACGATATGGGTGTGCTCACCAATAAAGAGAAAAACATCATCTTGGCATTCCCGGGCCGTCCCACCAACGAGAAATGGGGCTCAGCCAACCTCACCATCCCCGATGGATACGTGACGATAGCTCCTTACGCTTTTGCCGAGAATCCCACACTGACCAGTATCACCATTCCCGCCAGTGTGAAGGAGATAGGAATTTCTTCCTTCTTCCAGTGTCCCAAGCTGAGAAACATCACCATTCAGAGTGGCAACACTGTGGTGGGTGATGGTGCTTTCAAGGGATGTGAGCAGGTGACCAGTTTGAGTCTGCCCACTGGATTGAAAACTGTGGGACACAGCGCATTCTTTGATTTAATATCCCTTCAGACGCTCACATTGCCCGAGGGGATGGAGCACACAGGTATCATGTCGTTTGGTAGTTGCGAGAGTCTCACAACCATCAATTTTCCCAGCACGCTTAAAACTGTGGGCGAACGCTCGTTCATGGCCTGCAATCTCTTGAAACAAGTGAACCTGCCCGAGTCACTCGACACCATTGAGTATTCTGCCTTCTACGGGTGCGACCTCATGAGTGTCGACCTGAAAAACGTGAAGTGGGTTGGCGGTCAGGCGTTCAGCAACAACTACAACCTGTCAACGGTGAACTTCGGACAACAACTCGACTTCCTCGGAAATGCCGTGTTCTATGGCTGCCGTTCGCTCTCTGCCGTAAACGAAATGCCAGCCAGCCTGCGTGAGATGGAAGGCACCACTTTCTATCTTTGCTCGGGCTTAACAAGCCTCACCATCCCGGCCGGAGTGGAAATTATCGGCCCGGGCATCACCGTGGGCACTACGGCTTTGAACGAGATTAAGATCGATCCCGCCAACACCCACTTTGCCGTGCAAGACGGCTGGCTATATAGTGCCGACCTCAAGCGACTGGTGGCCATTCCGGGCGCCGCAAGCGGAACGCTCACTGTGCCACAGGGCGTGACCAGCATTGGGCAACAAGCCGGACGCCGACTGGCCATCACCGAACTGGTGACCCCGAGCGGTCTCAAGACACTGGAATTTGCAGCATTCATGCAGTGCAGCCAGCTGGCCACCATCACGCTCGGCAACACCGTGGAGACCATCGAGGGCAATGTGTTTGCCAGCTGCCCGGCCATCACCAGTGTCACCAGTCTGAACCGCGTGCCGCCCACTGGTGGCATTTTCCTCGATGAGGTCTATGCCGCCGCCACGCTCTATGTGCCGCGCGGCAGCAAGGAGGCTTATCAGTCCGATGAGAACTGGAGCAAGTTCGCCACCATCGAGGAAATCGATGTGGAAGAGCCCGCAGGTGTGCCTGGCGACCTCAACGATGATGGCAAGGTGGATGTTTCCGACGTCAACATCGCCATCAACATCATCCTGGGACAAAGCACCGATGAGGCAGTCAAGGCACTCGCCGACCTCGACGGTGACGGCAAAGTGGACGTGAGCGACGTGAATGCCCTCATCAACATCATTCTGAAAAACTAATTAACAACCAACATTCTATCTATATGAAACATCTCACTCTTTTATCTATTGCGGCACTCGCATCGCTTAGCGCCAGCGCATTCACATCGGGTGGATACAACTACACCATTGTGAGCGATAACGAAGTGGAAATAGCCCGTCCCACCGACACCAGTGAAGAAGGGGCTTATCACGACATCATCAGTTTCCCGTCCAGTGTCACCTATGGCGGCAAGACCTATACCGTGGTGGGCATCGGCGAACGCGCATTTCAGTATGCCGAGATAGCTGGATCGCCTGCCATGCCCAGCAGTTACCGCTATGTGCGCGACTTTGCCTTCTTCCAGGCCTACGGCGTGGCGGTGAAACTGGGTCCCAATGTCACCGAACTGGGCATGGGCGTGTTTGCAGGCAACCAGTTCTCCAATTTCCTGTGTGACCTGAACAACCCCAACTACTCGCTCATTTACCCGGCCGACATGGAAGAAGGTGAGACATGGGTGGGCGGTGTGCTTGCCAATAAAGCAAAGGATACAATCATTGCCTTTCCTGGCAACAAGAAAAACAACAGCACTTATGTTTACACTTATGACGTGCCCAAACGCATCAAGCATATTGCCAACCATGCTTTCAACCGCAACCCCTATCTGCGCAAGGTGAATTTCCACGAGGGTGTGGAAGACATCGGCGAATATGCTTTCTACGAGTGCGGCAACTTAATGTCGGTAGAGATTCCCGGCGGCACCAAACTGAGTTACGGTGCTTTTGCAGCCAACGAGTTCAAATTGCAGCAAATCATCATCCACGAGGGCGTGAAAGAAATTCCCGGTTATTGCTTCTTTGATGCCGCCGTGTGCACCGACCTCCAGTTGCCCGCCAGCCTTGAAGTGATTGGCGAGGCTGCCTTCAGCAACCTGGAAGCAATCACTACCCTTAACTTGCCCGAAGGTCTGCTGGCCTGCGACCCCATGGCATTTGCCAACTGCACCGCACTCACTCAAGTCAACGTGAACGACAAGCTCGAGTTTATTGGGTCTAATTGCTTCATGCGTTGCAACGCACTGGAGAGCTTTGACCTCAAGAACACGCAATATCTGGGCTCTACGGCCTTCAACAGTTGCGCCGCATTGAAGACAGTCACCGCTGCCGGCCTGGTGGAAACCGACCGTGCGGCTTTCTACAACTGCACCGCTCTGGAGACGGTCACCTTCCCCGAGACACTCAAGAAGATTGGTCCCGTCGCCTTCATGAAATGCCGCTCGCTCATCAATGCGATGATACCGGCTAGTGTCGAGGTAGTTGGCGACGGATATGCCTGTGGCGCCACCGCACTCACCGCCATCCAGCTGGCCGAGGGTAACCAGAACTATGTGGTGGTCGATGGCGTGCTCTACACCAAGGACATGAAGCACCTCGTGTCGCTTCCTGGCAGCCTCAACAACACCGAATTCACCGTGCCCGCCACAGTGGAGACAATCGGTGAGCAGGCTTGCCGCTGGAGCAACATCACCAAGCTCGATGCCGCCAATGTGAAGGTGATAGGCCTCACTGCTTTCGGCGATTGCTCGGCTTTGACCGAAGTGACCTTTGGCGCGGCATGCGACAGCATCAACGATAACGCCTTTGGCATTTGCCCGGCCATTGTGAAAGTCACTAGCCTGAATCCCGCGCCGCCCATCGGTGGTGTGTTTGTCGATGGCGTTTACACCGCAGCAACGCTCTATGTGCCGCGCGGCAGCAAGGAGGCTTATGCCGCTCATGAGAACTGGGGCAAGTTCACCACCATCGAGGAAATCGACGTGGAGCAACCCGGTGTGCCGGGCGACCTCAACGGTGACGGCAAGGTGGACGTTTCCGACGTGAACATCGCCATCAACATCATCCTGGGCCAGGACACCGACGACGCGATCAAAGCCCTTGCCGACCTTAACGGAGATAATAAGGTGGATGTGAGCGACGTGAACTCACTCATCAACATCATTCTGAAAAGCAATTAAACATTAAGAATATGAAAAGGGTTTATTTTCTAGTACTCACAGTTGTCGCATCACTATGCGCCAGCGCATTTACTTCGGGTGGTTTTAACTACACCATCGTAGGTGACAATGAAGTGGAAATAGCCCGTCCTAGCGATACCAGCGAAGAAGGCGGTTACAAAGATGTAATCAATTTGCCCGCTAGTGTGAGCTATGGCGGCAAAACCTATACGGTGGTCGGTATTGGCGAGCGTGCCTTCCAGTATGCCGAAATCGTGAGCATGTTGACCACGCCCGACAGCTATCGCTACATCGGCCCTTGGGCTTTCCATAGTGCCGAGGGAATCGCTATTCGCCTAGGCGCTAATGTGGATTCACTCGGAGTGGGGGCGTTTGCCTACAATAAACTCTCCAACTTGCTTTGCGTTGACGAAAACCCCAAGTATTCGGTAATATACCCGAGCGACATGCCCGATGGCGAAACCACCTTTGGCGGTGTGCTCTCCAGCAAGGACAAGCAGACCATCATCGCATTCCCAGGCAACAAGAAGGTAAATAACGCTTATGTCTATAACTACACCGTGCCGTCGATTGTCAAGCGCATTGGCCCGCATGCCTTCCATGGCTCCCCTCACCTGAAGAGCATCACCTTCCACAACGGCATCGAGGACATCGGTGAATATGCGTGCTATGAATGTCTCGAAATGACCCGCGTGGAAATTCCGGGCAGCGCAAAACTGAACTATGCCGCATTTGCCGCTTGCGAAACCAATCTGAAGACCATCATCCTGCATGAAGGGGTGAAGGACATCGCCGATTATTGCTTCTTCGATGCCGAGAATTGTACTTCTCTGCAACTGCCAAGCTCCCTTGAACGCATCGGAGATCACGCGTTGTGCTACTTAGAGAATATCACCTCCATCACACTGCCCGAGAACTTGAAGATTCTCGACACGGGGGCGTTCTCCAACTGCACACGGCTTGCCACGGTGAATTTCAATGACAATTGCCGCTATGTGGGCCCACAGTGTTTTAGCCAATGTAATGCTTTGGTGTCTATCGACCTCAAGAATGTAGAAATCATTGACAAACTTGCTTTTAACGGTTGCGCCAATTTGACCAATGTCACACTTGATCATGTCACCCATCTAGGGCGCGCGCCATTCTACCAGTGCAGTAAAATCGCCAAAATTGATTTTCCCGAGACGCTGGTATATATGGATCCCGTCACCTTCATGATGTGCCGCGGACTCACCGAGCTCACCATTCCCGCCAGCGTGCAATACATAGGCGGCGGCACGGCAGCAGGAGCTACAGCTCTCAAACAGATTTCGGTGGAGCAAGACAGTGAATACTTTACTACAATCGATGGCGTGCTTTACGACAAAGCGCTCACTACGCTGGTGGCCATCCCCGGAGGCTGGGAACCTACCGAACTCAACCTACCGGCAACGGTCACCACTGTTGCCGAGCAGGCAGGCCACTGGAGCAATCTCACCAAACTCAATGCGCCTGGAGTGAAGGTCTTCATCAAATCGGCCTTCAGCGAGAGTTCGTCACTAGAGGAAGTGCTGCTGGGCGCGGCTTGCGACAGTATTGGTGAGACTGTTTTCTGTTCATGCCCGGCCATCACTAAGGTCACTAGCCTCAACACCACACCTCCCAAGGGTGGCGTGTTTGACAATGCGGTTTATGCTGCCGCAACGCTCTATGTGCCTCGTGGGGCGAAGGAGGCTTATCAAGCCGACGAGAACTGGGGCAAGTTCACCACCATCGAGGAAATCGACGTGGAGCAACCCGGCGTGCCGGGCGACCTCAACGGTGATGGCAAGGTGGACGTTTCCGATGTGAACATCGCCATCAACATCATCCTGGGCGGTGATGTAACCGACGAGCAACGTGCCAAGAGCGATGTGACCGGCGACGGCAAAACCGATGTGAGCGACGTGAATGCTATCATTAATATCATTCTTAATTAATTCATTATGAAACTACGTTTTTCTATATTCAGCCTCGCACTGAGTGCCGCTCTGCTGAGCAGCGCACAGATTTTTGAGACTGGAAATTTCTTCTATAAAGTGGTGGACGCTGCGGGTGCGAAGGTCGAAATCCAACGGCCATTCAACGGAGACCAAAACTTGTATTATAACGGCATCAGCGGCACACTGCCCACATCGGTGACCTACAATGGCAAGACCTACACAGTGGTGGGCGTGGGCGAGCGCGCCATGCAGGGAGCTAAGCTGTCGGGCGACCTGATCATCCCCGACTCCTACACCTATTTGGCCGACTGGGCGTTCCGCGAGGTGAGTGGCAACTCGGTCACCATCGGTGCCGGACTCACCAATTTGGGACTGGGCACATTCTCCGTCAATAAGCTCAAGGAGTTCAAATGCTCTGCCGCCAATCCGCTGTTCACCGTGCTCACGGCCAGCGACGATGCCAACTCTGAGGGCGTGCTGGTCAGCAAAGACAAGACCGAGCTGGTGTTTTTCCCGGGCGGAAAAACAACGACGATGTGGATTTTCCAGCGGCCGGTGACGAGCTACACCGTGCCTTCGTTCATCACCAGCATCGGTGCCTACGCTTTCCAGAATCATTCCGACCTTCAATCCATCACCTTCCACAATGGCATGAAGAAGATTGGCAACTATGCCTTCTATGAATGTCTGGAACTAACCTCGGTGAGCATCCCTTATGGTTGCCAGCTGGGTGTGGGCAGTTTTGGTGCCTGTGAATTCAATCTCACCAGCGTGACCCTGGGCGGCGGCCAAACCGAGATTCCCGCCTATTGTTTCTTCGACAGCGACGCGCTGCGCAGCATCACACTGCCCGAAGGCATCGAGACCATCGGTGACTTTGCCTTCAACTACAGCGGCATCACCAGTGTGAAGTTCCCGTCCACGCTCAAGAGCATCGGCTATAACTCGTTCTCCTACGCTCCCAACCTGACCAGCATCACTGTCAACGACGCGCTGGAAATCGTGGGCGAGCGTGCTTTCGGTTCTTTGCCCATTACCAGCATCGATTTGAAGAACGTAAAAGAACTGGGAGCGTTTGCATTCCAGAGCTGTCCGTCGCTCTCGTCGGTCAAGCTTGACCATGTGGAGCGTCTGGGCGCTACCGCTTTCTTTGGCTGCAAGGCGCTCACCGGCATCAACCTGCCCGAAAGCCTGCGCGTGATGGAAGGAACCACTTTCTTCAACTGCTCAGCGCTGGCCGACCTCACCATCCCGGCCAATGTGGAGGAAATCGGCAGGGGTATTCTGGTTGGCACCTATGCACTGCCGGAAATTAAGGTGAATCCCGCCAACGAGTGGTTCACCGCCATCGACGGCTGCCTCTACGACAAGGATGTGACCAAGCTCTATGCCGTGCCGTGCGGCAAGCCCGACTCGGCACTGGTCGTGCCCGAAACGGTCGACACCATCGGCGAGCAGGCCGTGCGTTACGGACGCGTGAAAACGGTGACCATGGGCAACAACGTGCGCTACATCGCAGCAAATGCTTTTGCCTCCAATCCTGTGCTTGAGGAAATCACCCTGAGTGCACGCCTCGACAGCATCAAGGAAATGGCTTTCAACGATTGTGAAGCCATCCGCAAGGTGACCTCGCTCAACCGCGTGCCTCCTGCCGGAGGTGTCTTCTCAGGTGGCGTTTATATCGATGCCACACTCTATGTGCCGCGAGGCACCAAGGAGGCCTATCAGGCCGATGAGAATTGGGGCCAGTTCTTCAACATTGAAGAAATCGATGTGGAAGAGCCTGGAGTGCTGGGCGACCTCGACGGTGACGGTAAGGTGGACGTGAGCGACGTGAACATCGCCATCAACATCATTCTGGGTCAAAATACCGATGAGGCAGTCAAGGCACTCGCCGACCTCGACGGTGACGGCAAAGTGGACGTGAGCGACGTGAACATCCTCATTAACCTGATTCTTAAGGTTAATTAATCAGTATCGAATGAATATATAACCAAAATTTTTAGTTATGAAAAAAATACTATTAACCTTTTGCTTGCTGGCGGCAACCATCGCCGCCACAGCAGCCGACTTCCAAAGCGGGGATTTGTATTACAACATTCTCGATGAGGATGCCGCGACCGTAGAAGTGTGTGCGCCACCTAGTGGCTCATACAATCTGAGTTCTGCTTCTGGTTACACCTTTCCTGAAACGGTGACTTACAACGGCAAAACCTACACCGTGACCACGGTGGGTGTAGGAGCCTTTAAAAATGCCCGATTCTCATCGTCCAACACCAACAAAGTCTACCCAATGATGTGGTTGGGCTATAACCTGGTTGAGATCAAATCGGAAGGTTTTGCGGGTTGCTCGCTCAACTTGACAGGTTTTCGCAGTGCGCTCACAACCATTGCGCCCGATGCTTTCAAAGATAACAAAATCAACTGGTTCAACATCAGTGGTAATAGTGTCTACACGTCGGTGAACGGAGTAATTTTCACGCAGAACAGCACTCACCTCACTATCTTTGGAGGTGTGCACTGTTCCGCTACACAAGGCGGAACAAACTTTGTGACTAGTTACACCATACCGTCGGGAACGGTGGCCATCGACGACTATGCCATGAGTGGCAACCAGAAGATTACCACGCTCAATCTGGGTTCAGTGCAAAGCATCGGCAAGGAGGCCTGCGCACGCATGGTAGCACTCAAGACGCTCACCATTCCTGCCACAGCCACAACCATTGCCCCCGATGCATTCCTGGAGACCAGCGGCATCACAACTCTTAACGTGAATCTCACCGAGCCTGTTCAGGGCGTAGTTTTCGACGATGCAGTATATGAACGTCTGCGCGACAAGGTGAATTTTGCAGCCGATGCCAACATTGCAGCATTTCAGGCCGATCCCAACTGGGGCAAATTCTTCACCAAGACCTATCCCAAGCTGTATCTGGCCGGCGACATGACCGACTGGGCCAACGGAAAGCTGGAAATGAACTGCGACAACGACGGCAACTACAGCATTACTGTTGCTAACGTGGCCAATGGCGCCAAGTTCAAATTCGTAAACGAAGACGCTTCTGTTTGGTATGGCGGTGAAACCACCGATGCCAACTACCGCGTGCACAGCGGTTGGTGCACCGACATCGCCTTGAGCACCAGCGGCCAGGACTTCATCATCGACGGCACAGGCACACTCACATTCAACGTGAGTGCCGACATGAAGCTCACCATCACCGGATGGGCCGCAGGAGTTTACCTCACCGGCACAATGACCAACAACTGGGTCGACCGTGAGGAACTCATCGTCAGCGATGGCAAGTTCACCATTACCCGCGAGATGGTTGCTGGCGACGAATTCAAATTCGTTGACTACGCCAACACTTGGTACGGTGCCGTGAGCAATGGAGCTTTCGTTGTTACTGACGAATATCTCAATACGGAACTGAGCGTCACCTCGCCGGGCGAAAACTTCAAAATCACGGCAGACAACACCTACGTACTCACCTTCGACAAGGCCAACATGAAGTTCACCATCGAGCCTAGGCCCCTGGAGGCCGCGTTCCAGGTAGGAAAATTATGGTACAAGCCCGTGAGTAAAACCGAGGTAGAAATCACCCCCGACCCGTCGGGCGTGCCCTACAATGTGAAGCTCGACAATGCCAACGAAATTACGGAAACCGTTACCAGTCCTAATTCCGGCATGGTCTATACCTTGATTGGAATTGGTGAGAACGCCTTCAAGGATGGCGCGATTGGAACCAATCCTTCTGTTAATGGTACTGCGCATTGCATGGAGTATTTCTTCATGCCCGCCACAATTACCTACATCAGTGCCCATGCGTTCGACAACTGCACGAGCAACTATCCGGGTATTCGCCTGAATAACATGACCACAATCGACGACCTTGCGTTTGTCAACAACAAGATCAACTGGTTCAATACGGCAATGAGTGGCCCCGTTTTCAAGATTAACGGAGATAACTCTGTGGCTGGTAGCGCAACCGGAGGTGAGCTATACAAGGAGATTGACGGTGTTAAGACTCTAGTATGCTATCCCGGAAACCGACACAAATCAGCCTACAAGACTTACTCATATACTCCCTATGAAGACAACCCTAATTATACATTGACAACTAGTGCCGACCTCAGTTTCTTCAATGTGATTGGCCCCAATACGTTCTACAACAATAAGAACATCACCAGCGTGACCTTTGGTGCCAGCACCACTGCCATCGAAACCGATGCTTTCAAAGGCGCGACTGCCATCACCAGGATTACTTGTAATGCAACCGTGCCGCCCACTGGGGCAGTGTTTGAAGACGCTGTGATTGCTGCTTGCAAGGACAAGCTCGTTATCCCGGCCGGCAGCGAGGCCGCTTACCGCGCCGATGAGAACTGGGGTAAATTCTTCAGCACGAAGTATGCCATTACCGTGACCGAGGCCGAAAATGGAACCGTCACTGCCGACAAGGCCGAAGCCGCCGAAGGCGAGACTGTAACGCTGACCGTGACTCCCGCCGAGGACTATCAACTGGCCACGCTCGCCGTGATGAACGGTGAGACCGAAGTGGAGACCACTACGACCGAAACCGGTGCCACCTTCGTGATGCCGGCCGCAGCAGTGACCGTGACTGCCACATTCACCCCCATTCCCACCTATGCCATCACCGTGGCCGAGGCCGAGAATGGAACCGTCACTGCCGACAAGCAGACCGCCAAGGCCGGCGAAACCGTGACACTGACCGTAACCCCCGCCGAGGACTATCAACTGGCCACGCTCACCGTGATGAACGGTGAGACCGAAGTGGAGACCACTACGACCGAAACCGACGCCACCTTCGTGATGCCGGCCGCAGCAGTGACCGTGACTGCCACATTCACCCCCATTACCACCTATGCCATCACCGTGGCCGAGGCCGAGAATGGAACCGTCACTGCCGACAAGCAGACCGCCAAGGCCGGCGAGACCGTGACGCTGACCGTGACTCCCGCCGAGGACTATCAACTGGCCACGCTCACCGTGATGAACGGCGAGACCGAAGTGGAGACCACCACGACCGAAACCGGCGCCACCTTCGTGATGCCGGCCGCAGCAGTGACCGTGACTGCCATATTCGAGGCCATTCCCGAGCCACTGCCCGGCGATGTATTCTTTGTTGACCCAATGTACTACAAGGTGGTGGACGAAAACGCTGCAACTTGTGAATATGCTCCCAACCCCAATGGACCGTATAATGTGACATTTGCTTCATCATCAGCATTGACGGCCACCGTGGTCAATCCCAACAACGGTAAGACTTACACGGTGATTGGTGTCGGCGAGAACGCCTTCAAGGATGGTACCATCAACTCTAATGCGGCAACAGGAGCTATATCCTACAACCACATGTGGTGGTGGCCCAACACCATTTCTTACATCCGTGCCGGTGCTTTTGAGAACACCTCAAGCAACTTCCCCTGCATCAGGTTCAATTCCGGCTTCACTCCCGGCTCGATTGACAAAGCCGCATTTATCAACAACCGCATCAATCAGTTCAATCCGGCCGCATCGGGCGATTACTACAAGGTGACCGACTACAATGCAGGTAATACAGGTGATGCCAATGGTCGTTCAGGACTTCTCTATTGTGAAGAGAATGGCAAGAAAACCTTGCTTGTCTTTGGTGGTGACCACCACAGGTCTAGCTGGGAAAAGATTCCTGATGGAACGCAAGGGAAGGCTAATCCTAACTATACACTCACAACAAGCGTGGATTTGAGCGAGTTCAACGTGATTGGCGAGAACGCTTTCTATGGTAATCCGAACATTCAGGCGATTACACTGGGTACTAATCTCGAGGCCATCGAAACCAACGCATTCAAGAACGTGACTTCGATTACCAGCATCACTTGTAACGCTACTGTGCCACCCACAGGCGCTGTGTTTGAGGATGTGGTCTATGAGGCTTGTAAAGACAAGCTCGTTATCCCGGCTGGCAGCGAGGCCGCTTACCGCGCCGACGAAAACTGGGGCAAGTTCTTCAGCTCGCTTCCCGACTCTTATACCATCACTGTGGCCGAAGCCGAGAATGGTACTGTGATTGCCGATAAGGTTGAGGCCGAAGAAGGCGAGACCGTGACCGTGACCGCCACTCCCGCACAGGGCTATGAACTGACCTCGCTGACCTACACAGCCGAGGGTGCTGAGCCCCAGGCCATCGAGAACGGGCAGTTCACCATGCCAGCAGCCAACGTGACCATCAACGCCACTTTCAGTCTGATTACCGCTGAGCTCAATGGAGTCTCGTTCGCCAACAACACCTACGCCTCGTGGTATGGAGACCAGAATCTGGCTGTTCCCGAGAATGTGACCGCCTATGTGGTGACAGGCATCGAGGGCGACGTGACCATCATCGAAGAGGTGGGCTACATCCCCGCTGGTGTGGGTGTGCTGCTCTACAGCACCACTCCTGCCGATGTGGTGAACACGACTGCCTACACGGGCGAGACCGCCGAGGTGGCCAGCATGCTCCAGGGCTATCTTGAGGACACAGCCATCGCCGACGGCTATGTGCTCTACAACGATGGTTTCGTGCTTACTCTGAATGGAACGCTGGCAGCTCACCGCTGCTACTTGCCCAAGGCACAGGCTCCCGCCGGTGCTCCGAGGTACCTGCGCATCATCCAGAACGACGGAGTGGTAACCGCAATCGACGATGTGCGCGTCACAAGCGACGGCTCTGTGAAGTATGTCAACCCCATGGGCCAAGTGAGCGACCGTCCGTTCCAGGGCGTGAACATCGTGGTCGACGGAAACAAGACTTACAAGGTAATTAAGAATTAATAATGAACAATGAATAATTAATAATTTCTTGACTCGGTTTTGCTCTGAGGACTGATTAAGGCTGCGTGGCAATGGCTGCGCAGCCTTTTTTCTACAGGAATTGCTGTATTTTTCAGTAGTTTTTGGGTAACGCTTGCAAATAACAATAATATTCACTAATTTTGGAGCGATTCTTAACTACACAACCGAAATTCATTAAATATTTACATCAATAATAACCAAATTCAATTTCCTATGAAAAAGAAATTTACATTACTCATTGCGGTGATGACAACACTCCTCGCTGTCAAAGCCGCAGACTTCACCGATGGATTTTACCATTATAAAATCCTGGATGAAGATGCCAAGACTGCTGAGGTTACTCAGAACCCTAATGGTAATTACCATTTTGGAGCCAGCTTTTACAGCATCAGCGAAACGGTGAATGGTTACACCATTGTGGCCATAGGCGAAAATGCGTTTAAAGATGCCACCGGCACCTTGAGTGGCAATTATCCTTTCATTTGGAGTTTCGCACACGAAATCAAAGCTGGTGCTTTCGACAACTGCCACATCAGTTTCGTGGGTCTGCAGGGAACGACTACCAGCGTAGACCCAGCAGCGTTCAAAAACAACAAATTGGGTTTCTTTCGCAATAACTCAGAATCATTTACAGCCAAAGTCAATGGCACTGAAATAGGAGCCCTTTGGAATGCCGACCTCAGCCGCTTGATTGCGGTGCCCGGTGAATGGCGCACTGGCATATCCACCACGGCAAGCAATCGCACCAACTATACCCTGCCTGCGGCAACTACCACCATTGGAGCCTACGCTTTCTATGGCAACACGGTAGTCAATACCCTTAATTTAGGCAACGTGACTACGATTGAGAGTGAGGCTCTGGCCAACATGACCGCATTGCGCACGCTCACCATCCCGGCCACTGCCACCACCATCGCCAGCGATGCGTTTGCAGGTACTACGGGTATTACCACCTTGAATGTCAACCTCAGGGAACCGGTGCCCGGCGTGGTTTTCGCCGACACAGTTTATAACGCCCTGCGCGACAGGGTGAATTTCGCTGCCGATGCCAATATTGCAGCATTTCAGGCCGACCCCGACTGGGGCAAGTTCTTCACCAAGGCATCCGACGACGTCTATATCTTGGGCGAAGTGAACTTCCTTAATTGGGATCCCACCAACGGTGTCCAGATGGCATACGACCAGAACAACGACGTTTATCGTGCCACTGTCTATACCGCTGGCAGCAGTGATGGTTACAGCTACTTCAGTTTTACCAAAGCATTGGGCAACTGGGACGAAATTGCCTCCAGCCGAATTGGCGCAGTGAGCCAGGGTGATTTCCTCGTAACCGAAGAGTTGCTCGGCCAGCCGCTGAGCCTCACCACTGGCACAAACGCCTTCAAAATTCCCGAAGGTAAATGGAACTTAACCTTGAGCCTGACCGACATGACGCTCACCATCAGTGAGGTGACACGCAATGTGTGGGTACTGGGCAATGTGAATGGTGCCGATTGGGCAGCCAACGCCGGCGCTCTGATGACGTATGATGCCAACAGCAAGACCTACACTCTCAACATGAAAGCGAATGGTGAAAATGATGGTTACAGCTTCTTCAGCTTCACCACCGAACTGGCCAGTGCCGTCGATGGATGGGATGACATCGCAAATTATCGCATCGGCGCAGTGAGCGACGGTGATTTCTTGGTTACCGATGAAATGCTCGGCCAGCCACTGAGTCTCACTCACGGCACTAACGCTTTCAAGATTCCAGCAGGTTCCTACACTTTGGCCTTAGATTTGAAGAACTACAACCTCAACATTTCTGAAATTCCATTCGATGTAACCCCGTTCCAGAGTGGTGTGTTCTATTTCCGCCCCATCGGTCCCGACGAAGTGGAATACATCCATCCCAGCGAATACGATCCCAACCTGGGTCCTTACAGTGGCTCTGTTGGATTATCAGAAGTCCCTGCTACTGTTACACACAACGACGTCACTTATCGTGTAACTACCATTGGTGAAGGTGCTTTTAGAGATGCCACTATTCAAGGAGCCAATTCTCCCAACTACATGATTTGGTTTGATTCTAATACTACCACTATTAAGGCAGACGCATTTAATGGTTGGAAAATCAACATGCTAGGATTACGTGCAACAGATATTGATCCCACTGCTTTCCGCAACAACAAAATCAATGCAATGAACGCCAATAGTCAAGATGTGTTTGGGGCAACTCAAGGCAGCGGGCAGACCCGTTATGTTGGCGACTTATATAAGAATATTGATGGCAAGAAAATTCTCTGGGCTTGGTGCGGTGACCGTCGCAATGGCAACTACACCTCCGACAGCGGTTACAATACCATCACCACTAGCTACACTTTCAGCATCTATGATGAAATTGGCGACTATGCACTCTATGGCAACGCCAACCTGCAGACGGTCACCATTCAGAAGGCCGCCAAAATTGGTCGCGAAGCACTAGCCTACATGACTGCTCTGAAGAACCTCACCCTGCCTGCCGAACTCACCGAGATTGGCGAGGATGCTTTCAAGGGTATTACATCACTCACCAGCCTCACGGTGAACGCCACAGTGCCTCCCACAGGCGGTGTATTTGAAACCGATGTATATGAAGCTCTCAAAGATCGGCTTGTGGTGCCCGAAGGCAGCGAGGCCGCTTACCGCGCCGATGAGAACTGGGGCAAGTTCTTCAGCCCGCTTCCCGACTCTTATACCATCACTGTGGCCGAAGCCGAGAATGGTACTGTGATTGCCGATAAGACCGAGGCCGAAGAAGGCGAGACCGTGACCGTGACCGCCACTCCCGCACAGGGCTATGAACTGACCTCGCTGACCTACACCGCCGAGGGTGCTGAGCCCCAGGCCATCGAGAACGGGCAGTTCACCATGCCGGCAGCCAACGTGACCATCAACGCCACTTTCAGTCTGATTACCGCTGAGCTCAATGGAGTCTCGTTCGCCAACAACACCTATGCCTCGTGGTATGGAGACCAGAATCTGGCTGTTCCCGAGAATGTGACCGCCTATGTGGTGACAGGCATCGAGGGCGACGTGACCATCATCGAAGAGGTGGGCTACATCCCCGCCGGTGTGGGTGTGCTGCTCTACAGCACCACTCCTGCCGATGTGGTAAACACGACTGCCTACACGGGCCAGACCGCCGAGGTGGCCAGCATGCTCCAAGGCTATTTTGAGGACACTGCCATCGCCGACGGCTATGTGCTCTACAAAGATGTCTTTGTGCTTGCTGACAATGGCACACTGCCCGCCCACCGCTGCTACCTGCCCAAGGCACAGGCACCCGCCGGTGCTCCGATGCGTCTGAGCATCAGCCAGAACAGCGGAGTGGTGACTGCCATCGACGATGTGCGCGTCACAAGCGACGGCTCTGTGAAGTATGTCAACCCCATGGGCCAAGTGAGCAACACACCGTTCCAGGGCGTGAACATCGTGGTCGACGGAAACAAGACTTACAAGGTAATTAAGAATTAATAATGAACAATGAATAATTAATAATTTCTTGACTCGGTTTAGCTCCGAGGACTGATTAAGGCTGCGTGGCAATGGCTGCGCAGCCTTTTTTCTACAGGGATTGCCGCATTTTTTCAGTAGTTTTTGGCGCAAAACTTGCAAATCACAATAATATTCACTAATTTTGGGGCGATTCTTAACTATACAACCAGAATTCATTAAATATTTACATCAATAATAACCAAATTCAATTTCCTATGAAAAAGAAATTTACATTATTAATTGCGGCACTGCTCACCAGCCTGGGGTTCAGTGCCACCGCCGCCGTGGGTGACACATTCACCGCCAGCGGCTACAATTTTAAGGTTGTGGCCGAAGGCGATGTAAATGAAGTGGAATTTGCTCCTAAAGCAAGCGGATCCTACAACGTAACATCTACAACGGCGTTTTCAAGCCTGGCAACCGTTACAAATGAAGGTATTACCTACACCATTGTGGGCGTGGGTGAGTATGCGTTCCAAAATGCTCAGTTCCCTTCTAATGGCAACACCAACATGCCTGCCAACATCCGCTACATTAGCGACTACGCCTTCATGGGGGTGAAAAGTGGATCAACCACTTCGCGCGGCAGCATCCGCTTCTATGGCAATGCGTTGCGCTACATATCGAGCAAGGCGTTCCTCGACAACCGGCTGCAAGGCTCAATCCTTATCACCTCTGGTGATGCCGTGAATGGTTTCAGCCAGGTAAATAGTCTTGTCACATCTAGCTATTCATCCGATGCAAACATGTATCTGGCTGCCGAACATGGGACTAAATACATTGCGTTTCCCTGGAGCTATCCCGCCGGAACAAGCGCTGGTTGGGCTCCTGTCTACAAGGTGGTAATTGGCGCAGAGATCAAGACTATCGGTGCATACGCGATGATGAACTGCACCAACTACAAACAAATCGATTTGACCAACGTGGAGGTGATCGACACCGCCGCGTTCAAGAACACTGTGCTGACGACCATCACCTTCCCGGCTAGCATCACCCATGTTGCCGCCGACGCTTTTGAAGGGAATACGTCTCTTACAAGAGTGACGGTTAATTGCAGCTACGATGCAGTAAAGGACATGGTATTCGACGATGCCGTGTACAATCGCATCCGCCAAAGTGGTAGCATCACCGTTCCCGCAGCCGATCTTGAGACATTCCAAAACGACCCGAATTGGTACAAGTTCTGGTCCGAGACTCCGCCGGCGCCTCCTGTAACGAGGGTTTATTTTGCCGAGGCCGAGAATGGTGAAGTGACTGCCGACAATCTGGGTCCAGCCGGCGGTGCTACGGTCACACTGACCGTAACCCCCGCAGCCGGCTACAAACTTGAGAGCATCCGTGCCGAAGCCTTCATTGACAGTGAGAATGCCCAAGCTCCCCGACGAATTGAAGGTCCTGAAGTGGGCTTAAACGTGGAACTGACACCCGTCGTCGAAGGCCAAACCTACACCTTCGTGATGCCCGAAGAACCCTACAAAGTGCTGGTTACTCCTGAATTCGCACCAGCCCGCTACACCATCACCGTAGCAGAAACCGAGAACGGAACAGTAGTTGCCGACAAGACTGAGGCCGCCGAAGGCGAAACCGTGACACTGACCGTCACTCCCGCCGAAGGCTATGAGCTGACCTCGCTGACCTACACAGCCGAGGGCGCTGAGCCCGTGGCCATTGAGAACGGCTCATTCACCATGCCGGCCGCAAACGTGACTATCAATGCTACCTTCGCCGAAATTCCGCCTGTGCTCTACACCATCACCGTGGCCGAGACCGAGAACGGAACAGTAGTTGCCGACAAGGCTGAAGCCGAGGAAGGCGAGACCGTGACACTGACCGTGACTCCCGCCGAAGGCTACCAGCTGGATGCCCTCACCGTGATGAACGGAGAGGTAGAAGTGGAAGTAGTGGACAACGCCTTCACCATGCCGGCCGGCAACGTGACCGTTACCGCTACCTTCGCCGAAATTCCACCGGTAACTTATCCCATCAATGTCGTAGCAGCTGAAAACGGTACTGTGGTCGCCGACCCGACCGCTGCAGCCATCGGCCAAACCGTGACGCTGACCGTCACTCCCGCCGAGGGTTACCAGCTGAAGACCATAACCGTCAATGCCGGTTATGAAATCCAAGCCGACAACGGAGATGACGGTGGACGCGCTCCGCGCAAGGCCGGTGGCACGTGGTACAACCAGGGTAGCATCACACTGACCAAGGTGGATGACACCCACTACACATTCGTGCTGCCAGAGGAATTGCCCAACTTCCTCACGCCCAACTATGTTGACAACACCGAGTTCCGCGTGAATGCCACCTTCGAGGAGATTCCGCCCGTGCTCTACACCATCACCGTGGCTGAGACCGAGAACGGGACCGTCACCGCCGACAAGGCTGAGGCCGCCGAAGGCGAGACTGTGACACTGACCGTCACTCCCGCCGAAGGCTACCAGCTGGATGCCCTCACCGTGATGAACGGAGAGGTTGAAGTTGAAGTCGTGGACAATGCTTTCACCATGCCTGCCGGCAACGTGACCGTGACCGCTACCTTCGCCGAAATTCCGCCCGTGCTCTACACCATCACAGTAGCTGAGACCGAGAACGGAACCGTTACCGCCGACAAGGCTGAAGCTGAGGAAGGCGAAACCGTGACACTGACCGTCACTCCCGCCGAAGGCTACCAGCTGGAAGCCCTCACCGTGATGAACGGAGAGGAAGAAGTTGAAGTTGTGGACAACGCCTTCACCATGCCGGCCGGCAACGTGACCGTGACCGCTACCTTCACCGAAATTCCGCCAGTGCTCTACACTGTCACCTACACCGCTCAACTGGAGAACGGCACCGTGGCCGTGGCCGTGGGCGACACTGAGATTAACAGTGGCGATGCTGTGGCGGCTGGCGAAACCGTGAGCATCACCATCACTCCCGCCGAGGGTTATCAGGTAGAATCGGTCACTGTAGAGACGACTTCCGAAACCGAGACTCCCGCCGCTGGCGCTCCCGCACACCGCGCTCCTGTGGATGTCAATGGAAGTGGTAACCGCTACACCTTCGTGATGCCCGAAGAGTCTGTCACCATCGATGTCTCGCTCGTACAGACTATCATCACCGGCGTGAACGACCTGCGCGTGAACAGCGACAATGGCGTGAAGTATGTCAACCCCATGGGCCAGGTAAGCGACCGTCCATTCCAGGGCGTGAACATCGTGGTCGACGGAGGCAAGACCTATAAGGTAATTAAGAATTATGAATTATGAATTAAGAATGAACAATTAATAATTGCTTGACTCGGTTATGCTCCGAGAACTCTGAGAGCTCCGAGGGCTCTGAGGATTCCGAGTCAAGGAATTAATTATTCATTATTAATTATTCATTAACGAGTTAACTACGCGGCCTTCATTGCTGAGGGTCGCGATTTTTTCCTACGTGAGGACTCCTCGCCCTACACAATAGGATTATTTTTATTGGTGTCCGCTAAAACTTAAAAATCGATAAATGACCCGTCCGCAATGCCGATCAACAGGCGTTGCGGATGTTTTTTTCAAAAAAGTAAGCCCCCCTAATTGAAAAAATCGGGAAAAAGTGTGGGTTCCGGTGGCT
>JAGAYZ010000037.1 GCA_017940245.1 Muribaculaceae bacterium | reverse complement strand
GCCGTCACAGCTCGGTCTTTACCTCATGAGAATCGAGTGTACAGACAAAACAAAGAAAAAACAGCCGCCTGAAAAATATCCCATTCTCAGGCGGTTGATTTGCAAAGAGAGTGAGCCATAACTGAATTATGACACACCCTCCTCTTCATCTAATTCTGTTCTCGGCCTAATGACCGATTTGGGTTAAATCTCTATTACTTACAAAGAGAATTTTACGCATCATTCTTCGGGCTCTGGGATCCACACATAAGCTCCCAGGTCAATGGCATCGCTGCTGTAGCGGTCATTGCCGTAACGGTCGTAGCGAGCACTATCGGGACACAACGAGCGGTCGCCGCGACCGATGGCATCGCTGGCGTTGTGCAAGCGGTAATCAAAGATATAGTCCTCACGCACAGTGTAAAACTTGGGATCGCCCTCCCAAACGCAATTGATGAAATGAGCATCGTCGCTGCCGGCCGACTTAAGCAGGCAATGGCGCAAATAAACGTCGTAATCGTCAAGTACGCCAGCATTGATATCCTTAGCCAGCCCATAAATCACAC
The DNA here is from genome assembly GCA_017940245.1 of Muribaculaceae bacterium. Classification (GTDB taxonomy): domain Bacteria; phylum Bacteroidota; class Bacteroidia; order Bacteroidales; family Muribaculaceae; genus Sodaliphilus. Next base: position 23,987 of record JAGAYZ010000037.1, on the reverse strand, counting down.
AGTTGTCAAGATAACAAGTGAGTGGCAGCACCTGCTCGGTCTCATGCGACTTCCACACGTTCACGATGGGCTCGCTGATGGCGGCAAACAGGTAATAATTGGCCAGGGTGCAATTCACAAAACGGGCCGTGCCTCCGATGATGTGCACCACGCCGTCGGCCGCATCACTGAACTCGGTGCCCTCGGCATCGATGCGCGCGTTGAGCGACGTGAGCAAGCTCGAGCTGGAATTGTGTATCACACTATTGAGCAGGTAAAGTGTGCGCTGCTGCGGGTCGGTGGAACTGCAATGGATGCCTATTTCTGAGCTGCGCATCACCACGTAGGTCATTTCGTTGCCATAACTGCCGTAGCCAAACACGATGCCGCCCCACTGGCCCGACATGATGTCGAAACTAATGTCACTCACCACCTTGTCAAGGCGGTCGCCACGCATCACAATATTCTGCTCGGCAGTGCCGCGGGCCAGCAATTGGCCATAGACTCGCAGCAAGGCTCCCTTGTGAAAAAGCAACTGCGCTCCCGGGGCGATGGTGAGCGTCACTCCCTGCGGAACCGTGAGCGTGTCGTAGATTACATAGGGCTTTTCGGCTGTGAGTTGCAGGTCTTCCTTGAGCGTGTCGCCATGAATGATGTTCACATCCTGTCCCCAGGCCTTGAGCACCACATGCTGCGCGACACCATTGGTGACAAACTGAATGCTATCGGTCACCTCCAGCAGGTCGGCCAAGTTCTCGGTGGCGTTCACCTTGCACTCCACAAACACATAGATACTGTCACCGCCACGTATGTCCACATCGTGGAACTCACTGCCCTTCACTCCATCCACATTGATAAAGAAACGACCATTATCGTTGCCGGCCACTTTGATGCTGGAGATTTTCACCTGCTTGCTGCTGCGGTTATACACGATAAACTGCTTGGTGGGCGTGCCTTGCTGCGTGATGACCGTGTCGAAGGTCACCGTGTCGGTCGAGAACGTGAGCACATCGCTCGCGCTCGTTGCATATTCGTCATTTACGCATGCCGTTGTTGTCAACAGCATCGCCACCACAGCCATTATGATGATTGGAAAAATCTTTTTCATGAATCTACACATTTTATTAATTAACGTTTTCTACACCCATTTATTACGTCTCACGCCAAAATCTTTCCACATAAGCACCATTTTTAGTGACTCAATAGCACACCCCCGACTACCGGCAGAACCGGTACCCGCAGTTCAATTCCTATGTTCCCCTAACCCTTATAGCTTATCTGATAGCGGCAGCGAAGCCTCCACCGGGAGCCATGTGGATGTGAAGGGTGGCAGGCACGGTGAGTGTCTGCTGCTCGTAGTCCTGGGCGTGGCGGTGGGCGTTAACGCCGTCTTTGAAAATCGTCATGGTGCGGCCGGCGACAAACGAGAGGTCAATGTCCAGGTCGCGTGCATCCCAATTCGTGATGCCTCCCAGATACCAGCGGTCGCCTTTACGGCGAGCCGTCACCACATATTCGCCCACTCGGGCTGCAAGCACACGTGTCTCGTCCCATACCACCGGCAGCGACGCAATGAAGTCGGTACACGCCTGGTTGGCTTCATACTGTGTGGGCGTGTCGCACAACATGTTGAAAGGCGATTCGAGAATCATGTAGAGTGCCAGCTGACGCGCGCGAGTGCCCTGGCTCATGGGCTGGGTGTTGCAAGGATAGAAATTATCTTTAATCACATTGCGCATGGCACCCTGGGTGTAGTCCATCGGACCAACAACTTGACGGATGAAGGGCAGAATGGTTTCGTGCGGTACTTCATTGAATTCTTCCATCGACGACCATTTCACCTGTTCCAGTCCGGCCACCGCCTCGAAGTTGAGCACATTGGGGAAAGTGACGGTGAGACCTTGGGGAGCGGGAGCACCATGAAAATCACAGAACAACTTATACTTGGCGCACATGCGTGCGGCATCCTCCAAGAAACGCATCATCTCCTGGTCATTACGATCCATAAAATCGATTTTGAAGCCCTTGATGCCCATGGCGCTATAGTGGCGGCACACGCCCTCCATGTCGCGCAAAAAAGCCTTGTAGCCGGCCCACAGCACCAGCCCCACGTTGCGCGACTGGGCATAAGCCACCAGTTCCTCCAGGTGTATTTCGGGTACCACCTGCATCAGGTCGGCCTGCTTGTTCACGGCCCATCCCTCGTCCAGAATGACGTACTCAATACCATTGCGGCTGGCGAAGTCGATATAATACTTATAGGTGTCGTCATTCACGCCGGCCTCGAAGTCCACTCCTGTGATGTTCCAGTCGTTCCACCAGTCCCAAGCCACTTTACCGGGGCGAACCCACGAGGCATCCACCTCGGCGGGGTCGGCCAGACTCAAGGGAATGTCGCAAGTGATGAGTTGTGCTTCGTTGTCCACGATGAGCATCATGCGCCATGGGAAAGCCCGATGACCGGCGATGCGGGCAATGTAGTCGTGCCATTCGTCGGCAATCATTTGCAGATTGTTGTGTCCACCTTGATGTTCTCGTTTCACCACCGGTGGAAAAAAGGCTTTTATTGCATTACCATCGCCTGGCAACAAGAACATGCCGGGATAGTCGCGCACGTTATATTCGCCCACCAGCATTTTTCCTCCCGACGGCAAGTCCACAAGCATGGGGTTCAGGCTCAAGTGTGTGCGGCTCTGCTGCGACAGGGGCGCGTGAACATAGGTGTTCTCAAACGAGCAGAACGTCTGTCGGCGGAAATCGTCGCTCTTGAATCTGGAATTGGCGGGTGCGGCATAGACCATGTAATCGTCAGGCAAGGTGACGCACGCATCCTCGCTCATCACGGTGATGGAGTCGCGCATGCGGGTCACGAAGCGATAGGCGATACCCTGATCATAGGCACGAAATTCCAGTGTATAATTGCCACAGTTGAGCTCGAGTGTATTGTAGCTGAGACTCACGTTACTTTTCTTGTAAACGGGTGTAGCAGCAACAAATTTCTTACTCGATTTAGTAGCTTTTTTCACTTTCATCTTCTGGCCCAGCACTTGTCCGTCACCCAGTTTCATCGTAGGAGCGGTGGGCGCCACCACGGTAGTGCCATGCTGCGCAACCGAGAATGTGAATTGCCCGTCGCGTGCCACTGCGCAGTCGAGCCGTAGCTGACCGTTGGGCGACGAGAGGGAGTAGGAGGCTCCTAGCGCGGTCATCACTACGGCCAGGAACATGGAGGAGAGCAAACTTCTTTTCATGATTCTTGAATAATTGGTTTTCTATAATAATAAATAGTCGCCACAAAGATAATCATAATAAATGAATTATGAAAATTACGGCACAAGCTAAAAACAATAATTAAAAATTGCCACGAAGTGGTACATTTGGACTTCGTGGCAAATGATAGTGTTAAACGCGTTCGACTTGCTGATTAGGGCGTTATTCCTTCAGATATATGTGCGCGAATATCCCACCTCGTCGCACTTTGGCTTCGGTGTATTAATTCTCATCTCTAAAGTTAATTAATGAAGTTTGAGTGCTGTTGTGTGGAGGCAAGGAAAGACTATTCCGTGACCAGAGCGCGAGTACAGGCGCTGCCGTAACGGATGTAAATCTGGTTGTCGAGCGTGTAGGTCACCATCAGTTTATCCTCGTAGTCGCCCGAGTGATCCGCCTTGACATACTTATGGGTGATTTCCAAATTTAGTTTGCCACCTTCGGCATATTTGCTGCTGCAAGTGTAGAGGTTGTCATACATGGTCACTTCATGACTATTGTAAGCCACCGGCAGGGTTACGTTCCAAGAGTCCTCGTCCACTTTCTTGCACTTGAAGTTGGTGTCCCATTTGGGCAAAGAACCCAATTCGGCATTTTTGCGCAGGGTTTTGTACTTGATGCCAGTGATTTCATTGCCTTCTTTTATATGCTCTGTAACCATGAGATAGACAACTGGTGTGCCCACCTCGGTGGCCAGTTTGCCCGACTTAAAATTGCGAATGGACTCAGTGGGTATAACGGCATAAACTTTACCATCGGTCACAGCCATGCGCCTGTTGAGCGAAACCGCCACATTCTGAATTTCAACTGAATTAATGCTTCCTGCCGAACACACCGAGATGCTGTAGTCGCCAGCCGTGACGAGCTGGCCATCGGCGTTGAGATAGACATCAGTGCCAGCAAGCATGGTTTTACCATGGTTTTCGTTCATCATTGTGGCATCGGCTGCCTCGGGCTCATCACTGCCGCAAGACACGGCTGCCAGCACTATCAGTGCCAAAAAGAAAAATTTCTTCATCGTTGTCATTATCAATGCGATTTTTTGGAATTATGCCTGCAAAGATAGCCCAAATATCGGAAACTGACAAGAAAATTTGCGGGATATAAACCAGTAAACAAATAAAATAATTAGTGGGGAAGAAGATAAATGATTGGATAAAACTTGGAAGTTGACGTAAAAGTTCTTAAATTTGCACCCAGATGAAGCGAACAAAAGTCATTGGCGCACTGGCACTAGCGATGCTCTGTGGATGTCGCGAGCAGGATGCAATGGTGCCGCCGGTGCCGCTTGATGTGCTGCAAGAGGGCGACCTGGCACTGCGCCGCGGCAGCAGTGTGGCCAGCAACATTGTGGTGATGCTGGACAGTGGTGCCACCTACTCCCACGTGGGTATAGTGGCCCGGCGGGCAGGCGAGTGGATTGTAGTGCACGCCGTGCCCGATGAGCGCGACGATGCAGGGGTAGACACCATCAAGGCCGACCCCGTGACGACCTTTTTTCTACCGTCGCGGGCACAGAAGGGTGCCATTGCCCGGCTCGATGTCGATAGCGCCACACGCCGTGCGGCGTCACGCATGGCACTGGCACTGGTGGCTAAACACAAAGAATTTGACCACGACTATGACTGGGACGACACCACACGGCTCTATTGCACACAACTCGTGCAGCAATGCTATGCGGCAGCAGGCATCGATGTGGCCCAACAACGGCGACAACGTGTCGACGCACCCGGATTTCACGGCTGGTATGTGTTTCCCAGCGACTTAATGGCGCATCCCAAAATGAAAATAGTTTATGAATACTAACCCTATAATTCCTATCAAGATGAAAACGAAATTTATCTTTGCCAGCATGATGCTGGTGCTGATGGCAGTTTTTTTCACGGCTTGTAACAAGGAAAAAACGCCAGGTGAAGCTTATAAGATTTATGCCACGTGCCTAGCCGAGAAAAACTATGAGGGCTATGTCGACGGTGTGGATATCAAAACCGAAGGCCAAACCAAGGAAAAAATCCAGGAGGCTCGCAGCACGCTCATCGGCCTGCTTCAACTGTCGTCGGGCGAGCTCGACAAGAAAGGTGGCATCAAAAACATAGATGTGCTGGAAGAAAACATCAATGAGGGCGACACCACTGCTACTGTAAAGGCTAAATTCACCTATGGCGATGGCACCACCAAAGAAGAAACCGTGGAAATGGTGAAACGTGGCGCAGACTGGAAAATGAAGAGTGCCAAATGATTGCTTCGCTCAAGAAATTTACGCTGGCGGCAGCCATCGTCATTATTGTGGCGATGGCCCTGCCGTCGTGCTCTAACAATTATCTCATCTTTGAAGACGATGAGTGGAACAGCGCCGACTTCAATGGTGAGAATTTGTTACTGAATGGTGAACTAGAAATGGACGACTACGAACGCTAGACTGGTAGCAACCGAAAAGCCGAAGTGTTCTGTTTTTCATTTTTTAAATGCTAATATTTCGCAGGATTTGCGAAAAATAATAGCACTTTATGTATCTTTGCAGGTCAAAATGTAATGTGACTATGCGAAGATTATTTTTGTATTCACTCGCCACAATGGCACTCTGCGCAGGAGCGCAGGGTACCGTAACGCTCGACTCCTGTCGCACCATGGCACTGAGCAACAACAAGGAGCTGCGCCAGCACGATGTGAAAATCGAAGCGGCCGGATACCAGCGCAAAGAGGCCGCTGCGGCCTATAAACCGAGCGTGGACCTGGAGGCCATGTATGTCTACAATTCACGTCAGTTGGCCTTGGTGGATAAGGATCAGATGCTGCCCACCAAATCGTTCAACCTGGAAAAGCAAGGATATGACTACAACCTGGTGGTGAATCCCCTGACAGGTGAACCGCTGCAGGTAAACGGCCAATATGTGCCTAGCACGGTAGCCTTGCTGCCCAAGAGTGCGCTCACCTATAACGTCCACAACGTGTTTGCCGGTGCCATTACGGTGACTCAGCCCATCTACATGGGTGGAAAAATCAAAGCCATGAACGAGATCACCCGCTATGCCGAAGAACTCGCTCACTCGATGCGCAACAGCAAGGCTGAAGACGTGATCTACGACGTTGATGCCGCCTACTGGCAAGTGGTATCACTTAAAGCCAAGCAGAAGTTGGCACAAAGCTATGTGCAACTCATAGAAGCACTCGAGAACGATGTGCAGGCCATGGTCAAGCAGGGTGTGGCCACACGCTCCAACTTGCTCTCTGTGGATGTAAAACTCAACGAGGCTAATGTGGATATGACCAAGGTGAACAACGGCCTGGTGCTCTCACGCATGCTGCTGGCACAAGTGTGTGGATTGCCGGTGAACACGACGTTCACTCTGGCCGATGAAGACCGTAATGAGCTGCCCACCAGCGTGCGCCCTACCGATGTGGACATCAACACCGTGTGGGCTCGGCGCAACGATGTGCACTCGCTGGAACTTGCCACCAAGATTTATGACCAGAAAGCACGCGTCACTCGCAGTGAAATGCTGCCCACAGTGGCTGCCGTGGCTGCTGCCCATCTCACCAACCCCAACACGTATAATGGTTTCAAGAACCGATTCGGCGGAGCCTTTTCTGTAGGAGCCATGGTGAAAGTGCCATTATGGCACTGGGGCGGGCTTTCCAACAAATACAAAGCCGCTCAGGCCGAGGCCAAGGTGAAACAGCTGGAGCTAGCCGACGCCAAAGACAAGATTCAACTGCAAGTGAGCCAGGCCCAATTCCGTTATCAGGAGTCATTGAAAACCTACGAGATGACAAAGGCCAACCTGGCTAAAGCCGATGAAAATCTGCGCATGGCTCAGGTGGGATTCAAGGAGGGAGTGTCTACTACCGACGACGTGCTCACCGCCCAAACCGCCTGGCTTAAAGCCAACAGCGAGAAAATCGATGCCGAAATCGACGTGCGCATGTGCGATGTGTACCTGTCGAAGGTGACCGGAACCCTCTTTTAACAACATCAAATTCTGAAAAAATAATCACACAAGATATGGAGAACTACGAACAGCGGACGGTGGTCCGCAAGAAAGACAAAGCACTGCTGGCCGCGCTAGCTATTTTTGCCATTGTTGTGGCCTGCATTGCTATCGTGGGCGTGTTGCTCATCCGGCCCGACAATACCGTTACACAAGGACAGGCCGACTGTGATGCCGTGCGCGTGAGCGGCAAGTTGCCCGGACGCGTAGAGCGACTGTATGTGCAACCCGGCGACATGGTGCACAAGGGCGACACACTGGCCAAGATCTACTCTTCTACGGTTGATGCCAAATTGTATCAGGCACAGTCGATGCAAAATGCTGCCGCCGCGCAGACCGACAAGGTGGATCGTGGCGCACGCGACGAGGTTAAAAAAAGCGCCCAAGGCCTGCTGCAACAGGCCCAAGCCGCCGAAACCATTGCCCGCAAGACCTATCAACGCATGCAGAGCCTCTATGAGCAAGGGGTCATCACCGAGCAAAAACGCGACGAGGCAAAGGCGGCCTATGATGCTGCCACGGCCCAAGTGGCAGCTGCCAAATCGCAGTATGAAATGGCTCTCAATGGCGCACAGGCCGAGGACAAACGCGCCAGCCGCAGCATGACCAATGCCGCCCGCGGATCGGTGATGGAAGTGAAGTCACTGCTGGAAGACCAGTACCTGGTGGCTCCGTGCGACGGTGAAGTGAGTGAGATTTATCCACAAGAAGGCGAGCTCGTAGCCATGGGCACCCCCATCATGTCCATCTCCAAACTGGGCGACATGTGGGTGTCGTTCAGTGTGCGTGAAGAAATGCTCAACAACTTGCCTATGGGCAAAGAGATAGACGTCGTCATCCCCGCACTGGACGGCAAAAAGACCAAACTCAAGATTTACTACATCCACGACATGGGCAGTTATGCCACATGGCAAGCCACAAAGGCCTATGGTGAGTATGACAGCAAAACTTTTGAAGTAAAGGCTCGTCCACTGGAACCCATAGAGAATTTCCGTCCCGGCATGAGTGTAATTCTGCAGTAAACATTCAACGAATCGGTCATCGTGGTAAAATATTACATCATAGAGTCTTTCAAACGTGGCATGGTGCAACTTGTGCGCCGTCCCATGTACTTCCTGATGATGGTGTTTGTGCCCATCCTGGGAAGCTGGATGCTCATGGACATGATGAAGGACGGTGTTATACGCGAGGTGCCGGTGGGGGTTGTGGACATGGACGACTCTGAACTCTCACGCAAGCTGCTTCGCAACATGGATGCCTTGCAACAGGTAGAAATACGCCGCCACTACAAGGATTTCACCGAGGCCAAGCGAGCAGTGCAACGTGGCGACATCATGGGGTTCTACTATATTCCCGAAGACTTGCAGGAACGAGCACTGAGCGGACGCAGTCCTGAAGTGAGTTACTATATCAACTATAGTTATTATCCACCCGCGTCGATGCAGTACAAGGGTTTCAAGACCATTTCGTTGCTCACCAATGGCGGCATCGTGCAGACGGTGTTGCGCACCGTGGGCATGCCCCAGCACTCGGCCATGGCGGCATTGCAACCTATGGTGGCACACTCCCACATGCCCGGCAACCCCTGGCTGAACTATAACTATTACCTGAACATGTCGTTTGTGCCGTGCTTTTTCGCGTTGATTATCCTCATGATTACGGCATTCACGCTCGGCACCGAGCTGAAAAGCGGCTTGTGTCGTCAATGGCTGGCCACAGCAGGCGACAACATGGTACTGGCCTTGACCGGAAAATTGGTGCCGCACGCCATTCTGTTCACTGTGGTGGGATGGTTCATACAGTGGATGATGTTCAGCGTCTATAGCCTGCCGCTCAACTGCAATCCGTGGCACATGTTGCTGGCCATGCCACTATTTGTGATGGCCAATCAAGGCTTTGCCACGCTCATGTTCTGCTTCACACCCAGTTTCCGACTTGGTTCCACATTGTGCACACTCATGGGCATGCTCTCGTTCTCGTTCTGCGCCTTCTCCATGCCCGAGGAGGCCATGTATCCCTGGGTGGCTGCCATCGGCTATATGGTGCCCATGAAGTATTATTTTCTGATTTCGATAGACCAGGCACTCAACGGCATCGGCCTATACTATTCCCGCGTCTATTATGCCATGCTGGGCGTGTTCATTGTGTTGCCGCTCGTCATGTCGTGGCGCATCAAGCACGAGTGTCTGAATCCCATCTACGTTCCTTAAAAGAATAGCGAAGGTGAAACAATGGTTGCTAGAAATATATAGAGTGTGGTGGCGCGAGTTCCGGCTTGTGCTGCGCGACGAGGGTGTGGTGATTTTCTTCTTCGTGCTGTGTGCCGTGTATCCCATCCTCTATTCACTCATTTATAACACCGAGGTGCTGCGCGACGAGCACATCGCCGTAGTGGACGACTGCCGCACGCAGCTCTCGCGGGAGCTGGTGCGCCAACTCGACGCCACGCCCGAGGTGAAAGTCGTTTCCTATGCCGCCAACATGCAGGAGGCACGCGAGCTGATGCGGCGCAAAGAGTGCTACAGCATTGTGCACATTCCGCGCGATTTCTCCTCCAGCGTGTCGCGTGGCACGCAGGGGCACGTGTCGGTCTATAGCGACATGGGGCTCATGTTGCGCTACAAAAATATGCTCATGGCCATCACAGAGGTCACCCAGTCGATGGGCGCGCGCGTGCAGGAGGACGTGCTTGCCCCCGTGAGCTATGGCGGAGTAGGCTTAATCGAGAACCGGCAAGTGCCCATCGGCAACACGGCCATGGGGCTGGCTTCGGCCATCTTGCTTTTCATTTTACCACTGATTATCCAGCAGAGCATGTTGCTGGGCATTGGCATGCTTCATGGCGGCAGCATCGAGCGGCGACGCAAAAACCGCGGGTATGACCCCATGGCCGAACCTGCCAGTGTGAGTTCGACTATTATAGGTAAAATGCTGTGCCACCAAATTGTGTATGTGGTGCCCGTGGTGTATGTATTACACTTCACGCCCATGATTTTCGACTTCCCGCAGAATGCCGATCTGCTGCAGTCGGTGGCACTGGCCGTGCCATTTGTCATTGCTGTTTCGTTCATGGGCCAGACGTTACAGGCCTTCATCAACGAGCGTGAAAGCGTGTTCTTGATGCTCGCATTTACATCGGTCATTTTTGTGTTTCTGGTAGGTGTGTCGTGGCCTCGATACCAGATGAGCCGCTTTTGGTACACCATTGGCGACTGTGTACCCAGCACATGGATGAGCAATGGCTACGTGCTGATGCAGAGCACCGGGGCTTCGCTCAACCAGATTTCGCATTACTTCGTCATGTTGTGGCTGCAATGCGGTGTGTTCTTCGTGCTGGCTTATTGTGTTGAACGATTCGTGAGCCGGCCCAGGTACCGCCGCTGGCAGCAGAAAGCCGAGATCGATCCCGATGTGCTACAGCGTTACGACATTGTTAAAAATGGGGTGGGATGAACAACCGCAGCCATATTGCAATAAGGAAATGTGTCGAGGCCGACGTGCCACGCCTGCTGCAACTGGCCGACGAGGCGCGCGGCACGATGCGCGCTAGTGGCAACATGAACCAGTGGGTGAATGGCTACCCCTCGTGCGATGTGTTTTTAAGCGATATCGAGCGCGGATGCAGCTACATGCTGGAGCAAGACGGGCAACCGGTGGCCACGTTTGCTTTTCTTCCAGGACCCGAACCCACGTACAACACCATTTATGAAGGACAATGGCTCAACGACGAGTCCTACTACGTGGTTCACCGCATAGCCAGTACATCCACCTCCCGGGGCACACTGCGCCACATTCTGGACTACTGCTTTACCATCACACCCAATATTCGCATCGACACGCATCGCGACAACGCCATCATGCGCCACCTGCTGACCAAACTCGGTTTCTCCTATTGCGGCATTATATACTTGGCCGATGGTGCTGAACGACTGGCCTACCAAAAAATGCGCTAACGCAAGCTGAAAAAAGTACTCAGCAGGGCCAATAACCGCCAAAATGACATAATATTTAACTATTAATGACAATTTGACATATACAAATGTCGAATTGTCATTAATTTAACACAAGATTCGCTTTGGCACCACATTTGTAATAATTAGTTGCGGACGGCAACGACAACGAAAGCCATCCAACGGAAACGAATTATTAACAAATAACAAATAGGAGGAATGATTATGTATCTAGCACGTAGAAATCAAGATTGGTTACCCAGTGTGTTTAACGACTTCTTTGACACTGACTTTTTACCTAAGATGAACACGACGGCTCCGGCCATCAATGTCATCGAGAAAAAGGATGAATATGATGTGGAACTGGCTGCTCCGGGCATGACCAAGGACGACTTCAAGGTGACGCTGGACGAGGATGAAAACCTGGTCGTGGATTTTGAAAAGAAAGTCGAAGACAAGCAAGAGAACAAGGAAACAGGTCACTATCTGCGGCGCGAATTCTCTTACACAAAATTCCATCAGACGTTGCTGCTGCCCGACGATGTTGACCGCGAGCACATTGCAGCTACGGTAGACAACGGAGTATTGAACGTGGTTCTGCCCAAGAAGACAGCCGACCAGATCAAGAAGGAGAGCAAGGTCATCGAAATTCAGTAAGTTTTGGTTGTTATCTTATCCGAAAGGCATCTTTTATCAAGGAGATGCCTTTCTTTATTGCCTTTCTTTATTGCAATCGGCAACAAAAAAATGGCAAAACGTATAATAAAATGGTCGTTTTTGCCATGAAATGATGGCTATTTCATTTGAAATTACTAATTTTGCAACTCAATTTGTAACAATCAGACAATATAGTAGTGAAGAATTTAGCGCTTTTGTTGGTGTGGATGTTGCTTGCCACGTGCTCGGCAACAGCCCAAGAAATACTGGCATTGTTCAATCGCAGCAGTTATGAAGGCTGGACTTTTGTGAATAACGCCGGCATTGAGCTCACCTCGCAAAACATTAGTCGTGGCCGTGTGGCATTGCTCACTACTGTGCAAGGCACTGTGCAAGAGTTGATATCGCCCACTCTGGATTGCACCGGAATTGATTCTCTGAAGGTGCAAATCATTTATCAAATCCAAGCCACCAATTATGCCAAGACCAACTTGATGCTGACCTTGAAAGACGCGACAGAACAGGCAGTGAACTCGACCACTGTCAATGTCGCAAAAAATGAGCCCTATCAAGAGTTGGAAACTGTGCTGGCAATCAATGACACCGGCTCCTATCGCCTGCACTTCACAGCGCCAAATGCCGATGTTGATAACAGCGGCTCGGTGATGCAGGCAAAAATACTGGCCTACCGCTCGGCTACACATGGCGACGTAGACGGCGACAGCAAGGTGGACGTGAGCGATGTCAATGCAGTAATTAACATCATACTTAAAACCAAGCTCGCCACCGACTATCCTGGCAATGCCGACATCGACAACGACGGGAAAGTGGACGTGAGCGATGTCAACGCCATCATCAACTTGATTCTGAAGCTGGAATGACACGCAAAGCTGAGATGCCGCGCCTACTTGCCCTCCAAATGATATTATAGAACATTGAGAAACAATCAATAGTGTTTTTACAACTAATTATTTTAACATGAAAAAGTTATTACTTACTTTGGCCCTCGTGATGGGCTTTGTGGCTGCTCAGGCACAGGTGACTGTGGCCGGCAGCAAGTGGAGCGACAACTGGTCGCTAACTCTTAAAGGTGGAGCTGTGTCTCCGCTGCAGCATTATTCGTTCTGGCCCAACGCTCGCGGCATGTTCGGTGTGGAACTGCGCAAGCAAGTTACTCCCGTGATGGGACTGGGCGTTGAAGGCGAGTGGAGCGTGAACACCAGCAGCTGGCAGCGTCCTCCCGCATACATTGGCTTCCCTCACAGTGCCAACATTCTCGACCATCAGCTGGTGGGCGGCTTCATGGCTGTGAACTTGAACAACTTGTTTGGTGGTTATAAGGGCAAACCTGCCGCACTGGAACTGGAAGCAGTGTTCGGACTGGGATGGTGGCACGCTTACAAAACTGGCACCTACACACTCATCGACCCCGAAACTGACGACGCATATCAGGTGAAGGCCCTAGACCAGAACTCGTGGTACACCAAGGCTGGCCTGAACATCAACTGGAACCTGGGCGAGAAGAAGGCTTGGACCCTGTCGCTGAAGCCCGCCGTGGTGTGGTGCATGGGTGCAGAGGCCGAACAAAGCACCAACTGCTTCAATGCCAACTACGCAGCTGTGGAAATGCAGGCTGGCGTTACTTACCACTTTGCCAACAGCAATGGTGAGCACTACATGACACTGTGCGACAAGCAATATACTCAGGCCGACATCGACGCCCTGAACGCTCAAATCAATGAGCTGCGCAACCGCAAGCCCGAGGTGGTGGAGAAAATCGTTGAGAAAATCGTTGAGAAGCCCGTTGAGAAAGTGGTCAAGGGTCAGGACACCGAGTCGCTGCTCACCAACGTGTTCTTCCGCCAGGGCAAGAGCGTGGTGGCCGCCGACCAGCTGCCCAACGTGGAGCGCGTGGCTATCTACATGAAGAATCATCCCGATTCTAAGGTTGACATCAAGGGCTATGCTTCGCCCGAAGGCAGCAAGGAAATCAATGAGCGTCTGGCACGCGAGCGCGCCAACGCCGTGAAGAACCTGCTCGTCAACAAGTACAAAATTGCCGCCAACCGCATCAGCGCCGAGGGCCAGGGCGTGGGCAACATGTTCAGCGAGCCCGAGTGGAACCGCGTGTCGGTGTGCGACATCATCGTCAAGTAATATACTATAAGCGCTAAATAATTTAGGGTCTGAAAGATGCTGCCTTTCAGACCCTAATTATTTAGTATGCTAATTCAATCAGCAGTGATTGAACAAGAGGCATCACATGTTCATGCCACCGTCGACCTGAATCACTTGGCCGGTAACGTAGCTCGACATGTCGCTAGCCAAGAAGGTGGCCACGTTGGCGATGTCTTCCACGGTGCCGCCACGGCGCAGCGGAATTTTCTTGACCCACTCAGCACGGATGTCTTCGGGCAGAGCCTTGGTCATGTCGGTATCGATGAAGCCCGGTGCGATGGCGTTGGCACGGATGCCGCGGCTGCCCATCTCCTGTCCCACGCTCTTGGCCAGAGCGATCAGGCCGGCCTTAGAGGCGGCATAGTTGGCCTGGCCGGCATTGCCGTGCACACCCACCACGCTGGCCATGTTGATAATCGATCCGCAGCGCTGGCGCATCATGATGGGCACCAGGGCGTGGATGAAGTTGAAGGCCGATTTCAGGTTCACGGCAATCACAGCGTCCCATTGAGCTTCACTCATGCGCAACAAGATGCCGTCTTTGGTGATTCCGGCATTGTTGACCAGAATGTCGATATGGCCGAAGTCTTCCTTAATTTGAGCCACAACTTTCTCGGTCTCTTCAAAGCTGGCGGCATTGCTGGCATAACCCTTGGCTTTCACGCCCAGAGCGGCGATTTCGTTCTCGGTCTGCTGGCCTATTTCATCAATCACCAGGTCGGTGAAAGCGATATCAGCACCCTCGGCGGCAAACTTCAATGCGATGGCCTTGCCGATACCACGTGCGGCACCAGTGATGAGTGCCACTTTTCCTTCAAGTAATCCTTTTGCGTTCATAAATCACTTATTTTTAATTATTTATATTGTAGTCATTTTGATTTGCTGAAAATTTGCACGGTTATTTAATCGTAAAATCAAACACACCGCCAAAGCCGCCCGCGCCGTTTGCGGTAAACATTAGGCAGTATTCGCCCGGTTTGCCTGATACCTTTATATCGTACACGCCCGCGCGAACTTCTTTAATATCTATCTGCAAATCGTCAGCAGAAGAAACGCCAACCGACGACCCGGTAATAGATGCAGAAATGCCGGTTAGGTATCGTTTACCCTTTTTCACTTCAAACCGTGCTACGTCGAAATTCTTAACCGAATAGGCGGGCGTAAACATATATAAGTTTGTCATTTGTTCTAACGGTGGATTGCCAAAGTATAGGCGCAGCAGTGCCGCCCCGCTAAATGGGTGTTCGCTTGTTTCGCCTTTGAACTCTAATTTTGCTTTCGTTTTGGCAATTCCGAAAGTAGCGGCAGAGGCAAGCCCGCCACTACCTTTTACACCCTGTTGTGTTATTTTGTATATACGACTATACGAGCCGCCATTTACAGCCCACACGCCCACAGAATCGGCGGGCGTTTGACTTTGTGCGTTGGCTATCAGGCAGACCAAACAAGCCGCCGTTAAAAGAATCCGTTTCATTTGCTTTCAATGATTTTAAGTAAACGTGCTATCTGTTTGTCCTTTTCTTCAAGCAAGGCGATAAGGCGGTTAATTGTTGCGCCGTCGTTTATTGTTCCCGACCCCGCTATAATGCTATTGCGGACATCTGAAAGCGTAGGCGTTTCAATGCCGAAAAAATCAGTAATGGAAACATTAAAGTATTCCGCTATCTTTTCAAGCAAAGCCACTTCGCACGAATTACGCGCATACATCTTTCGCATACCGGCATCTGTTACGCCGATAGCCCCGTAAAGTTGTTTTTGAGTTGTGCCGCTACGTTTACACAATTCTTTAATTTTTGCTTCAAATCCTACCATAGTTGCATTTATTTCTTAAAAATCCTTAATTTTGCCAACTAAAGTTTGGTAGAACGAAACTAAAGTTTTATCTTTGCACTCGATATAAGTAAGTAACTTATCAAGCGCGGACAAAAGAAAGGCTGTCGGACATCTAAAGCCCAACTAAAGTTTAACCAACTGCAAAGATACGGCAGTTTTTCTTTTCCGCCAAAGATATAAGTAAGTAAATAAGTAATTTTAACAGAAAAGTAGCATTATGGCAGAAAAGAACACTAAAAACGGACGGTATCAGGTGCAAAACATCGAAAGTTTACGCGCCACGATAAACTGCGAATTTTTGATTAGGCTACAACCGAAAGACGGCAAAAGCCGTTTAGTTGGCTTTACCCGCTTTTGTAGCATCGTGGGAGAACTACACGCCGAACACTTTGCGAAAAAGGCGATGAAGTTTAACGGCGATGTTCCACGTTTCAAAATGGGAGCGGGCGCGATGCAAATAGTGTTTTTCCCACGCTAACAAGAATTAGAGTATTAACATAAAACCAAGTAGCATTATGGCAGAGAATACCAAAGACAAAATCAGCCTGAAAGATTACACCTTTCAGCGGGGGGGGAGTTAGTAAGCAGCTTAATAAAAGTTCGCCGGTGCATAACCGATATGATGGGCGAATTAGCCGCCGCAGACAAAGGCGAATATCTGATGCTTGATATATCGGAATCGCTATTTACGTTAAACCACTTAATAGAAGATGTTGAATTTACAGACGATTAAAAACAATATGGAAAAAGTAACACGCGAAGATTTGCGTAATATGCAAATGGGTGAAACCCGAACATTTGATTTGCCTAACGCCCAGGCTTGCGACAACGGTAAAAGCGTTGCCTATCAAATGCAGAATCTTTTAGGGTGCAAGTTCAGTGTTTCGACTGACTACACAAGTAATAAACTGACAATAACCAAAAACGCTATATGATAATTGACAAGCCGATAGTAAACCCGGACGGATTGTATAACCAAAAGCAAGCCGCCGAAGCCCTACACATAGACCGGCACACCGTCGCGCGGTACGAAGCCGACGGCCTTATAAAGTTCAAAATCCGTAAGGCGGGTAAGGCAAAGGTTACAACCGGCGCGGAGATTATCAAGTGTTGGAATGGTATGTACTCAATTAAATAATTACAACTATGCCGATTATTGGAACTATTATAGAAATTGCCCTTTGTGGCTTTCTGATGGGCGTATTAGTCCACGATATACGCGCCCTATATCGTGAAATGAGGTATTAACTAAAAAGCACTATAAGCAATGAAAACGATTTTAGTAGTATTCACAAACGACACTTTGACTATTGAGCAAATCAATAGCCGAAAGATGCAAAAGTATTGTTTTCGCACAGAAAGCGAAATCAATGTAGGCGACACGTTGAAATCAAACAACTATGAAAGAAAGATGGTTGTTACCGATGTTATCAACGCCGACAAAAAGTATTATAACGCCCAAACCGGCGAATTAAGCAACGAAATTACATCTACGAAGTGTTACCCTATCAAAACTTTAGAATTGAGAGAGGAAAACGATAACGTGGTGTATGCAAAGAAAACGGAAGTTTAATTTTAGCACTATTAGTTATGAAAACAGACTTTAGTATTAACGTGCAAGTGAATATCGGAGTAACGCCCGAAGTCGTACAATTAGTTACGTCTATCTTGCAGAGAACGCCGCCGACTGAAATAGCACCGGCGACAAGTGAGCAACCCGGAGAGAGCGCAGCCCCGACACAGGGCAAGCGCGGCAAAGGCAAAGCAAAACCCACGTCCGACATAACCGCCGAGGCAGAAGCGGCACCAGAGGCAAACGCCGAGGCAGCACCCGAAGCCGAAGCACCGGCGGCATCGGTAGGGCCTAAAGAACTGACCGAACAGGATATTAGGGAAGCGATGCACCGTACCCGCCAACGTATCGAGGGCGAGGACTACAAGAACAACACAGACAGCGACGGTTATAAGAAGTACCACAAGCAACTAACGGCGGAGTTCAAGAACATTGCCGCCCTATTGGGCAGCGACAAACCAAGCACTTTGCCCGCCGACAAACGCGAATCGTTCATTAAGCAGTGCGACGAATTGGTATTGCAGGACGGCGAAATAGTAACCCCTTGCCCCTATTGATTATGCCCGGACTACACGCAATATTAAGCCCCAGCGCGGCCCATAGGTGGATGAATTGCACCGCCGCCCCACGCCTTGAAGAAAAAGTAGAGGATAGGGGGAGCGCATACGCAGAAGAAGGCACTTTGGCACACGCTTTTTGCGCCAAGCACCTTAAAGAGTTTTTGGGCGTACCGACCAAAGACGAAGAAGCGGAAATAGCGCAGTTATTCGACAAGTACCACACCGGCGAAATGGACGAATACACGGAAACGTATAAAGTAATCGTGTTGGAGAAGTTCAACGCCGCCCGCTCAAAGACCCCCGACGCTCAATTATTGGTAGAAGTTCGTTTGGACTTTACTAAATATATCCCGGACGGTTTCGGCACAGCCGACGCGGTGATTATTGCCGATGGGTGTTTAGAGATTATAGATTTTAAGTACGGAAAAGGCGTTAAGGTATCAGCCTACGAGAATCCGCAAATGAAAATCTACGCTTTAGGTGCTTACGAGGCTTTCAGTTTTGAATATAACATTAACCGTGTGCGTATGACTATCGTACAGCCACGAATCGACAACCTTTCAGAGTTTGAGATTACAGCCGAGGATTTACAGGCGTGGGCGGTTAAAGACTTACAGCCGAAAGCCAACGAAGCATATAGCGGTAAAGGTAAGCAGTTACCCGGTGAGTGGTGCCAGTTCTGTAAGGTGAAGTGCAGTTGCAAGGCTTTGGCGGCAACGTGCATTAAGACGGCGACCGAACACGCCAACCCGCTATTAGTGAGCAAAAAGGATATGGAAACTATCGTTTTGCCACAGATAGCCACTATTAAGACGTGGTTAGCCGGTATCGAAGAATATGCGTTGCAACAGGCTTTAAGTGGCGTTCAGTATGCCGGTTATAAGATTGTAGCAGGGCGTAGCGTAAGAAAGATTACCGACCCCGAAGCCGTGATGCAGCTTTTGGCAGATAATGGCTTTGCCGCTGAATCCTACACCAAGCCGACCGAATTAAGAACTATTACAGACCTTGAAAAGTTGATAGGAAAGAAACGGTTTGCCGAGTTGTGCAAAGACTACATAGACAAACCACAGGGCAAACCAACGTTAGCACCTGACAGCGACAAACGCCCGGCTTTCAATGCAGCCGCCGACGATTTTAAGGAAATCAATTTATAGTTATTCACAATTTTAATTCATTTCAATTATGATTAAACCGATTGTAAAAGATGGTAAGGTAGTGTTTGGCCCGTGCCGCCTATCCTACACCCACGTTTTCGCAAAGTACAACCCGGACGGAAACGCAGAAGATGGAAAGTATATGACAAATGTACTTATCCCGAAAACCGAGAAAGAAACGATTAAGGCTTTGCAGGAGGCTATCGAAGCCGCCAAGAAAGCCGCAGTAGTAGCCAAATGGGGCGGCAAAGAGCCTAAAAAACTTGATATGCCGTTACGCGATGGCGACGAGAAAGAGGACGATATTTACCAAGACCACTTTTTCGTTAATGCCAAGAGTAATACACGCCCCGGCATCGTGGACAAAAACAAAGTGCCTATCGTGGACGAAGAAGAAGTATATAGCGGTGTTTGGGCCGTTGTATCGGTTACGTTCTACGGCTACGATGTTAGCGGCAACCGTGGCGTAGCGTGTGGACTTAACAACATTATGAAGTTCAAAGACGACGACCGACTGGGCGGCAGAGTATCAGCCGAAGCCGACTTTGGCGATGTTGAATTAGACAACGAAGATGATGAAGATTTGTAGTAACTAAATCTTTTCTGTTCATACGATAAAATTAAAAGACGCGCGCCCGCCGCCGATGGTGAAGATGTGGCGGCGGGCGCAGTAAAGGAGAAAGAACAATGAGCATATACATTATAATCAGCATCGTAGTATCGTTGGCGTTATTGGTAGTAGCCGCCGCCAAAATCTACCAAATACGGAAAGGCAGCGTTAGCGATTTTCGCCACCGACACGTTAGCACCTACATTATTAAACGCCTGACACAACGGACTTTTACGAAAGCGGTAAACATCGTTATGGATTTAGTAAATAGCGACGGTGCAGACATTGAAGTTATCTACAAAGACGAAGTAATTTTTAACGGCTACATAGACCGCGACGATTACGGTAACGACGCGCCCCATTTTTGGTATAACAAGAAAGTATTAGACGCGCACAATATCAAGTATTAAGCACTATGGCAGATAAAGAATTAGACCAAATAGCAATCGACGTAGCACCCGAAGCGATAGAAGCCCAGATAGGCGTAACTATTGAGCAGTTCAAAAAAAAAGCGTAAGGAAGCCGCCGACAAATTGGAGAAAGGGCAACGGCTAAAGCGTACCACCTTTGAGAGTTTGGAAGATAAAGGGCTTTTAGACCCAAAAACGCTTTATGCCGAGTTTCAGAAGATAGAAAAGCGGGAATCGCGTTTGAGTTCATCCGAAAGGCAGCTTATTAGCGAAATAACACTACTATCAATGCAGGAAGTGTTTACCCGGAAAATTGACGAAGCGCGAAAAGCCGGAGAGATTAAGCCCCGAATCCCCAAAAAGCAAAGAACAAAGAAAATAACCCCGAAACAGCAAGGAAAATGCGAGAAATAGGCATAGACATAGAAACTTATAGCAGTAACGACCTTGTGAATTGTGGAGTTTACAAGTACGTTGAGGCACCAGACTTTACTATATTGCTTTTTGCGTATAGTGTAGATGGCGGCGATGTGCAATGCGTAGATATGGCGCAGGGTGAAACTTTGCCCGATGAAATCTTTGCAGCCCTCACAGACCCCACAATTACAAAAACGGCATTTAACGCCGCTTTTGAAAGAATCTGCATAAGTAAGTATTATGGATTTGCCGAGCCGTTAGACCCCGCCCAATGGCGTTGCACAATGGTACGAGCCGCCCGAATGGGTTTGCCGCTTTCGTTAGGGCAATGCGGCGAAGTGTTGAAGTTTGAAGCGGGAAAGATGCAAGAGGGTAAGACCTTAATACGCTATTTCAGCATACCAGGCAAGAACGGCAGACACCAACCAAGCGACGCGCCCGATAGATGGGAAACTTTCAAGAAATACAATATACGCGATGTTGAAGTAGAGCAGCAGATATTAGCCAAAGTTCGCCGACTGACCGCGCCGACCTTTGACGAAGAACTATACACGGCCGACCAAGAAATTAACGACCGGGGCGTAATGATAGACCGTGTTTTGGTAGATGCCGCCGCACGTTTCGACGATGAATATAAGGCGCAGTTATTAGCCGAGGCGCAGCAGCTTACAGGAATGGAAAACCCCAACAGCCCCGCACAGATAAAAGAGTATTTGAGCCGTATAACAGGTTTCACTATCCAAAGCCTGAATAAGAAGAATTTAGACGATTTGGAAAGCCAACTTAAATACTGGCCCAAAGCACAGAAAGTTTTAGCCATTCGCCGCGAAATGGGTAAGACCTCAAATAAGAAATACAACGCTATGCAGAATTGCGTTTGCGCCGATGGACGCATACACGGACTTTTGCAGTTTTGCGGCGCGGCACGTACCGGGCGTTGGGCGGGCAGATTGGTACAAGTTCAGAATTTGCCACAAAACCATTTGGAAAGTTTAGACTACGCCCGCGAGTTGGTAAAGCAGGGCGATTTAGAAGAATTTGAACTAAACTACGCCAATGTTACCCAAGTTTTAAGCGAGTTAATACGCACGGCGTTTATTGCAGCACCGGGCAAGACATTCCACGTTTGCGACTTTTCGGCTATTGAAGCCCGCGTAATTGCGTGGTTAGCCGGTGAAGATTGGGTGTTGGAAGTATTCAGGAAAGGCGGCGACATATATTGTGCTAACGCCTCAAAGATGTTTGGCGTACCCGTAGAGAAACACGGACAAAACGCAGAACTACGCCCTAAAGGTAAGATTGCAACTTTGGCTTTGGGCTATGGCGGTGGCGTACCCGCTTTGGAGGCGATGGGAGGCAGTAAATTAGGGCTTACAGAGAATGAAGAAAAGGAAATTGTAAAACGTTGGCGCGATAGTAACCCACGTATCGTTAAAATGTGGGCTATAATCGAAAAAGCCGCCATGACAGCGTTAAAAACCGGCGAGAGCGTAACCGTACATCGTGGCATCGTAGTTAGTAAGCGTTGGGGTATGTTGCTAATTACCCTACCATCAGGGCGCACTATCTGTTACCCACGCGCCGAAGTTGGCACAGAGTATAACGACGGTTGGAGAGGCGACCACGAAATAATAGAATATGAGGGATTGAACCAGACTACAAAAAAGTGGGGAAAGGTAAGAACTTACGGTGGTAAACTGACCGAGAATATAGTACAAGCCGTTGCCCGCGATATATTAGGTATCGTGATATTACGCGCCAAGAAAGCCGGTTTAGATATAGTTTTTCATATTCACGATGAAATAGTAGTAGAAGCAACCCCCGACCAATCTTTGGCAGATGTTGAGGCTTTATTTAGCAAACCGATTGAATGGTGTAGAGATTTGCCCCTGAAAGGTGCAGGTTACACTACACCGTACTACCTAAAAGACTAAATGCCAATGTAGAGAAACAGAAAACGCCACAGGGCACGATAAAAGTAGTTTGGTGAACAACTACACCCGACGAAAAGAAACGCCCCAAAACGAGAATTTAGCAAAATTTTAACAATTCAAATATAGGTAATATGAACGAACAAGACAGAAAAGAATTAACCGGGTGTAGTTTAGGCTGCATCGGAACGATAATAGCACTTATCGTAGTAGTCGATTTATTAGTGTTAGGCGTGAAATCGGCTATATGGCTTTGGAACTTTTAAGCACTATTTAATAACATCTAAAAAAAGTAAAGTTATGACAGAAAAACAAGAAATGAAATTGCAACTTTTGGATAAGTTTGCAAACATTGAGAAGCCCGAAACCGTAGATTTTTGCCGTAAGGCTTATGAGTTTTTGGCAGAGGGTGAAACAACGCCACAGCCACAGGCGGACGCAGTAGTAGCAACCGACCAAGAGCCAGACGGTATTTATTTGGTATTGGACGGCGGTAAGCGCGTTCTGTTTACCGGCGACAACGCCGACTATTGCGCCGCTTGCATTGGTATCGGTGTTAAGTGGGGCAGCAAATCCATTGTGGTAGCACTCAACGACCAAGCAAACGGCGAAGATATTACGCTGACCGCCAACAAAGACAAAGGCGATTACGCCGGTTACATTGACAACTATTTAGATGCCGTAGCCGATTGGAACGGCAAAGCCAACACGGAGCATCTAAAGAAAATCGGACTTAATCAGAATATCACTTTGCCCGATGGTTGGTACATTCCAAGTTTGGGCGAATTGTACTTTGTATTCCTCAATCGCAAAGCCATTAACGCCGCTTTAGAGTATGTAGGCGGCAAAACGATTGATGGTTATTGGTATTGGACTTCTACCGAGTCCAGCGCGACCCACGCCTGGCTTCTGAACCTCTACTACGGCATCGCCACCTACACCACCACTAAGGCATCGTACTCGAATCGAGTTAGGGCCGTGTCAGCATTTATTAGTTAGTTCTTAATCTTTAGTTATTAAACTTTAGCCCGGCGAAAGCCGGGCATATACAAAGCAAGAAAGATGAAGATAATAAACAGATATAGCCGCCATGTGCGCATCGTGGAAGAGGTGCAGGATTTACAACACGTTGCACTACCTAACGACTTTGAAACCAATTACGGCCCCACAGACGATTTGCCGGTGTATTTTGTCGTAAGGGTAGAAATCAAAGTAGCGTGGTTTTGGGTAACGCTATGTAGTGAGAGTTGCGACATTTCAGACGGCGACACAAGACCGTACATTATTAACCGCGCAAAGAATTTGTGCAAAAAGATTGAGGGCAAAGAAGATGAATAACGCCAGTAAGAAAAATCGCCAATGGGCGCAGTTAGAGTTATTCCCAGAGTTCACTAACCCGCAGGGGGGGGGAGCAAGTCAGTAACCAACATAACAACAATATCGTAAAATGAAAGTAGCGTTGTGCCGCACTTG
>JAGAYZ010000005.1 GCA_017940245.1 Muribaculaceae bacterium | reverse complement strand
ATGTGTACCTTTGTTCATCTTTGTTCAAGTTACCTGGTTTTTGTGACGAAAACAAAGGTAACGAAAAAGGCTGAACCTCGGCAACGGGATTCAGCCTGATTTTTTCAGCCGCTAAAAAAGTTTTAGCGGACACCAATAATAAGTAATACTGTGTCATAATGGTTCGGTTATGGTTTTTGTCAAATAATAGGCTTGCAAGTTACAAATAATAATAACATAAAGGTTTTGTTTTGCTGAAAAATTCAACAAAAGGACATTGAAACTCTCGAAAGAGGTAGTGGCCAGGTGTCCTTAAAAAATGGGGATGCGCCACACCACATACGTGGGGGCGCATCCTTATTGTGCTGAGTGCTTGCGCACTCGCTGTGAGGTGATTACTTGCGCAAGATGATGTTGATGATGGCGTTCACGTCGCTCACGTCAACACTGGCATCGCCGTTCAGGTTGGGGTCGCCAGCGCAGTCGGCAACCGTTTTATTACCCAGAATCACATTGATGAGCAGGTTCACGTCGCTCACATCCACAATGCCGTCGCCAGTGAGGTCGCCGGTCACGGTTTCACTAGTGTCTTGAGTGAAGCGAATCATCTTGTTGTCTACCATCAGGATGAGATCCACTTTTTCGCCATCTACCTTGGCACCGGTGTTGAGCGTAGCGCCCTCGGCACTGATGGGCTCGGCCAGAGTTGTGCCCAATGTGTTGACCTGAGTGGCCTGGTCCAGGCCGTCGGTCACATCCAGCACGTTCACGCCTGTCACCATGCCGTCGGCAACCACGGGAACCACCATCATGGCGCGGTCAAGGTAGCGGAAGAACGAGACACCGCCCGAAGCGGGATTCACCAAGTCGCTGCTCATGCTGGCCAGTTCGGTGCTGTTGGCAGTAGAAGCAGCTAGGTTGATTTCATGAGGCGTGATGAGGCCACCATCCCACACAAACTGGTTGGCGTTCACAATCAGCCCGTTCTCGCCCAAGTGTGTCTCGTCGCGTGGCGAGAGCGTGAGGCGGAAGTCGTTGCCGGCCAGCGAAGTGCTGAACGGGTGAGTGGCGCTGGAAGAGCGCTCGGTGTAGTAGATGCTGGTCACGGCACCGTCGTAGAACTTCTGGGTGAGCAGACGCACGTTGCCATTGCTGGCGTTGATGGCCGACACCAGGATGGTGCAGTTGCTGGCCGAGCCGGCCACGGCCATCGTTGTGCCCATGTCGCCGCGGTAGCAGCTGGCCGAGTTGTCGGTGGTGATCCAGTCGACGGGATTGTCGGCTAGTGAGAGCCACTTGTAGATGTAGAGCGTGCCGCGCTTGTAACCATCGTCCACAAAGCGGTCTTGGCTCTGGTTGCGGATGCTGTTCACGCCCACCAGCGTGCCGTCGGCCGTGAAGGCGATGTCGCTCAGCGGCGAGTAGAATCCCAGGTTGCCCGTGTCGCTGTGCAGGCCGGCAGTGCTCACCTGGCCCACCACTTGCTGCGTCTTGTTGTTGACCACGTGGATGTTGGCCTCCAGACCATTGTTTTCCAGCACAAAGGTGGAGTCGCCGCGCACGATGGCGCGTTTCACTGTGCCCTCGATGCCGCTCAGCGTGGCGGCTTGCTGTGTGAACTCAAACGATTCGGGCATCGTCAGTCCTTCGGGCTGTACGGGATCGGGGTAGTTCTTGAAGAACGTTTCGGGCTGCAGGTAGCCCACCGTGCTGAGGTAAATCTTGGTGTAGGCCGTTTCGTTGGCCTTGACTTCGATTTCGCCCTTGTACTGCGCGTCCAGGTCTTCATAGCCCTCGCAGCTGGCATCGAGAGTGTAAAGGCCCGGTTCCAGGTCTTCGAACACAAAGATGCCGTTGTAGTTGTTATCTACCTGATAGGTGTCAACCACCTGTCCGTCCTTGAGCAGGCGCACGGTGGCACCGTTGAGCGGCATCCACTGGTCGTCGCTGCCGTTGGCATAGGTGAACAGCGGATTGTTGATGCGGATGTGCTTGTCCTTGATGGTGCCCATGATGTAGCCTGTTGGCTCAGGATTCAGGTTGAAATAGTCGCACAGACCTCGTGCCGTGCGGGTGCCTTCTTGATAGCAGTAGTCGGGGTTGAGCGCACGGTGGCGTGCGGGCTGGTAGGTGTGGAAGTAGCCTTCCATCAAGAAGCCCGGAGTGCCGTGGCGCAACACGCCCAGATAGCCGGTGAAGGTGCCCTTGCTGGTCGTGGTCTGGTAGGTGGAGCCGTAGAAGTTCCAGTCGCCGCGTATGTTCTTCTGTGTGCGGCTGTAGTGGCTCTGCGGGTCGAGTTCATCCATGTAGTGGGGTAGCCAGCAGGCATCGCACATCTCGTAACTGCCCTCGTTGTGCTCATAGTCGCCGCTTGCAGGTTTGTCCTGTCCGCGGTAGAGGAAGAGCGGGTAGTTGGTGCTGGTGCCATCGGTAGCTGCATTGGAGTGGATGGAAACGAAGA
The DNA here is from genome assembly GCA_017940245.1 of Muribaculaceae bacterium. Taxonomy (GTDB): domain Bacteria; phylum Bacteroidota; class Bacteroidia; order Bacteroidales; family Muribaculaceae; genus Sodaliphilus. The sequence continues at coordinate 26,505 of JAGAYZ010000005.1, read as the reverse complement.
TGTCCATGTTGTTGGCATCCACTTCGCGGGCTATCTCGCTCAGCGGACGGTTGTAGAGTTCTTCATCGGGTGCGCCGCTCACGTAGGGGAACGGGCCATTCTTCACGCGCGAGTACATGATGTTTTCGTGCTTCACGCCCATGCGCTCCAGCACTTCGCCCATGCGCAGAATTTTCCACAGGTTGGTGTTGGTTTCATAGAAGCCGCAGGTATCGGGGCGACCTGTTTCGGGCAGGTTGGGATAGGGAATAGTGGCCATTGGGCGGTCGTTGGGTCCCCAACTGCCGTGTCCCGGGTTCAGATAGATGCGCACCTGGTCGGGTGTCTGAGCTTGTAGCATGCCAGCTGCCATGATTGCAGCTACTGTGAGTAATAAAATCTTCTTCATAGCTGTGATCATTTATTGACATTAATAATATAGGCCTCTCCGGCCGGAGTAGAGAACGCGATTTTGTCGCCTGCAGCGCTGGCGTGTGGGTACATAGCCACCACATTGTCGCCAGTGAGAGTCTGCTGGTTGCCGTTGAGGTCGGCAGCGATGATCTTGGAGGCGTAGATAAATTCTCCGTCGTCTTCGTCATACATGCCCACGATTACGCTGTCGTTGAGCCATTGCGGAGCGCGCAGGATGCCGATGCGGCGACTGTTCTCGCCATTGATGTCGCACACCCAGGTGCCGTTGCCCGCAATGAAATAGACCACCTTGGATCCATCGGGTGAGATGGATGCCCACAGATAGCTGTGGTCGGTGCCCATGGGCGAGAACAGGCGGGTCTGTCCATTCTCGGTGATCATGAGCTGGCGGTTTTTGATTGAGAGCACAGGCCGCGAGGTCACGGTGGAAGTGCCATTCAGTGCGCGGGCACTCAGTCGGCCGCCATCTACAGCCAGGGCGGTAGCACCTTGAATGGCTGCTCCTTCCAGGTCGCGTGTGGGCGCAACGAGCACTTGTTGTGCGCCGGTAGCCATGTTTTTGGCTTTCAGTGCCACCTTGCGCAAGTGATTAGGTGTAAATGAGGTTTCACGGTAGATGATGTTCTTCCCATCGCTGGTGATCATCACATCGAAACCGGCTCCTTCATCGGTCGTGACAACCGATGTCTGCTGTGTGCTGAGGTCGAATTTGGTGAGACCCTTGTTGGAGCTGGAAGTCAGCAGCAGGTAGTCGCCCTGCGGGCTGATGGCAGCCACCACATTATCGCGATTCTCAGGAATGTTCACCTTTTCGATAGAACCTACATTGAGAATCTGGGCCATTCCACTAAAAGTCACGCCTACAGCCATTGCAAGTAGTACATTTCTCATAATAGATGCTTTGTTTTTGGTTATACTTTTGGTTAATTTGGCTATGCAAAGTTATAGAATTATGTTCAAGTCGTAAAATTACTAAAAAATTATTGCTAATATCAAAACTGGAGCGTTAAATTAAGTGAAACGCGCCCAAATTGTTACATGGGCGTGGCAATGGGTAAGGGGTAATGTGTGTGGGGCAAAGCGATGAGCGGGTGTCAAAGAGCGCTCTCAATGGCGGCGCGAGCCTCACGACTCACGGTCTCGAAATCGTGGCCGTCGGCGGCTGGCTCGATGGGCGAGTGCAGTGTGAGCACGATGGTGCCCGGCGTGACGTTAAATGTGGAGCGGGGCATCACGCGGTAACTGCCGTCGATGGTGATGGGCACTACGGGCAGGTTAAACTCCAGCGCCAGTTTGAACGCTCCCTGCTTGAAAGGCCCCATTTCGCCGGTAGAGGTGCGGCGTCCCTCGGGGAAGATGACCAGCGACATGCCGTCGCCTAGCCGGTGCTGGGCGTCCTCGATGGTGTGGCGCAGTCCGCCGGCACTCTTGGTGTCGACCAGGATGTGGCCGGCTGCACGACAGGCGGTGCCCACCAGCGGAATATTGGCAATGCCTTTGCGCATCATCCACTTGAAGGGGTGTCCCAGATAGCCGTAGATGGAGAAAATGTCGTAGGCACCCTGGTGGTTGGCCACAAATACATAAGATGTTTTTCGGTCGATTTTCTCACGTCCTCTTACTTCGATTTTCACAAAATGAATGGCACACCATAAGCGCGACCACCACTTGGCGGGGTAGTAGCCCCAGTAGTTGCGGTCGAATAAGCATCCTACCATGGTGACCAGTGCCGTGATAATGGTGGCTACCAGCATGATAGGTGCGGCAATAGCCCATTGGTAAATCCAAAAAATCGCACGCATATCGTCAACTAGTTATGCTTTCAAAAACAAAATTACAAAAAAAAGTGGCACGCCTGCATCTGGAATGTCACTTTTTCCCCATTTTGTTCACTTTTGTGAATCAATAGGACACCTGTTTTAGGCTTGTGTGGGTGTTCCTAAAATGATGTTGATGATTTCGTTCACATCGGCTACATCCACAACGTTGTCATCATTGATGTCGGCGATGAAATCAACCGTTTTAGTACGCAAGATGTAGTTAATGCTATCGTTAACGTCTTCTACATCCACTATCCGGTCGAGATTGACATCACCCTTAAAGCTTTTTGAAATGATAAACGATGCCGGGCCTGTGGCACTGATGTGAAGCGAGTTCCCACTTCGAGTGATGCTGCCTTCGCCTTTACTTTCCAGGACATAATATCCTTTCCAGTTGTCGGGCAGGGGCAGTGTGCGGTCGCACGCCTGCTTGGTGTCGATATAGAGCGCTTCCTGCTGGTCGATGATTCCGCGGTAGGCAATCAAGTCGGGGTCGTTGACCAGTGGTAACGCCCAGGTGTAGATGCCGTTCCACTGGTGGGTCTGTCCGGCAGATACTTGTGAATCTTTCATCAGCCAATGGTAGCATTTCCCGCTACCTCTCCAAAAAATACTGGAGTTATCACCGATGAATTGGTGTGTTCCCAGCCCTTCGGGCCGCATCCATGCCGACTGGCACCAGCCATTGGGCGTGTGTTCAGTGTAACGGTTGAAGTCATTGTAATCCTTTTTCTTGAAGCCGCCATTACAGTTGGCCACTGCGGTGAAGGCCGAGAATTTGCCGCTAGGTGTCATGATTGAATCTTCGCCATTACACATGGATTGCATGCCGTAGTAGGTGCTCACCACAAAGTCTTTTAGGTATTTGTGTTCAAGGACGACATCGATGCTGTTGTCCTGGATGCGGTACTCAACCTGCTCGTTGATGATAGGGGATGTGAGTGTGGTAGAATTGCCGTTTTCGGGAGCGACAAGAGGGTCGAAGAGTGTGTTCCACACAGTTACGAGAACCTGTTGTCCGTTCATCTTAGTGTTGAGTGGTAGCCCGTCGAGTTTTACGATTACCGAATCGCATTGAGCAGTGCGCACATTGGAGTATCCCGAAATGAAATTGCCATTCTCGTCGCGGTTTCTCCAGCGGTGGTTGCCTCCCACAAAGTCGGGATAGCCTTTGATGCCCACCGGCCCGATGTTGTCGCTGCCTGTTACGTTGAGCCAAGTTGTGATTTTTGAAATGCCTTCGGTGTCGCTGGTGTTGCGACCGACGGTGCGCTGGCCCACGCGGTAGAAGGTAAACAGTTCATTGGCCATGCAGCGCTTGAACCAGTAGCACATTTCGGTGCCATTGCCGTCGTTGGCCGCAATATAGAGGTTGGTGCCATCATATTCGGCACACAGAGGCGGTGTCGTCATGGCGGCATGGGCAACGATACTGCTTCCTAGAAATAGCGTCAGTGCAAAAAACGCTTGTCGCAGGCGGGCATGAATGAATTTAAAAAGCATAAAATAATAATGAAAAGGGAGCGGTGCCATGAAAAAGCGCATCGCCCCCTGTTGATGGGTTTTACTTGGCTTCGGGGTCGGGAGCGATGAGCTTGTAACCCTTGCCGTGGATGTTGATGATCTCGATGTCGGGATCGTCTTTAAGTTTCTTGCGCAGCTTGGTGATGTAGACGTCCATGGAGCGTGCGTTGAAGTAGTTGTCGTCGATCCAGATGGTTTTCAGGGCGAAGTTGCGTTCCAGAATTTCGTTCATGTGGGCGCACAGCAGGCTGAGCAACTCGCTCTCTTTGGTGGTGAGGTTGTCGGTCTTCTCATCGGTGAAGAGCACCTGTCGTTGTGTGTCGAAGGTGAACTTGCCAATTTTGTAGACGGTGACCTCCTTGCCCTTCTTTCCCTTGACGCGTCGCAGGATGGCCTCGATGCGCAGAACCAGTTCCTCCATGCTGAAAGGCTTGGTGATGTAGTCGTCGGCACCGATTTTGAAGCCTTCGAGGATGTCTTCCTTCAGCGACTTGGCGGTGAGGAAGATGATGGGCACGTCGCTATTGACGGTGCGGATTTCTTGAGCCAGCTGGAAGCCGTCTTTCTTGGGCATCATCACGTCGAGCAGGCAGATGTCGAACTTGCCCTTCAAGAATGCGCGATAGCCACTTTCGCCATCGGCAAAGAGTTCGGCCTTGTAGCCCTTGTCTTCGAGATACTCGCGGGTGAGGGTTCCCAGGTTCTCATCGTCTTCGCAAAGAAGAATTCTCAATTTTTCGTCCATAATGTTGTTTATTTTAATAAAGGTAATGTAATAATAAATTTCGAGCCTTTTCCCAGTTCGCTTTCCACATTAATGTTTCCGCCGAACAGGGTAATCATTTTGTGCACGTAGGCCAGTCCCAGTCCGAAACCTTTCACGTCGTGCCTGTTTCCGGTCGAGACACGGTAGAACTTGTCGAATATCTTTTTCAGGTCATCGCGGCGGATGCCGATGCCGTTGTCGGCTACGATGATTTGCAGGTGGTCGTCGTCGGGGTTGCAGGTGGTGACGGTGAGTTGCAGCGGTTCTTCATCGCGGCGGTACTTGATAGCGTTGTCCAGCAAGTTAAAGATAACGTTGGTGAAGTGCATGCGATCCACGTTGATGATGGGGTCTTCGGCATCCAGATTGGCCTGGATGTGTCCGCCATATTTCTCCACTTTGAGCTTGAACGTGTTCACCACGCTGTCGATGCTGGCGTTGGCATCTTCTTCCTCAAGGCGCATGGTGGCGTTCTTGCGGTCGAACATGGACATCTGCAGCACTTTTTCTACTTGGAACCGCAGTCGCTTTGTCTCGTCGTTAATGACGGTAGATACATGCTTGAGCATGGCCGGACTCTTGCGCACCGAGTCGTCGTTGAGCATCTGCGCAGCTATGGAGATTGACGAGATGGGCGTCTTGAACTCATGGGTCATGTTGTTGATGAAATCGTTTTTGATTTCGGTGAGGCGTTTTTGGCGGAAAGCCACGATGATGGTGTAGAGGAAGATGACCAGCAGAATCACCGTGAAGGCCAGCGACGGAATCATGAACTTGATGCTTGAAAAGATGTAGTCGCTTTTGGTGGGGAAGGTGACGTTGAGGTAGTTCTGCTTGCTCACGGGATCGCCCGTGAACAGAATCTGTCCATACACTTCCTGTTGCGACTGCGGCGCATATCCGGCCGTGGAGTAAACAATGCCGTTGTTGCGGCTCACGACAGCAAACTCAAAGGGGAGTTTCAGCCCGTTGAATTCCAGTTCCGACTGCAGATAGTCGTGTACCGTTGCCGAGTCGGCGCGCTCTGTGATGGGGCGGTCGCTGGCTTGGGTGAGGATGTTGAGAATCACCTCGTTGAGCAGACCTCTCTGGTAGAGGTATTGTCCCTTGAGGATCTCCTGCCTGGTGGAGTAACTTTGGTTGAAGTTTTTGAGCGTTCCCAGGTTGGCCGGATGCTCAAGACGCAAGTGGCCGCTGTCGGCTACCGAGTCCATGAGGTTGGTGTCGCCGGGGTAGTCGAAACTGCCGGTGGCTGCGTTACTCTTGTGTACCGGCGCATAGGCTGCTTCGGCCTCTTCCAGATCTAGGTCAAGGAAGTATTTGGTTTCGTTCTGTTCAAGCATGGTAGACACACCATAGAGGCTGCGCTTGACTGTTTCGGCAAACTGCTCATTGCGCATCTTGATCATGTTTTCCATATACATGACTTGCACGAGCAGGAGGCCCACGAAGGCGCATGCCATCACGATGGTTAGTATCCAAATGGTAGATTTCTTCATCTTGGAGTCTTTTTAAGTCGCGTGAGATGATTTAACAATCCGCGGCAAAATTAACACTTAAATGTGAAAAAACAAAATTTTGAGGAAATTTTTTTTACATTAACATATTAAAGGGTGAAATATCAATATAAAGAGCCCCAAAAGTTGGTTAAAAACTTCTGGGGCTTAGTGGAGGTCTGTAGATGAGTGAATTACACTACCTTGGTGGGAGTGTACCCGTGTTCGCGGCGGTATTTGCGCACGTCGCGAAACAGGTCGGTAGCATAGACAAAGTTGTTCAGGTCGTCGTTGTCTACGTTGTAGATTTCTTCTTTGTTACCTATCCATCCCACGTGTCCCTTGTTGATGAAGACGATGTTCTCGCCGATGCCCATCACCGAGTTCATGTCGTGAGTGTTGATGATGGTGGTGATACCATATTCGTGAGTGATGTCGCTCAGCAATTCGTCAATCACGATAGAAGTCTTGGGGTCGAGGCCGGAGTTGGGCTCGTCACAAAAGAGGTAGCGGGGGTTGAGGGCGATGGCGCGGGCAATAGCGGCTCGCTTCTGCATGCCGCCCGAGAGCTCGCTGGGATACTTGTTCTCGCTGCCGGTGAGGTTCACGCGGTCGATGCAGAACTGGGCACGCTCGCGTTGTTCTTCTGCACTCATCTTGGAGAACATCTTGAGCGGAAAGATGACGTTGCCTAGCACCGTCTCGCTGTCGAACAATGCCGATCCTTGAAACAGCATGCCTATCTCGTTGCGCAGTGCTTTGAGTTGCTTGCGGTCCATGACGGTGATGTCGCGGCCATCGTAGAGAATCTGTCCCACGTCGGGCTTGAAAAGACCCACGATGTTCTTCACCAGCACGGTCTTTCCCGATCCGCTCTGACCGATGATGAGGTTGGTCTTCCCGTCGTAAAATTTTGCGTTGATGTTATACAGCACCTGGCGCACGCCGCCGTCTTCCTTGAACGACTTTTCTACGTTTTTGACTTCTATCATAATGAGTGATGTTACGTTGTGAAATGGGTTATTGCAGCATGAGTTTGGTGAGAATCACGTCCACAAGCAGAATCATGATGTTGCTCATCACCACAGCGTCGGTGCTGGCCTTGCCCACGTCGGTGGAGCCACCTTGCACCGTGTATCCGTAATAGGCCGACACACTGGAGATGATGAAAGCAAAGAACAGCGACTTGATGAGCGCAAACCACACATACCACTCGATGAACATCGTCTGGATGCCATAAATATAGGTGTCGGTGCTGATGATTCCCGTCAAGATGCAAATCAGGTAACCGCCCAGCAGGCTGGTGCCCATGCAGATGATGACCATGAAGGGCATGATGGTGACCAAGCCGGTGATTTTGGGCATCACCAGATAGTTGGCCGAGTTGATGCCCATGATGTCGAGGGCGTCGATTTGCTCGGTGACTCGCATGGTGCCTATCTCACTGGCAATGTTGCTGCCAATCTTTCCCGACAGAATCAAGCACAGAATAGAAGACGAGAACTCAAGCAGGATGATTTCGCGTGTGGTCATACCCACGGCGTAGCGCGGCATGAGCGGATTGGTGATGTTGAGCTTGATCAGGATGGTGCACAACGAACCGATGAACAGCGACACGATGATGATCAGCGGGATGGAGTCGATGCCCAGTTTTGAGATCTCGTTGAGATATCGCTTGAAAAACTCGCGCCACTTCTCGGGAATGCTGAAGGTGCGCCACAGAAACAAGCAGTAGTCTCCGAATTGATTGAGTGAGTTGGTTAATATCATTTTATCAATTAAGAATTATCAATTGTGAGTCATTGCCATGCTTTTCGGTGTGCCGTTATAATAGTGTGCTTTCGTCGATGAGATTGTTGAGCATGGCGTAGACGGTAAGACCTGCCACACTTTTGATTCCGGTCTTGTGCACAATGTTTTTGCGGTGTGAAATCACCGTGTGGGGCGACACGTTGAGCTGGTCGGCTATTTCTTTGTTGGTCAGTCCCTTGGCTACGAGTACCAGCACGGCGATTTCGCGCTTTGAAAGCTCGTAGTTGCCTGCCGATTTGTTTTCCTGTTCGGGTCTGCTCTGGATAGCTCCGATGATGGTTTCCACAATCGACGCACGGCTTTCGCGAATGTCGATGACTGCATCGAAGCGCTTGAGGCGCAGTTGCTCCACATACTGATACAACAAGGCGATAACGGTCATTTCCTGCTCACCTCGCAATGCTGCAGCCGACTCGGCCAGTGTGGCATTGACGATGACCACATCGGGCTTCAAAGCCAGGATGCGCTCGTCGGCAGCGGCGGGGTCGGTGACAGGGTCCAACACCTTGAAACGAGTCACCTCGTCCAAGATGACTTTCAAGCCGGTCACAATCACCTCGCTGGGTTCAATAATTAGTACACGTGTTTTCATCGGGCAACTACCTTTTCCAGGTGCTTTACGTAGGGAACCAGAACTTTTTCTTCGATGAGGCTGTGTCTGTTCAAGTCGCTCGACAGTTGCAAGATGTCGTGAACGACATCTACCGCATCGTCGCTGGTGACCTGTTCAGGCAGATATTTGAAAATGATAAGCACCAGGTCGCTGAGTTTGTCTTCCAAATTTCCGTGCGACTCGATAAAGGCGCCAATGCTGTAGCTGCGGTCGGCTTTTCCCTGCTGGAGAGCTTCGACGTGGGGATACACCAATTTCTCTTCGTGCTGAAAATGATCCACCACTTCACGCCGGTATTGCTCAAAGAATTTCAAGAATATGAGTGCCGCGCGCTCGGGCAGTTGCTCGGCAATGTGGTGCAGGTGACTCTCGATGTGCGGCAATCGCTTGCTCACGTAGTATTCGTGTGAGAGTCGCAGGTAGGGGATGAGCTGATCCATGGGGATGGACAGAATGCGCTCAAGTTCGGGCACATAATGCTCGTGTGTGTAGATGTTGCACAGCAACAAGAAAAAATCGGCATTCACACCATGCTTACTGCACACTTGGGCAATCGACATGTCGCCGAATCCCAGTGGGATGCCCACTCGTTGCAAGATGTGTACCAGCCCCGGCTCGTCGGTAATCAAGTCGCTCAGTTTGCGGTGACTATCATAGAGAATATCTTTCATCAGCGGTTGGTTTATTCGTTAGAAACGACAAAATTACCCAAAAAATCTATTCTTTCAAAGAATCATGGAATTTTTTTGCCTTGAATCGGTAGCTCGAAGCAGTCTTGAAGTGGCTTGAAGTGCTCGGGTCAAAGAACGACAAGTGGTTAGTTGTGGTGGCGGTGCTTGCAATGGCGACCCTGGCCGCAGCCGCAATCGCCTTCGCCCCGAAATGTGCGCACGATGCGCCACAGGCAGAAGCACAGTGCCACTGCCACGATAAAAAGGACTATAATGGTCTGTATCATGTTGTGATGAAATTGTTGTTAGTCGGTGTGATGTGAGCAAACTCTAGTCAGTGCCGTGATTGCATGTAAGGGACGAGTCGGCCATACAGCGTGAGTTGCCCCGAATCAAAAGTGGAGTCGACCACGGCCTGCGCTTCACTGCCGCCGGCATAGACGGTGATGAAAATGTGAGCGTTGATTTCAGTGCTGGAAATGTGGTAGTCGTAGTAGATGTTGCCTTTGCCGTCGGTGCTGCACTTGATGCCGCTCACGCCGCCTTCGAGCGTGATGCCTCCCAGCCCGTTCAGCCCTGGGCTGATGCCGTTGAGTGCTACCTGCACCATGCCCTTGTTGCCCTGCTGGAAGACAAAATTGGCATTATCTTGCAGGCCGGGGATAGTATAGGCCGTGCGCCCAATGGTGATGCGGTTGGCCATGAGCACCCAGTGGCCATTGTTGAGCGCATTTTTGGCGCGCTGGTGGGCGACCGAGTCATTGAGCATCTGAAGTTGTTTCTCGTGCTCTTTGCGCTGCTCTTGTGCTTGGGTCTTGCTTGACTTCTCGGTTTCGACGCGTGACCTGGTGTCGCCATAGATGTCGTCGAAGACCTGAGTGTGGGCGTAAAAGCTACACGTCAAGAGAAGCAAGATAGCGGTTAAAAACGTTTTCATAATATTTCGGATTAGAGAAATTTGTCAAAATTAGATATTATTCTGTATATTTGCAAAAAAAATGAGAAAAACATGGAAAATTTATCATTGGTAGAAACGAAGTGGAAAATATCGCCTGCGCGACGCATTCTCTTGCTGCTTGTGCTGGCTCTGGCGGGTCTGGTGGTGTGTAGTGTGGTCATGCTGTTTTTCATGGTTAAGCAGGACAACTTGGAGGGCGGCATGGTCTATGCAACTATTGTGCTTCAAGACGTGCTGGTGTTCATGGTGCCGGCTATAGCGGCAATGGCTCTGTGTTATTATAATCCATTGCGTGTAATGGGCCTGTCGCAGGCCCCCTCATGGAAGGGCATTGCGTTAGCCGTGCTGGTGTGCGTGGTGTCGTTGCCGGCCATGAATTGGCTGGTGGAATGGAATAAGTCGATGCAGTTGCCTCAAGCCTTGAGCGGGCTGGAACAGTGGATGCAGGCTATGGAGAAACAGGGCGAGCAGATGACACAAGGCATGCTGCAGCACCAGAGTGTGCCAAGCTTGCTGGCGAATGTGTTGGTGGTAGGATTCCTGGCAGGACTGAGCGAGGAAATCTTTTTCCGCGGTGGTATGCTCAAGATGTTTAGTCGCTCGGGCAACTACACTCATGTGGCCGTCTGGGCGGTGGCCATCATTTTCAGTGCCATACACATGCAATTCTATGGCTTTGTGCCTCGCATGTTGCTTGGGGCGTGGTTTGGATATCTGTTGTGGTGGACCCGCTCGTTGTGGGTACCCATTATTGCACACGCGCTAAACAACAGTCTGGTGGTGGTCTTTACCTATATGGAAGAGCGTGGCATGGTCGATAGCGGCAGTTTTGACCAGATGGGGTTGCCGCAAGAAGGGCAGTTGCCATGGCTGGCATTGTGCAGTGCGGTGCTGACCGTTACGCTTATTGTGTGCTCGCGAAGATACCTTTTTCAAAAAAATGAGCAATCTGTGTGATTGTTTCACTTTTTTTCTGTAACTTTGTAAGTTAATGATTGCTTTTGTGTGTATTGCATGGCAATCTTGAAATGGAAATAACTGACTATTAACAAATTATACTTCGCTGCCTTATGATGAAGAAATTTTTGCTCGTAGTGTGTGGATCATTTGTGGGTGTTTTCTTGGCTCTGATGATCTTTATGATTTCGTCAATTGTTTTTAGCGTGGCTTTGATGAGCATGGGCTCAAAAATGTCATCGGTCACAGCTGCGGTTGAGAAAAATTCAATTTTGCACATCAATTTGGAAGGTGTGATTGATGAACGCAGTGCTAGCGGCTCGGTGGACATGATGAGCCTGATGCAGGGCGGCATTGAGCAGTCGCTGAGTCTGAACACGCTCGTGGCGGCCATCAAAAACGCCAAAGAAAATGATAAAATCAAGGGTATCTTTCTGGAGTGTAATGGCGCAGGTGCCGCTCCGGCAACCAGCGAAGCACTGCGTGCGGCGCTCAAAGATTTCAAGCAGAGCGGCAAGTTTATCTATTCCTATGGCTATGAAGGCTACACACAGGGCAATTATTACTTGGCCAGTGTGGCCGACAGCATGTTCCTTAACCCCGAGGGTAGCGTAGATCTCCACGGAATGGCATCGGCCACCCCCTACATGAAGAAATTGATGGATAAACTGGGCGTGAAAATGCAGATTATCCGTGTGGGCACGTTCAAGAGTGCTGTTGAGCCATACATGCTGGAGAACATGAGCGAGGCCAACCGCTTGCAGACCTCCGTGTATTTGGGCAACATCTGGCAGGTCATGACCGATAGTATCGCCCTTGATCGCAAAATGACCCGTGCTCAACTCAACCAATATGTCGACAGTATTACTGTTACAATGACGGCCGATAGCCTGGTCAAGCATCATTTGGTGGACAAGTTGCTCTATGCCGACGAGATGGAATCCACACTGAAACGCGTGTGCGGTCTCAAGGATGATGACGATTTGCGCCTGGTGACTCCCGACATGCTGGTTCCCGATGTGGAAGAAAGCGTGAGCGGTGACAAGATTGCTGTGCTATATGCCTGCGGCGAGATTGATGGCTCGGCCGGTGTGATGGGTTCGGCCGATGGCATCGACAGCGAGGAGTTGAGCGAAGAAATCAAGAAACTGAAAGACGACGACGATGTGAAAGGACTGGTGTTGCGTGTGAATTCGCCCGGCGGCAGTGCTTTTGGCAGCGAACAGATATGGCACGCCCTTGACGACTTCAAGAAAAGCGGCAAGCCCTTTGCCGTGTCGATGGGCGACTATGCCGCATCGGGAGGCTACTATATCTCCAGTGGTGCTCAGCGCATTTTTGCCGAGCGCACTACCATCACAGGCTCGATAGGTATCTTCGGCATGATTCCATCCTATGAAGACGCTATCAAAAATAAACTTGGCGTGAACGTGGAGGTGGTGAAAACCAATGAAAATGCCGATATGGGCGTGATGGGCAAGGAACTCACTCCATTCCAGCTGAATGCCTTGCAGAACATGGTGAACAATGGCTATGAACTGTTCACCCGTCGCTGTGCCGATGGCCGCCACGTGACGCAAGACAGCATCAAGCACATTGCCGAGGGGCGTGTGTGGGATGGCATGTCGGCCAAGCAGCGCGGTCTGGTTGACGAGTTTGGCGGTATTAAGGAGGCTGTGAAATGGGTAGCGACCAAGGCTGGTCTCAAAGATGGAAAATATAAGACTCAGAACTATCCTGCACTTGAAACCGACTGGCGCACATTGCTCAACAGTTACATGGCCGGCCAGTATGAAATGCGCTTGAAAGGTGAGATGGGTATCCTCTATGAGTACCACAAGGAACTGACTCGCATCTTGGGTCGTCGTCATGTGCTATGCCTGATGGAGACCGAAGTGCTCCTGTAATTCTTATGTGTGTAATAGAGTGAATGGGAAATAAATAGTGATGGATTTCACTAAAATATTGAATAAGCAACAACGCAAGACCATCCTCACGTGGATCTTGACCCCCTTTTCGTGGCTCTACGGGGCGGGGGTGTGGATTCGCAATTTTGCCTACGACCACTTCTTGCACTCCGAGAGTTTCGACGTGCCGGTGGTATCGGTGGGCAACATCACCGTGGGCGGCACGGGGAAGACACCTCATGTCGAACACATCATTGAGGCTCTGTGCCGCCGCTATAACATAGGCGTTCTCAGCCGTGGTTACAAGCGTGCCACACACGGCTTTATTCTGGCTACCGACAACATGTCGCCTCGCGACATTGGTGATGAACCTTATCAAATCTATCACAAGTTCAATGGCCTGATTACACTGGCCGTGTGCGAGAGCCGTAGCAAAGGCATACACGAGATGATGCGCATCAATCCCGACATCAATCTGTTTATCCTTGACGATGCCTTCCAGCATCGCTCCATTAAACCCAAGGTGAACATTGTGCTGGTAGACTACAGCAGGCCCCCGTTTGAAGACGAGCTCATGCCTCTGGGCACGTTGCGCGAGCCCAAACATCGGTTGTTGCAAAGCGACATGGTGGTGGTGACCAAGTGCCCGTCGGGCGAACTGTCGCCGGTAGACATACGCATGTTTAAGGAGAACCTGGACCTGTTCCCCTCCACCGAGTTGTTTTTCTCCCGCATTCTTTATGCCGATCCGGTGCCGGTGTTCCCCGTGCCGCGTCCGCAGCTCTCGTCATTGGGATGGCTCAAGGCCGATGATACCATTTTGTGTGTCACCGGCATAGCTAACGCCAAGCCGCTGGTGCGCTATCTGCGCAAGTTTGAAGCGCAAGTGCGTGTTATCCATTATGACGACCATCATTTTTTCACCCGTCGCGACTTTGACTTCATTTTTAATGAATTCAACAGTCTGCCGGGCACTCGCAAATTTATTATTACCACAGAGAAAGACTCGGTGCGCATTCTCAACAATGCTTATTATCCACCCACGATGCGCGACATCATTTTCTATGTTCCCATCAGAGTAGGGTTTATGGACTATGAGGGCAGAGACTTTATCACCGACTTGACAAGGAAAATCGAGGAAAATGACAACAGCGATTTGCTCAAGTAAATTTTCTAAAAAAGATTCTTTCTCCACATTTATCCAATTATTAATCATTTATCATTTTCATGGAACAAGAAATTAACTGGCTGGATCGCATATCCAGCACTGCTGAATACATCCGCAAACGCGTGGGTGAAATGCCACGCACTGCCATTATCCTGGGCACCGGCCTTGGCGACCTGGTGAACCACATCAGTGTTAAGATGGCTTTGCCCTATGAGGAGATTCCCCATTTCCCTGTTTCTACTGTGGAGGGTCACAAAGGACAACTCATCTTCGGTAGGCTAGGAGATAAATATGTAATGGCAATGCAAGGGCGCTTTCACTATTATGAGGGTTATTCAATGAAAGAGAGTACCTTCCCGGTGCGCGTAATGAAGGAACTAGGCATAAAGATGCTCTTTGTGAGTAATGCCGCCGGAGGCATGAACCCTGAATTTAAGGTTGGCGACCTGATGATGATAACAGATCATGTGAACCTTTTCCCTGAGCATCCGTTGCGTGGCAAGAATTATCCCGAACTGGGCGAGCGCTTTCCCGCTATGAACGAGGCCTACAGTAAACGCCTGATAGCAAAAGCGCGCGAAATAGCCCGTGACCATAACATCCGCCTCATGGAAGGTGTGTATGTGGGAACGCAAGGTCCCACATTTGAAACCCCGGCTGAGTATAGGTTTTTCTATCGGCTGGGAGGTGATGCCGTGGGCATGAGTACGATTCCCGAGGTCATTGTGGCGCGACACGGAGGCATGGAAGTGTTCGGCATGAGTGTAATTACCGATCTTGGAGGTGAAGATATCGCCCCCGATGTGTCGCACGAGGAAGTGCAGCAAGCGGCCACAAAGGCACAACCCATCATGACCTTCATCATGAAAGAACTCATCAATCGGTGTGCCGAATAAAACATTGCTGATTCACACGACAACAATATTATAATAAGGTATGCAAGAAACAGAAATATCCACCCTGGGCGAGTTTGGCTTGATTGAGCATCTCACCAAAGGGTTTGACTGTAAAAATAGCAGCACAAAAAAAGGAGTGGGCGACGATTGCGCAGTGCTTCACTATGGTGACCGTGAGACGTTGATTACTACCGACTTGCTGCTGGAGGGAATCCATTTCGACCTCACCTATGTGCCTCTGCAACACTTGGGCTACAAAGCCATCGTGGTGAATTTGAGCGATGTGGTGGCCATGAATGGTACGCCACGTCAGGTGACGGTGTCGCTGGGTATCAGCAAGCGTTTTACCTTAGAGCACATTGAGCAACTTTATGCCGGTATGCGCATGGCTTGTGTAGATTATGGCGTGGATCTGGTGGGAGGTGATACCAGCGCGTCGATGACCGGACTCATCATCAGTGTGACCTGTATAGGCGATGCCGCCAAAGATGATATTGTGTATCGCAGCGGAGCGCGCGACACCGATTTGGTGTGCGTGAGTGGTGACCTGGGGGCGGCCTACATGGGATTGCAACTGCTCGAACGCGAGCGTGCCGCTTCGCAAGGCATCAAGGATTTTCAGCCCGATTTTGCTGGGCGCGAATATTTGTTGCAGCGTCAACTTAAACCCGAGGCCAGGGTTGACGTGCTCGACGAACTGCACCAGTTGGGTATTCGACCCACTGCCATGATGGATGTGAGCGACGGCTTGTCGAGCGAGTTGCTGCACATCTGCAAGGCCAGTGGCGTGGGATGCCGTGTCTATGAAGACCGCATTCCTATCGACTATCAGACGGCCAGCATGGCCGAGGAACTGAACATGAACCTGGTCACGGCCGCCATGAACGGAGGTGAAGACTATGAATTGCTGTTCACTGTTCCGCTCACCGATCATGAAAAGGTGTCGCAGATGAAAACTGCTCGGCTCATTGGGCGCATCACCAAGCCCGAACTGGGAGCCTATATGGTGACGCGCGACGATGCCGAACTGGAAATTCGCGCGCAGGGGTGGAATGCGTTCACCCAACAGTAACCAAACTAAAAGGAGATTTAGACATCATTTTAATTAACTATTTAACTTATTATTTTATGATTAAAAAATTAGTACTCGCTATGCTATTGCCGCTGTCGCTAAGTGCCGGTGCGCAATGGCTGAACCGCGCCCCGTCGCTCGACGGCTATGAACTGGTGTTCAGTGAGGAGTTTGAAGGCAATGCACTCAACTCGCAAGCCTGGAACGTCGAAGTGGATGGAAATGGAGGAGGCAACAATGAGTTGCAATACTACAGCCCCAATAATGTGGCAGTGGCCGACGGGGCCTTGCGCATCACGGCTCGACGCGAGTCGGCTAATGGACGTTCGTTCACTTCAGGGCGCATCAACACCATGGGTAAAGTGGCATTCAAGCACGGCATTGTCCAGGCACGCATCAAGTTGCCTCACACAGCCAATGGCTTGTGGCCGGCTTTCTGGCTCATGGGAAACGACATGAGCACGGGAACCAGCTGGCCCTATTGTGGCGAGATCGACGTGCTGGAAGCAGGCGGTAGCGGCGGCATCAGTGCCGGTACGCAAGACCGCTTCTTCATCAGCGCTCTGCACTGGGGACCTTATACCAATGGTCAGCACCCCATGTATGGAACGTCAAACATGGCTCCATATAGTATTCAGGACGATGAGTATCATCTGTTCACACTCGAGTGGACCGATCAGAAAATCTCGATGTACCTCGACGATCAGACCGAGCCATATTATGCGATGAACATCGACGATGCGTCGCAGCAGAATTCTCCGGGAAATTATTTCCACAAGAGATTCTTCTTGTTGCTGAATGTGGCTGTGGGTGGCACAATCCCCAATATTTATGATGCTGCAGGCATCACCGCGCTCAATGCCGGCGAACAGAGCATGATGGTCGACTACGTGCGTGTGTACCAAAAAGCCGATGAAAAAGACTATATCACTCCCGAAGGCAGTGAGGGAAGCGGCGACCCCGAGATTCCCGAAGATACCACGACCCAACTGGGACGATATGGCAGCCTTTCGCTCGATGAGAATGGGCAATCAACCTTCGATTTTGCCAATTCTAGCGATTATGTGATTATCGGTGTGAGCCAGGGCGTAAAAGACCAGATGAGTGGCAATATACGTGCCGATTATAGCGTAGATGACGTGAACAACTTCCTGTGGATATGGAGTGGAACCTACACTTCGCATCCATCGGAGGGTGTGAACTCTTTTGGACTGGAAGAAACCTACAACAGTTACACGGTGAACTCGGCCGGCTGGTCGGGACTGGGTTACGCTTCGCAAAATGTGGGCAAAGACATGTCGATGCTCAACGAAGACGGCTATATTCTGCACTTTGCCATGCGCGCCACCGACCCGTTGATGCACACCAATCACGGAATCTATGTGGGCGATGCCGGTTTTGCTATTGGTAATGCGGCTTACATGGATGGAAACAAACGCCTGCCGGCTCTGGGCGACTTCAAGCGCGATGGTCGCTGGTGCTCGTTCGACATACCGGTGAGCGTACTCAAGAGTCAGCGCTCGCCCATGTATGGCGATGAAACCAATCTGCTGGGCAATGCGTTTGCCATCCTGAGCGGAGGTGTGAGTGGTGCGCAACTGCAGTTCGACAATGTTTTCTTCTACAAAAACCCCAACGTCGATACCAGTCTGCCTACCGTCGACGAGGAAACTGTTATAGGAAAATACGCTTCGCCTGCACTCGACGAAAATGGGCATTACACCTTTGATGTGGAAGACGGATATGATTATGTAATCATTGGCGCAAGCAATGGTTTCAAAGAGATGGTGCAGGACAATATCGTGGCCGACTACAGTGTGGATGAAGTGAAGAACTTCCTCTACATTTGGGAAAACACTTTTGTAGCCATGCCGTCGGAAGGCGTGAACTCGTTTGGTTTCGAAGAATCTTATAATCGTTACCAGGTGGGAACTGTCGGCTGGTCAGGACTGGGCTATGCATCTACTGGAGGCGCAGGAAAAGACCTGTCGATGCTCGATGATACTTATTACTTGCACTTCGCCATGAAGGGCAACGACATAATCAAGCACAATAACCATACCATAGGCGTGGGCAGTGCTGAGTTTGTGATAGGCAACAGCACGACAGGCCCCGTGATGCTGGGCGACTACAAGCGTGATGGACGGTGGTATAACTTCGACATCCCCTACTCGGTGATTCGTTCACTTGCCGGAAATCCGTTTGCTGCCGAAGGTGGCCCTGAGGCCTTCCTGGGCAATGTGTTCTCGGTGTTGAGCGGTGGTGACACAGGAGCCGAACTGCAATTCGACAATGTGTTCTTCTATAAGCGTCACAGCGACAGCGAGCAACCTGGTTTTGACCCCGAACTGGGACAATATGGCAGCAAGTCGCTCGATGAGAATGGTGACCCCACCTTCGACCTGGATGCGCACAAGGATTATGTGCTCGTCTCACTGGGTCAGAAAGAGGCCCTGCGCATTAAGGACGTCACCCTGGCCGACTATCGTCCCGATGATGTGAACCATTTCCTGTATGTGTGGAGTGGAACTTATAATGCTGTGCCATCGAGCGGTGTCAACTCATTCGGAGAGAATGAAGGCTATAATGCCTATACGGTAACAAACGTAGGCTGGTCGGGACTGGGCTTCGCTTCCAGTGGCGATGGCAAAGACCTATCGATGCTCGATGAAAGTTATTTCCTGCACATTGCCTTCAAAGGTACCGACAGCATTGCACACAAGAGCCATGCCGTGCGCGTAGGCGCTGCGCAATTTGCCGTGGGTAGCACGCCGTTTGTCGATGGTGATGCGGTTCTGGGCTTGCTGGGCGATTTCAAGCGCGATGGTGAGTGGTACTCGCTCGATATTCCATACAGCGAGATCATGGCGCGTGCCAATCCCGTTTTCCCCAATGCAGCCAACTATGTTGATAACGTGGTGGCTCTGCTAAGTGGAGGAGTGGCAGGCACCGAGCTCAACTTTGATGCCGTGTTCTTCTATCGCAACAAAACCGACGACGGTGTTCCCGGTGATGTGACCGGAGACGGGAAGGTGGATGTGAGCGACGTGAACGCTGTGATCAACATCATTCTCAAAAACAAGGCCGAGGCCGATTATCCCGGCGTGGCCGACATGGATGGTGACGGGAAGGTGGATGTGAGCGATGTGAACGCCATTATCAACGTGATTCTGAAAGTCGGATAATCTATGGCGTGATTGCTCGCCAAGAAATAAGGATGCGTCTTCTTGTGTGAGGGTGCATCCTTTTTATGATGACGAGAAGATAAAGAAATTTTTCTGCCGTATTTTGAGGGGAAAAAATGTCGGTTTGCCATCGAAACTTATTTTTGGATGGATAATTGTTTTTTGAAGTGGTGATTTTAATGTCAAAATCGTTATTTCTAACCCTTCGCGTATACTTTTAAAACGCAAAAATATTCCTGAAAAAGTTTCGTTATCAGGAAAATAAATTGTAGTTTTGCAGTCGTTTTTATCAATTATCAAAGTTCGTAATGGCAGAAAAAGCAAAAGTCCAGTTCCGGCAGAGCATCGTGGTTCGCTTCTCGGGCGACAGTGGCGATGGCATGCAGTTGGCTGGCAACATTTTCTCGAATGTGAGCGCCGGACTAGGCGATCGCATCTCTACATTCCCCGATTATCCCGCCGAGGTACGCGCCCCGCAAGGTTCGCTGGGAGGCGTTTCGGGATTCCAAGTGCATATTGGTCATGGCGTCCACACCCCTGGTGACGAGTGTGATGTGCTTGTGGCAATGAACCCTGCAGCCCTTAAGCAGAATGCTCAATTCCTGCGTAAGGGCGGTGCAGCTATTGTTGACATCGACACGTTCAACAAGGCTGGGCTTGACAAGGCTCTCTACACTACCGACGATCCTTACGAGGAACTCGGTCTGAAAGCACAAGTGGTGGAAGCGCCCATCACCACGATGGTGAAAGAAGCTCTCAAAGACACGGGCATGGACCTGAAGGCGCAGCTCAAGTGCCGCAATATGTTTGCATTGGGCCTGGTGTGCTGGTTGTTCAACCGTCCCATGGAAGCTCCGCTCAAATTCCTCAAGGCTAAGTTTGCCGACAAGCCGAAAGTGTATGAGGCAAACGAATTGGTCATCAAGGGCGGTTATAACTATGGACACAATATTCACGCAACGGTTTCTACCTATCGTATCCAGAGCGATGATGTTCGCCCCGGTACCTATACCGACGTGACCGGAAACAAGGCCACCGCATGGGGCTTGATCAAGGCTTCGGAGATGAGTGGACGGCCCTTGTTCCTGGGATCATATCCCATTACCCCGGCCACCGACATCCTGCATGAACTGGCCAAGCGTCGTGACCTGGGTGTGAAGGCAATTCAGATGGAAGACGAGATTGGCGGCATATGCTCGGCAATCGGTGCATCGTTTGCCGGACATCTGGCCGTGACCACCACTTCGGGACCTGGTCTGGCTTTGAAGAGCGAGGCCCTGGGTCTGGCAGTGATGGCCGAGTTACCCCTCGTTGTTGTTGATGTGCAGCGCGGAGGTCCATCTACGGGTCTTCCTACCAAAACCGAGCAGACCGACCTGCAGCAGGCTCTTTATGGCCGTAGTGGTGAAAGTCCCCTCGTGGTGCTGGCGGCAGCATCGCCCACCGACTGTTTCAAAATGGCCTTCCAGGCGGCACGCATAGCCATCGAGCACATGACCCCTGTGATTCTGCTCACCGATGCGTTCATTGCCAACGGTTCGTCGGCATGGCGCATTCCCGAAGAGGGCGAATATCCCGTCATCAAACCCAACTTTGTCCCCGAATCGGTCAAGGCAACCTGGACTCCTTATATGCGTAACGCACTGGGCATCCGTTACTGGGCCATCCCCGGCACTCCTGGACTGGAGCACATCGTGGGTGGACTGGAGAAAGACTATAGCACAGGTATCTTGAGCAATGACCCCATCAACCATGCTCACATGGTGGAAACTCGTCGCAACAAGATTGCCAACATTGCCAATGTGATACCCGAGCTCAAAATCAAGGGCGATCCCACGGCCGATACCATCATCGTGGGTTGGGGTAGCACCTATGGTCATATCCTGGATGCAGTGAAGCGCCTGAACGAAGATGGCTACAAGGTGGCTATGACGCAATTTCGCTACATCAACCCGCTGCCCAAGAACACAGCCGAGTTGCTGAGCCGTTTCAAAACTGTGATCGTGGCTGAATTGAACACCGGTCAACTGGCCAGCTACCTGCAGAGCAAGGTGCCTAACCTGAACATCTGCCATGTGAACAAGGTGCAAGGACAACCATTCCTGGTGCAAGAGATTGTTGACGGAGTTAAGAACATCATGATGGAGGAGGAATTGTAATGGAACAGAACACAAATACGCAGGCTACAATGACTGAATACAAGCCTCTCGATTTCAAGAACAACCAACCCATTCGCTGGTGCCCTGGATGCGGCGACCACGCTGTGTTCAACGTGCTGCTCAAGTCAATGGCACAACTGGGCATCCCACCTGAGAAAACTGCTGTGATTTCGGGTATCGGTTGCAGCTCTCGTCTTCCCTACTACACGCACACCTATGCCTTCCACACGATTCATGGTCGCGGTGGTGCAGTGGCTACAGGTTTCAAGACGGCCAACCCCGACATGACTGTGTGGCAAGTGAGTGGCGATGGCGACTGTCTGGCCATCGGTGGCAATCACTTTATCCATGAGGTGCGTCGTAATGTGGACCTGAACCTGCTGTTGCTCAACAACCGCATCTATGGCCTGACCAAGGGTCAGTTCTCGCCCACAAGCGCACGTGGTTTCAAGTCGAAATCATCGCCCTATGGAACTACCGAGGATCCGTTTGTCCCGGCCGAACTGGCATTTGGTGCTCGTGGCACATTCTTCGCCCGCTCCATTGATGTGGATCTCACGGTGAGCCAGGAAGTGATGGTGGCTGCAGCGCAACACAAGGGTTGCTCGGTGGTGGAAATCCTGCAGAATTGCATGATTTTCAACAACGGCATTCACAACCCCATCACCGACCGTGAGCATCGTGCCGACCGCACCATCCATCTGGTGCATGGCGAGAAGATGATCTTCGGCAAGGACCAGAACCGTGGCTTGGTACAGGATGGATTCGGCCTGAAGGCTGTGACCATCGGCGAGGACGGTTACACAATCGACGACATCCTGGTGCACGATGCACACTGCCAAAACTATTTCTTGCATCAGATGCTGGCCATGATGGACGGCACCGACCTGCCAGTGGCACTGGGCGTGATTCGCGATGTGGAAGCTCCCACCTATGAGACGGCAGTAGCCGAGCAAGTTGAAGAGGCCAAGACCATGCATGGCTTCACCTGTCTGAACGACGTGATCATGGCAGGCGACACCTGGCAAGTGGAATAGGAATTAAATCAACAAAACATATTAACAAAAAATGCAGCAGAAATATTCTGTTGCATTTTTTGTTGTTACCCCCCCCGAGCGGTCATTAGGTTTGGGTTAAGCGGCAGACTGGCGTGGCTGGATGATGTTAGCCTCGTGCAGTGCGTCGGCAATAAAATCGGGAGTGATGAATCTTCTTTCCGTAACAATTCGTTGTCGTGGAAAGGTAGATTACTTGTTGGAGTCAATCCACTGTTGAATCTCCTGGTCGGTGACGTTGTTGAGCAAGCGGCCGGGTTTCCAGTTCACATCGGGATATGCGGCCTTAAGGTCTTGACAGGCTTTGTCGATGGTGCTGCCGCCCGAAGTGGCAAATGGAATCACCGTCTTTCCCTTGAGGTCGTTGGCTTCCATAAATGTGTTGATGATGGTGGGAGCAGTGTACCACCAGATGGGGAAACCCACGTAGACGACGTCGTAGTCGGCGGCATTGAGTTTGGCTTGAGCAAGAGCGGGTCGTGAGTTCTTGTCTTTCATTTCCACAGAACTGCGTGAGAGACTATCGCGCCAGTCAAGGTCGGCATCGGTGTAGCGCTGGGCGGGTTCAATCTCCATGAGGTCGGCGCCGGCCAGGCGTGCGATTCTTTCGGCAACGGCTTTTGTAACTCCCGATGCCGAGAAATAAGTGACAAGTGTTTTCATCTGAGTGTTGTTTTGTTGAGTGTTTTGATTTTCAGTGCCCTTGCTTGTGCAGGCGGCGAGTGTGATAGCAGCGATGGCCATCAACATAAATGCTACTTTCCTCATAATGATATGATTATAATGAATGAATAAATAAATCATCAAGGTAACTGGTTGTAAACGTCATCGGTGACGGGCTCAAGCCATTCGTTGCTGGCACCATCGGTGATGTGGGTGTGATAGGTGAGGTGCTGGAACCACGAGTCGCGGGCTGCGCCGTGCCAGTGCTTGGCCTCGGCCGGAATCGTGATGACTGTGCCGGGAGTCATTTCCACAGCCGGTTTGCCCCATTCTTGATACCACCCACGCCCGGCCACACACACGAGCACTTGCACCTGGTTGTGGTGAATGTGCCAATTATTGCGGCATCGAGGCTCGAAAGTGACATTGACCGGTCCGCCATTCTCGGCGTTGAGTGGGGCAAGGTAACTATTGCCGATGAAGTATTGTGCGTAGGCCGTGTTGGGCTCACCTTTGGGCCAAATGCTGAAATCTACCGTCTTTATGGCCGTGTTCTCTTCACCAAAGACGGCTGCGACAGCCTGCTGAGCACGGAAAGCCTCGGTTTCACCCACAGTGGCTGTGAGTACGGCAGGAATTTCGTGCAGCGCGGCATCACTCACCCCCATGTTGCGAGCACCGCTCACGTGGGCTTTCAGTTGGGGTTCACAACCGGGAAGTGCCGAGATGGCACTCACGGTCACTATTTCACGGTCGGCAAAGGTGAGGTTGTTACGTGCGAAAATGTCGCCAAACAGATGGGCCTTGAGGTAGTAATCGGTCTGCGGTGCAAACTGATAGTTAAATGGTTGTCCTCCGGTGAGCTGCGTCTGCACTCGTGTGCCCTCGCGCAGGGCATCGTAGCTCTCTGGCAGTGGGTCGGCTTCACGGCCAGGCTCGGTGCGCAGCCCTTGCTTTTGTCTGTCGTCTATTACCTGTTGCAGGGTGCCTAGGGCATTCAGAGAACGCGGAAATCCTGTATAGGCATAGAGCTGTGAGAGGGCCTCCTTGGCTTCGCTGATGGTGAGTCCGGCTTCAAAACCGGTGTTCAGTGCTGCTTTGAGTCGCTTCATATCGCCTTTTGCTTCGCTGGCGGCGATGGTAACCAGTGCTTGTTGTCTTTGGGTGAGTTCCATAGTGGATTGTGCTTTTATTGGACTGGCTGCGAGCATGAGTGCCGCGCAGGCCAGTATAATGGTTGTTTTCATACTTTCAAAATAATGTTGATAACCTCGTTCACGTCGCTCACATCTACTTTCCCGTCGGCGTTCACGTCGCCCTTGATTGGGGATGTGGCGGTGACTTTCTCCACGGTAATGGTGCCAGATAGGCTACCGATGGCCTCGGCACCTTCAATAGCTGTCCCCAGGATGTATAGACCCGAATAGCGGCTGGCGGCTCCATAGTACATTACCACGTTGTCCCAGGGCGAGAACAATGCCAGCGTGCCTGCCGGACAGTCGCCCTCGATGCAGTCGTCGCCAAAGGTGATAGTTGTGGGCGGGTAGAAGATTTTCTCGTTGTTGCCATAGTTGTTCACCTCCACCGAGAGCGGAAGCATGTCGTAGAGCGACTGGGCCGCACTGGTTTCGTTGAGAGCAAAAACCACAGTGTGTGTGCCGTCGGAAACGCGGATTCTCATGTCGCTGTCGCTGCTGGGCTCGTCCAGGGTGAGCCCGCCGAGCCATTGGGCCACGAGCGTGGCGGCCTGACTGGTCTGTGAAGAACGAATCCACAGGTTGTCGTTGATGAAACGTCCCCGTGGAATGAGCCGCTTGGCGTCGCTCACCACCCCGCTGATGCCGCTGCTGGCACTGGACACTATCAAGCTGATGTTTTTATCCTGCATCATGCTGCCATACTGGAACAGGAACGACTGCATGGGTGCGGCCATCTGGCTCCACCACAGCGGTGCGGCCACGATGATGTTGTCGTAATTGCTCAGGTCGATGCGCACGGGCTTGATGGCGGGGTAGGACGACGGATCGTCGGGATGCTCGCGAATGCCACCAATCAATGCGCTGCCTATGGCGTAGTTGTTGGCAGCATAGTCCAGTCCTTCTTCTGCCGGCTCAATTTCAATGACATCGGCATCGAGTTGCTGGCTCAGTTGGTTGACAATCGTGCGCACATTACCGGTAAAGCTGTAGTATGCCACCAGTGTGCGTGCCTCGGCGGCATGAAGTTGTGGCATGCACATCATCATGGCCATCACGAGGCTTAAAGATGAAATCAAACGAATTTTCATAATCTAGTGCGTTAAAGGGTTGATGTAATATTCTGGTGCAAAATTACAGCCATCAATTGATAATACCCGTAATCATATTACTGAAAAATCAACCCATAACAACGGAATGTCATGCCGCGTGTTTAGAACTGTAGGGGTGTGGACTACGGTTTGCGGTGGTTATCAACACTAGCGGATAAAGTTTGTGTTGATGCGGGGCTGCACTTCCGGTGGCAATCCGTTGCGCTCACGCTCGGCTGCGATGGCTCGTATCAGGAATGCCATGTTGCGGCCCAGCACTCTCATGATTTGCACTCCTTCCTCATCTTGCATCACCTGCTCGGGTGTGTTGCCGTGCACCTCGTTCCAGTATCGACTCGAGGCGATGGGCATCTCGGCCAGGGTGAAATATTTGTTGAGTTCGTCGAGTGTGGCAGTAGTGCCTGCGCGACGAGCCGAAGCCACTGCAGCACCCACTTTCATGGCTTTGCTGAATGGTGTGGAAAAAAACAGGCGGTCGAGCAGCGAGATGAGTGAGCCGTTGGCCGATGCGTAATAAACGGGCGAACCCACCACGAGGCCATCAGCCAGTTCAAATTTGTGGGCCAGTTCGCTCACCAAGTCATTGCTGAACACGCAGTGCCCCAGTTCCTGGCATTTGAAGCAAGAAATGCAGCCGCGCACTTCTTTAGTTCCTATGTTTACGATCTGGGTGTCGATGCCACCATTTTGCAGCTCTTGCGCTACGATACCCAGCGCAGTGGCAGTGCAGCCGTTGGGCCGTGGGCTTCCATTGATTAATAGTACGTTCATCTTTATTACTGTATTATTGTGATGTTATTATTATATTTGCAAAATTAGCGCAAAAACATGAAACTGCACTTCCCCAAAAGGAGGAAATATTTCCCCATTTTTCCGAATTGATTCCATCTTGAATAGAAATTGGAGCAGGTCTAGCGAATAATTGAGTCGACCGACGAAAAAAGCGGTTAAGCGAGAACAATTTGAACTTGTTCAAGAATTGCCGAGCGAGAGCTTTTTATTCAAAAAAGCGGTTAAGCGAGAACAATTTGAACTTGTTCAAGAATTGCCGAGCGAGAGCT
>JAGAYZ010000036.1 GCA_017940245.1 Muribaculaceae bacterium | reverse complement strand
GAGCCATGAGGCTTCTTTTGCACCTCATCCAAGCCATCGAATTTTGCATGGAGAATCTGATTTTACCCGTCGCCACACAGGCCGTTTGCCCATGCCTGTTTTATAACAATGGCGAAAAGTGACTTTTTGAGGAACGACTAGATAATTGTCGGCCATAGTTCATTCTTGCTTAAAGGTGTCGCTGAACAGTGTGCGGTTGGCAATCGAACGACCTAGTGTAAGTTCGTCGGTATATTCTATTTCGTTGCCTACGCTCACGCCACGTGCCAGCATCGTGATTTTTACGTCTGAAAATGCGGCCAATCGCCTGAAAATGTAGAAGTTGGTGGTGTCGCCTTCCATGGTGGCGGCAAGTGCCAGAATCACCTCTTTTATTCCACCGGCACGCACACGTTGAACCAGACTTTCAATTTCTATGTCTTGTGGCCCAATGCCGTCCATGGGCGAAATGAGCCCTCCCAGCACATGGTACAGCCCGTGGTGTTGATTGGTGTTCTCAATGCTCATCACATCTTTTACATTCTCCACCACACACACGGTTGATGCATCGCGGTTGGGATTGGAGCAAATGGGGCACTGGTCGCTCTCGCTGATGTTGTGACACGTGCGGCAATAACGAATTTCTTTGCGCAGACGAATGACAGCCTCACCAAAGGCGATAGCTTCGGTTTCGGGCTGCTTGAGTAGGTGAAGAACGAGTCTTAATGCCGTTTTGCGACCCACCCCAGGCAACTTGGCAAACTCACTTACAGCCGTTTCCAGTAAAGTTGATGCAAATTCTTGCTCCATTTGATAATTGTGATTTGATGGTGCAAAATTACAAAATATTCCGGCTAAGACCTAATCATTTTGGCAATTTGCAAATAAATAACTAACTTTGCCGATTAATAGAAAAAGTAATGGAAACTGGAAACGTCATAAGGTTTGCGTTTATATTGCTACTGTGGTTTGGCCTTTGTTACTTGCTGCTCACCCGTGTGGCTCGTATCGATTTCATGACCATTTTCACTATTGTGGCTTCCGGCATAATCGTATTTGTGCCGCTTTACAAAAAATATGTGCGCAAGAAAGACCGTTAAAGTGACGCTAAGTTACTAGTGAAATATGACAAACAACGAATATATCAAACAGCATTTTCCGCTGTTATCAACTATCGATACACCGGCCGACCTGCGTCGGCTGACACTTGATGAACTGCCGCAAGTGTGTCATGAACTGCGACAGTTTATGATTCATGAATTGTCGCAGAACCCTGGCCATTTTGCCTCTAGCATGGGTGCTGTGGAGATTGTGGTGGCATTGCACTATGTGCTTGACACACCCAACGACCGCATCGTGTGGGATGTCGGTCACCAGGCTTATGCGCACAAAATTCTGACTGGGCGTCGCGATCTGTTCCACATGAATCGCAAGCAAGGTGGGCTCAGCGGTTTCCCCAATCCCATGGAAAGCGATTATGACACTTTCATTGCCGGTCATGCCAGCAATTCCATTTCGGCTGCCCTGGGCATGTCGATGGCTGCAGAATTGCAACACACCGACCGCAAGGTGGTGGCCGTCATAGGCGATGCGTCGATCAGTGGCGGGCTGGCTTTTGAAGGTCTGAATAATGCTTCAAACAATAAAAATAACTTGCTCATTATCTTAAACGATAATGACATGTCGATTGATCGCCCCGTGGGCGCTTTGGGCAAGTACATGACCGAGTTGTCGACTAGCAAGGGGTATAATAATTTTCGGTACAAAACATATCAGCGATTACGCAATCGGGGTGTAATAGGCGAGACGGGAAAGGGAATCGTGTTACGGTTCAACAATGCCATGAAATCCTTGCTTACCGGCCAGCAGAACATTTTTGAAGGCCTAAACATCCGCTATTTTGGCCCGTTTGATGGGCATGATGTCAAGCGACTGGTGAAATTACTTAATGAAGTAAAAGACATGACCGGTCCAAAATTGTTACATGTTCATACGGTTAAGGGAAAGGGGTTTGCACCCGCCGAAGCCGATCCCACAACATGGCATGCACCGGGCAAATTTGATGAGGTGACTGGTGTTCGGGCCAAGAGTAGGGCCGAGTATGAGCCTCTCAAGTATCAAGATGTGTTTGGAAAAACGCTCGTGGAATTGGCCGGCAGAAATGAAAATATAGTTGGAATTACAGCGGCTATGCCCAGTGGCACGTCCATGTCGCTGATGAAACAAGCCTATCCGGCCCGCACCTTCGATGTGGGCATCAGCGAAGGCCATGCGGTTACATTTGCAGGTGGGTTGGCCAAAGAAGGCTTGCATCCATTTGTGGCCATCTACAGCTCTTTCTTGCAACGCGCCTACGATCACATTATTCATGATGTGTCTATCGCTAGCTTGCCTGTGACGTTCTGCATAGATCGCGCCGGCCTTGTGGGCGAAGATGGTGTTACGCATCACGGGGCGTTCGACTTGAGTTATTTGCGATGTATTCCTGGCATGGTAATAGCTGCGCCCATCAATGAGCATGACTTGCGCGACCTGATGTTTACTTCTCAACTGAGTGTGCACCATGGCCCGTTTGCCATTCGTTATCCGCGAGGCAGGGGAGTGCTGGTCGACTGGCATAACGAGATGAAGGAATTACCCATAGGCAAAGGCCGATGTCTCATCGATGGTGACGCACCAGTAGCAGTGCTCAGTCTGGGACACATCGGCAATAATGTGTCGAAGGCGGTGCAACGAGTAAATGATAGTGCCGAGAAAAAGGTTGCACATTACGATATGATTTATCTCAAACCAATCGATGAAGATATCTTGTCGCAAGTTGCATCCAGAGCCAAAGTGATTATAACCGTGGAGGACGGAACGGCCAGCGGAGGTCTTGGAAGTGCTGTGGCCGAGTGGCTCACTGCGCATGCCTGTCCCGTGCGGCTCATGCGCATGGGACTGAAAGACGAGTTTATCGATCAGGGCACGGTAGCCCAGCAACAACAAGCCAATGGCATAGATGTTGACTCGCTGGTAGAAACAATAAAGTTAGCACTAAATGAATTATGAAAATTGTAATTGCAGGTGCCGGTGAGGTGGGAACTCATTTGGCAAAAATGTTCAGCAATGAGGAGCAGGATATCATTATAATGGATCCTGATGAGAGCAAACTAGCTTTGCTTGACAACTATAATCTGCTCACGTATCATGGCAGTGCTACGTCGTTTGCCTGCTTAAAAGATGTGAGAGTCCAAAGTGCCGACCTGTTTATTGCGGTAACGCCATTTGAGGCCCGCAACATCATGGCCTGCCAGCTTGCCAAGAAAATGGGTGCCAAGAAGACAGTTGCCCGCATCGACAACTCAGAGTATCTGGCAAAAAAACATACGGCCTATTTTAATACAATAGGGGTCGATGACCTGATATATCCCGATTTCCTGGCTTCTACCGAGATAAAAACCTCATTGCGCATGCCGTGGGTGAGGAACTGCTTTGAGATGTTTGATGGTCAGCTTATCGTGCTGGGCGTGAAAGTGCGTGCCAATGCGGTCATAGTGGGTAAACGGCTCAAAGATTTGAGCAATTTGTCGCAAGCGTTGCACATTTCGGCCATCAAGCGCAACAGAGAGACTATCATACCCCGTGGCGACGACTACATCATGGATGGTGATATCGCATATATAGCGACGACGCGCGACCATATTGACGAAGTGCGCACGGCTTGTGGAAAATCCACCCACTCAGTGGAGAAAGTGCTCATCATGGGCGGTTCTGAAATGGCCGAGCAACTGGCCCGGATGGTGGGAGACCATTATCACGTGAAAATCATTGAGCAAAGTCTGGCCCGATGCGAGGAATTGTCGGGTAATCTTCCCAATTGCAATGTGGTGCATGGGGATGCTCGCGACACCGATTTGCTTGAAGAGGAGGGTATTAGCGATTATGACGCCTTTTTGGCCTTGACCAGTAGCACAGAAGCTAACATACTGGGATGCATGATGGCTAAAGAGCATGGAGTGCAAAAGACTATTGCCGAAGTTGAGAACCTGCAGTATATCAACGAGGCCGAAGCGCTGAACATAGGCACCGTTATCAACAAGCAGCTTTTGGCGTCAAGCCGCATCCTGCAAATCATGCTTGATTGTGATGTGGACAATGCCCGATGCCTGGCCTTGTCCGACGCCGAAGTGGCCGAAGTGATTATCAAGAATCGGGCTCGAGTGACAAAGAATCAAGTAAAAGATTTGCGCTTGCCTTCGAGCATGACTATTGCCGGGCTTGTACGCGATGGAGTGGGGCAGTTGGTGCGAGGTAATACAAGTTTGCAGGAGGGAGACCATGTGGTGGTGTTCTGTCTGTCGGGCTCAATTCATAAAATAGAAAAAGCGTTTAGTTAATGTCGCGTTCACTCACACAAAATATTAATTTCCCCATCACCTTCAGGGTGCTGGGATGGCTGTTGATGATAGAGGCGCTGTTCATGCTCATGCCCATGGGTGTGGCGCTGCTATATGGCGAAGAGTGGACTACGGTGGCATTTTTCATCACAGCATCAATAACATTTATTGCCGGTGCCTGCATGACCTTTGGCATCAAGCCTGCCTCATCGTCGATGCGCAAGCGCGAGGGGATGATTCTCACAGCGTCGATTTGGGTGATCTTTTCGCTCTTCGGCATGTTGCCGTTCATCATAACAGGCACATTGTCCAATCCTGTTGATGCGTTTTTTGAAACAATGGCGGGTTTTACCACGACCGGGTCGTCGGCAATCCCCGACTTGGAGTCGTTGCCCCATGGGTTGCTTTTCTGGCGAGCCTTGATGCAGTGGATAGGTGGCATGGGAATCATATTGTTCACCCTGGCGGTGTTGCCTATGCTGAATTATAAAGGCGGAATCGCCTTGTTTAACGCCGAGGTAACGGGCATCACACACGAGCGTTTGCGTCCGCGTGTGAGCCAGTCGGCTAAAGGACTATGGATGCTTTATATCCTGCTCACGGTGGCACTAACCTTAATGCTAGTTCAGCCCATGGGATGGTTTGATGCTGTGTGCCATGCGCTCACCACCATGTCTACCGGTGGACTCTCGACCAAGAACGAGGGCATCAATTACTGGAATTCACACTATGTGTATTTGGTCATCGCCTGTTTTATGTTCCTGGGCGGCATCAATTTCACGCTGTTGTTCCACTTGCTGTCGGGCAAGTGGCGGCGCATCGTCAAGAGCGACACGCTCAAGTGGTATTGTGCTGTGACCGTAATTTCCATCTTGCTCATTGTTACTCGCATGTGGTATCAGGGATTATGCGACAGTGCCCAAGACCGATGGGTGCTGGCCACTTTCGACACGATTGCAGCCATTACCAGCACGGGCTATACGAGTGTAGACTACGAAACTAAGGGCCAGTTTATCACGTTTATCCTGCTGGTGCTCATGTTCTTTGGCGGCATGGCCGGATCCACATCGGGTGGTGCCAAGATCGATCGGCTGATTGTGATGCTGAAAAACATGAAAAATGAGTTTTACCGGGTGCTGCATGCCAACTCAGTGACCACCATACGCATCGACAATCGCCCCATCCCCCACACGGTAGTGGCCAAAGTTCTTGCATTCCTTTCTGTGTATCTGATTGTTACGCTGGTGGTTGCTGTCATGCTCACGTTTATGGGAGTACCCATCTTTGATGCTATATATACCTCGGTTTCGGCCATTAGCAATCAGGGACTGGGATATGGAGTTACAGCCCCAAGTGGAGCATTCGGGTTGTTGCCCAATGCCGGAAAATTGTTGCTGGCGCTGGAGATGATGGTAGGCCGCTTGGAAATTTTCACGGTGCTGGCCATTTTCACCCGTACATTCTGGCTCAAAGATTAAAAAAATATGATGAAAAATGCACGATAAGTGCCGATAATGATGTAATTTTACAATCCCATTTCAAATGAAATAAATTATGGCAAAAGCGAAAGAAAATTTCAACCCAAACATACAGAACATTAAAGAGAGTGAGGAAAATCGCAAGTATCTGGAAGCGCAAAAAGCCGAGCAACGAAGCCGACTCACGCCCTGGCAGCGTTTCATGGAGTTTTTCCGTAATGGCCGTTTCCGTCTGGCTCTTGGCATTATCATGATTTTGCTGGGTATTTACCTGCTGTTGTGTTTCTTGTCATTCTTCTTTAATGCCGGAGCGGTAGATCAAGACGTGGTGGCCGCTCATGGTGTTATCGAGAACGCGCGCAATCCTGAGCAAATTTCCAACTGGGGGGCAGCCGTCGGCGCGTCGGTGAGCAATTTCCTCATTAGCGATGGAGTTGGAATCGCCGCTTTCATCATCGTGCTGTGGTGTGTCACCATCGGTGCGCGTCTGCTGCGCAAGGGCAAGCGCACCCACTTTTTCAGCTACACGCTGGTGAGCCTGTTCAGCATCTTCACTTGCTCGATGCTGGTGGGGGCTTGCACCATGAATTCCACGTTGACCTTTTTCCCATTGGGGGGCACGTTCGGTCACGAAGCCAATAAATGGCTGATGGGATTGGTGGGACTTTATGGCACTTTTGCGGTGAACTTCATCATCTTGCTGATATGGTGCCTGGTGTGCTATAACACGCTCAAGGCACTCTACGACCGTGTGCCCAAGAAACTGCCCAAGTTTGGCCACCGAAGCGATGGCCTGGGGCATGAACCGGCACCGATGTCTGATTTTCTGGGCGATCGTCCGGGCGAGGTCTCGGCCCACAAAGACGAGCCGCTTGCTGCGGCTAGCGACCCCGAACCCGACTCGGCAAAGCCCAAACGTGCGCCACGCCCACGGGTGACCAAGCCTGCGGCCGGCGATCAGGTGCCCGAGGCAGCGACGCTGGCGCCCATCGAGCAGTCGACACAAATCACCAATCCGCACGACCCCACAGGTGAATACATTCATTATCGTTTTCCTCCGCTTGAACTCATGGAAGACCGCAAAATGAAAGCTGACAGTGTGGATGTGGAAGAGCAAGAAAGCAACAAGCGTCGCATCACTGAGACACTGGAGAACTATGGCATCAAAATCAAGCAGATAGAAGTGCACGTGGGACCCACGGTCACGCTTTTTGAAATCGTGCCCGAGGATGGAACGCGCGTGAGCAAGATACGCAATTTGGAAGACGACATCGCTCTGAGTCTGGCCGCCCTGGGCATCCGCATCATTGCTCCCATGCCCGGCCGCGGCACCATAGGCATAGAAGTGCCCAACCGCGACCCTCAAGTCGTGCCCATGCGCCAGGTGCTTGCTTCCAAGGCTTTCCAGGAGTCAAAAGCCAAGTTGCCCATGGCCCTGGGTTGCACGGTGAGCAACGAGGTGTTTGTGGCCGACCTCACCAAGATGCCTCACCTGCTCGTGGCCGGAGCCACCGGCAAGGGCAAGTCGGTGGGTCTGAACGCCATCATTGCATCGCTGCTCTACAAGAAAGGTCCATCGGAACTCAAACTCGTGCTCGTCGACCCCAAGCGTGTGGAATTCAGCATCTATGCCGACCTGGAGAAATACTTCTTTGCCATCGCCCCCGGCGAAGAGCGTGCCATCGTCACCGACACCGACAAAGTGGTGAAAGTGCTCAACTGCCTGGTGCAGGAAATGGAAAATCGTTATAAAGTGCTCGAAGAGGTGAAACTGCGCAAGGTGGAAGACTATAACGACAAGTGGCGGCGCGAGCTGCGCGAAGTGCGCGACGAGCATGGCGAGAAGGTGTATCACTACATGCCCTACATTGTGTGTGTCATCGATGAGTTTGCCGACATGATCATGACCGCCGGCAAGGAGGTGGAAACTCCCATCGTGCGCATTGCCCAGAAGGCGCGTGCCGTGGGCATCCACATGATCATTGCCACCCAGCGCCCATCGGCCAACGTGATTACCGGTCTGATCAAGTCCAATTTCCCGGGCCGCGTGGCCTTTGCCGTGTCGCAGATGATGGACAGCCGCATCATCCTCGACCGCTCGGGCGCGCAACAGCTCATTGGTCGCGGCGACATGCTCTTCTCGGTCGACGGCGAGATTACACGCCTTCAGTGCCCGCTCATGGACACGCCCGACGTGGTGCGTCTGTGCGAGTTTATCAAGCAGCAGGAAAATGCCGACAAGAATATCAACCACGACCGGCCCTACGAACTGCCCGAATATGTGGGCACTGCCGATGACGCCAGCGGCAACGGTGCCGATGCCAGTAGCCTCAAGGAACGCGACCCGCTCTTTGAGGAAGCCGTGCGCTGGATTGTGCAGGGCGACACGGCTTCCACCTCGTCGCTGCAGCGCCGTTACGAGATCGGTTACAACCGTGCCGGGCGCATCATGGATCAGATGGAGGCCGCCGGCATCGTGGGACCCGCATCGGGCGGCAAGCCCCGCAAGGTGTTGGTCAGTCCCCTCGACGTGGACCAGCTCTTCGCCGCACCATAGCCCGTAGCTCACAGCGTGAGGCTGCTTCCCCTCCTTCAGGTGGGGCCGGGGAGGCCTCCACGTGAAAAAATGGGTTATTTGTGATGTCTCATTCAGAAATAATAAGTAATTTTGTGGGCGATATGAGGCAGTTGGTTTACATATTACTGTGTTTGGTGCTGTTTGGGGCGGCTTGTCGCTGCTCGCCGGGCGGCACCGAGGCGCGGCTCGTGGCCATCGACTCGCTGGTGAGTGCGCAGCCCGACAG
>JAGAYZ010000004.1 GCA_017940245.1 Muribaculaceae bacterium | reverse complement strand
GGGCTGGAACAGACCGCAGCCTACATGGACCTGTGTGGCTCGGTAGACGAGGGGCACTTCATCGTCTTCGACCGCTCGGGCAGCAAGACCTGGGACGAGCGCATCTGGCACGAGACGCGTCAATACCAGGGGCGCACCATCGTGGTGTGGGGTATGTAATCAACACAGACTACAGATAATATATTCAATGGAAAGACTGACAAAATTATACAAGCAATACGTGGGCAGCGAACCCACAGAAATAAAACTGATGGACAAAGCCGGCTCCAATCGAAGCTATTATCGTCTTTCGGGCGAGAAGTCGATTGTGGGGGTGATCGGTGAGTCTCGCGAAGAAAACGATGCCTTCATCTACATGGCACGTCACTTTAAAGAGCAAGGGCTATCGGTTCCCACACTCTACGGCGTGAGCGACGACCACATGGCTTACATTCAGGAAGACCTGGGCAGCAAACCCGAGAACATTTTGTGGAACAAAATACGCCGCAGCAGCATCACGCACGCATTCACCAGCGACGAGAAGGAACTGCTGCGCCGTGCCATGCGCGACTTGTGTGATATCCAGTTCAAGGGTACCCAGGGATTTGATTACGACCACTGCTATCCCGCCAAGTGCTTCGACGAGCGTTCCATCAAGTGGGACTTGAACTATTTCAAATACTGCTTCTTGAAGGCTACTGGTGTAATCTTCAACGAAGACAAACTGGAGAACGACTTCGACCGGCTCACGCAAGACTTGCTGGCCGTGCCCAGCGAAACGTTCATGTACCGCGACTTCCAGTCGCGCAACGTGATGCTCGTGGGCGATGCCGACCATCCGGCTCAGTGCCGACTGGCTTTCATCGATTTCCAGGGCGGCCGCCGCGGGCCATACTACTACGATGTGGCCTCATTTGTGTGGCAGTCGCGCGCCAAGTATCCCGAAGACCTCAAAAAAGAACTCATTCAGGCCTATATCGAGCAATTGAAACAATATCAACCGCACCTCGACGAGGCCGAATTCCACGACCACCTGCGTCTGTTTGTACTGTTCCGCACGCTGCAGGTGCTCGGTGCCTATGGATTCCGTGGCTACTTCGAAAAGAAACCCGACTTCATGAAGAACAGCATTGTGCCTGCCATTGCCAACCTTCGCCGACTGGTGGCCAAGGCTTCTTTTGACCGTTATCCTTACCTGAGCGAAATCATCAACGAACTAGTGAATCTGAAAGACTTCACTAGCGAAGAGAAAAAACTCACCGTCAGGGTAATGAGTTTCGCCTACAAGAAGGGCATCCCTCACGATTCGTCGGGCAATGGAGGTGGTTTCGTGTTTGATTGTCGAGCGCTGAACAATCCGGGAAAATATGACAAATACAAAGCCTTTACCGGTCTTGACGACAACGTGATCAAGTTCCTGCAGAACGAGAGCACCATCGACAAGTGGCTTGAGCACGTCTATGCGCTCGTCGACGAATCGGTAGAGCGCTACGTGAAGCGCAACTTCACCGACCTGATGGTGTGTTTCGGATGCACCGGAGGACAGCATCGTTCGGTCTATGCCGCCCAGCACATGGCCGAGCACATCTACAAGAAATTCAACGTGCGCGTTGAACTGTCGCATCGCGAGCAATCGGGTCACGACCGCACGTTTAATCCGGTAGAAGAATGAAAGCACTGATTTTTGCGGCAGGACTGGGAACCCGCTTGCGGCCGTTGACCAACGACCGCCCAAAGGCACTCGTGGAGGTGGCCGGCGTCACCATGCTGGAGCGCGTCATTAGGAACGTGGCACAGGCAGGGTTTGACGACATCACCATCAACGTGCACCACTTTGGAGAAAAAATTATCGATTTCCTGCAAGAGAATCACAACTTCGGGCTGAACATCCACATCAGCGACGAGCGCGACTTGCTGCTTGACACTGGAGGTGGCATCCTCAAGGCCCGACGCTGGCTAGATGGAGATGAGCCGTTTTTGGTGCATAATGCCGATATCCTTACCGATCTGGACCTGACTGCAATCTACAAGAATCACCAGCACAACGAGGCTCTTGCCACACTGCTGGTGAAAGACCGTGTCACTCAACGATACTTCGTCTTCGACCGCTCAATGAGGCTACAGGGCTGGATCAACAAAAAAACGGGCGAAACTCGCCCGGATGGATTCACACACGATGCCTGCACGATGCTGGAGCGTGCCTTCGGTGGTGTGCATGTGATTTCGCCCAGCATTTTCCCTCTGCTTGAGCGACACGCTCAGGTCACAGGCCCCGTGTTTTCAATCACGCCTTTCTATATCGACGTGTGCCGCACACAGCGCATCTGTGGTTACGAGCCATCAGCTTCCTACCGCTGGCTAGATGTGGGCAAGCCCGAAACATTGGCCCAGGCGCAAGCCGAATTTAGCCATTAATTCAGTTCGTGGAAGCCATCGATGGCAGCACCGATGGCCGACGACGTGTCTTCATCGATCATGTCGTCGAAGGCTCCGGCAGGCTTAATGCTGCACAGCACCTTGAGCAATGCCAGTGCCACAGGAGTATCGCCGCTGGCGGTGAATGTGCCATGGCCATCAATCATGTCGGCAAGTCCATAACGGAAATAAGCATCGGTTTTTCCGGCCTGAGTGTGGGCCGACACTGCCACGGCAGCCTTCGAGAAGAGGTCGTTCATGGCAACATCATCGCCGGCATAGCCCTCGGTCTGCTCGTAGTTGAGCATTTTCAGATACACCACTCCATCGCTGGCACCCACCTTTATCATCTTGTTGTCGTACTGATAGACATATTCACCATCATAGAGTTCGGGAGCCTGTCCCATCGACTGTGCAAAACGCCCAATGGTGTTCACCACCTCGGCAGGCTGTGAACTGCGGGCCGCAATCACAGCATTCCAGTCGCCTTGCAAGTAAGGGTCACGCGCCAGAGCCACCGCCACAGGGCCGTCGATGGTAGCCAGCATCTGCCCCAGATTCAGTTTCCCGATAAAAGGTATCTTTGCGAATGCCTTGAGCAACGGCTGTATCTGTGCCAACTGGGTAAACTGCTTTCCGTTCACGCTCATAGCCATCACATAATTCATAGAATTAGGTATTACCTTGAGGAATGAAGCATCGGGCTTTGCGATGGTGGATTTCATCAGTTTCAAGTAATCGCTCCCCTCATCCACGATGAAGTGAGTGTCGATTGTGGCGTTTGCTTCGTTCAACTTCACGGCACAAGTCATGGCTTTAATGTCGCTCTCGGTGAAAACTTCCAGCAACGGCATGCGGCGCGCCACCTCTTTGTAAGTGGTGCTCCGCTTGAGCAACGCTTTGATGCCATCGAGTTGCAGATAGGCATTGACCTCGCCCTCGGCATTAAGGCAGTCTTTCACTTGATCCACCTCCAGAATGCTGCGGCCATTGCGCTGGAACATGCCCAGTGCAGTGCGCGCCGCTTTTTCCTTCTCGATGGGCATGTTAACCGTTCCCACCATGAGCACACCATCCTTGATGGCATATAGATTGTCCTGCTGATAGACACAGCTCAGGCCCTCTACCGTCTCAAAGTCGGTACCCAGGCGCTGTGAGAGTGTCTTGCGGGCGGCGTCCTCGTCGCTCAGCGGCACCAGCAACACGCGGCCGAAAGTCTTAACCGTAAAAAAGGCGAAAGCTTTACTGCCGGTATCGATACCCATTACCGGCAGGTCGGTAATGGACTGGCACAACACTGCCGCGTCATTTTCGTCCATCACCTGCTGGAGTTCGGCAGGAATAGTGATGTCACCATCCTGGAGCAGCTGCGCCTTCTTCAGTATGCTGGGCACATCAATACTCACCACTCCTGTGGCATCGGCCGGAATCATTTTTTCCAAACTCTCATTCTTGCTGCCGCATGCTGTAACCAATAGCGCAACAAGCACAGCAGCAAAATATTTCAACTTTTTCATTCTACAAAACATTTTTTGCGTTGCAAAGTTACGCATAAGCGAGTGAAATGCCAAATTTATTTGAGCATTTCCGAGCGTGAGTAACTTCGGCGACATTCCGCTACTCAGTTTTGTTTTTCTGGCATAGGGGGTTAGTGCCATAAACCAAGATCAACGACGCGACTGGAATGGAGCAAATAACGCAGCTAGCAGACAAGCTGGTGTTTTCGGGGAGACCGATGTCGTGCGATAAAATATTGATTAATGATTGAGTAAAATAATTCTTAATTCATAGTCATAATTCATAATTAATTTGTAACTTTGTACTGTAAAACCAAAATAGAACTATTAACATCATGAACGACATCTCTGAAATCCTGAGAGCTCTGCTGGATCGCTACAGCAATACAAGCGAGTTGGATAGTGAGTTTCACGACATGCTTCGAGATGATGAGCAACTCAATGCCGACTATGCACAGTGGTGCGATGAACGCGGTTACAACGTCCGCAATGGCTATCGTGACTTTATCAACGAGATTGTAGAATCGCAAGATTCCATTTGGGACGACTACCGTGAATTTGACAACTAAACATGACATTTCAAAAAACCGCATAAAACGACAGACTAAATAGATGACAAATATCAGATTCCGGGCCGAGTGGGAGCCGCAGAGTGCCATTCTTGTGGCATGGCCACACGCAGGTACCGACTGGGCCATGATGCTAGATCGCGTGCAGCATTGCTACCGCGAGTTGGCTCATGCCATCACTCGAGATGAACACCTTGTGGTGGTGACACCCGAACCTGAAACCGTGCGGACCGCACTGGCGCACCTGGATGCCAATCGCATCAGCATCTATCAGGTGCCGACCAACGACACCTGGACTCGCGATTACGGTCCTCTGGCTGTAGATGTAGACGGCCAGCCTCGCCTGCTCGATTTCACGTTCAACGCCTGGGGAATGAAATTTGCCGCCGACCGCGACAACCTGGTCAGCGAACGACTGCAGCAGCTGGCCGCACTGCCCTGCCAGCTCGACAATCACCGCGACATGGTGCTGGAAGGTGGCTCGATTGAAACCGACGGCCGCGGCACCATCATGACCACCGCGGCGTGCCTGCTCTCGCCCAACCGCAATGCGACCTGGAGTCGCCACCGCATCGAGCAGGAACTCAACCGGCGCCTGGGCGCACAAAAAGTGCTCTGGGTGGAACATGGTTTTATTCCCGGCGACGACACCGACTGCCACATCGACACCATGGCACGCTTTGCTCCGGGCAATGTGATTGTGCATGCCACAGCCCGACCCGGCGATGCCGAATGTGAAGCACTGCAGCGCATGGCCGAGCAGTTGCGCACTTTTACCGATGCCTATGGCCACCCTTATCGTGTGGTGCCACTTCCCGCTCCCGAGCCTATTGTTGATGACGAGGGCAATCGCATTCCGGCCACCTATGCCAATTTCTTGATCACAAATGCCAGTGTGCTAGTGCCCATATATGGTTGCCCACAAGACTATGAAGCGTCAGTTATTCTTCAAGACTTGTTCCCCGGCCGGCGTGTGCTCGGCATCGACTGCAGGGCACTCATTGAGCAGCACGGCTCGCTGCATTGCGCCACCATGCAGTTGCCTGCTTTACAAGCACTCGAGAAAGACACTTACTGACGGCATAATAATTTGATAAGCATATATGAAAATAGGTATCATACAACAACACAACACCGACAACCGCGACGACAACCGCCGGCGGCTCATCGACAAAATCAAAAAACTGGCCACTCAAGGAGCCCAACTGGTGGTGCTCCAGGAGTTGCACGACGCTCTCTACTTTTGTCAGACCGAAAACGTGGACAACTTCGACCTGGCCGTGCCCATACCCGGCGAAGTGACCGAGCTCTACAGCACGGTGGCCCGCCAGTGCGGCATCGTGCTGGTCACATCACTTTTTGAGAAACGAGCCACAGGGCTGTACCACAACACCGCTGTGGTATTCGACACCGATGGTTCCATGGCCGGCCGCTACCGCAAGATGCACATCCCCGACGATCCTGCCTATTACGAAAAATTCTACTTTACTCCCGGCGACTTGGGTTTTGAGCCCATCGACACCTCTCTGGGACGGCTGGGCGTGCTCGTGTGCTGGGACCAATGGTATCCCGAGGCAGCCCGACTGATGGCCCTGCGCGGTGCCGACCTGCTCATCTACCCCACCGCCATCGGTTTTGAGAGCAGTGACACCGATGCCGAGCAACTGCGACAGCGAGAGGCATGGATGACCGTGCAGCGCGGCCACGCCGTGGCCAACGGCTTGCCCGTGGTCACCGTCAACCGTGTGGGTCATGAGCCCGACCCCTCGGGCCAGACAAGGGGCATCCAGTTCTGGGGCAGCAGTTTTGTGGCCGGTCCACAAGGTGAATTACTTTTCACCGCTCCCACCGACAGCGAAATCGAGCATGTGATAGACGTGAACATGCACCGCAGCGAGAACGTACGCCGCTGGTGGCCGTTCTTGCGCGACCGCCGCATCGACCACTATGGAGGCATCACACGGCGTTTTCTCGATGACTGAATCGCTGTCTAAACAACAATTTAATTACAGGTGTGAACCTTGAAACGTGACAATTACAGTTTTCTGACCACGGTCCCCGTGCCCCGTGTGATTGGTACCCTATCGGTGCCAACCATCATCAGCATGCTGGTCACTACCATCTACAACATGGCCGACACTTTTTTCGTCGGCCATCTCGACACGCCGTCGACAGCAGCCGTGGGCATCGTGTTTTCGGTGATGTTCATCATCCAGAGCATAGCATTCTTCTTTGGCCATGGGTCGGGCAATTTCATTTCTCGAGAACTGGGAGCTAAACGCCAGCAACGTGCCGAGCAGATGGCCACCACAGGATTTGTTTATGCCTTTGGATTCGGGATTCTCACCACGCTGGTGGGGCTTGCGTTTTTACGGCCCATCGCCATAGCCCTGGGAGCCACTCCCACTATACTTCGTCCCACACTCGACTACATGGCCATCGTGCTGCTCGGAGCTCCCTTCATGACAGCACAACTGGCACTTAACGGACAAATGCGATTCCAGGGCAATGCCCACCTGGCCATGCTGGGCGTGGTGGTGGGAGCCATCATGAACATCGGCCTCGACCCGCTGCTCATCTTCGTGTGTGGCATGGGCGTGAAAGGGGCAGCTTGGGCCACCGTCATCGGACAGGTGAGCAGTTTTGTGCTCTTGCTTTTTCTCACCCGGTACGGCAACAACATCAAACTCCACATCAAGCACTTCAATCCCAGTTGGCTCTACATCAAGGAAATCGCCGCCGGAGGCACCCCCTCACTCATGCGTCAGTCGCTGGGCAGCATCGCCACCATTATGCTCAACGTGGCAGCAGCCGTCTATGGCGATGCGGCCATCGCGGCCATGAGCATCGTGAACCGCATAGCCATGTTCATCATGAGCACTGTGATTGGTCTAGGACAAGGCTACCAGCCCTTGTGCGGATTTTGCTATGGCGCCAGGCTGTATGGTCGCGTGAAAGAAGGCTTCTGGTTCTGTGTGAAAGTGGGCACTGTCTTTCTGGTGATTTGCGCCATTGCGGGCTACATTTTCAGCGAAGAAATCATCTCCACGTTCCGCGACGACCCGGCGGTCATCGGCATTGGCATCGATGCCTTGCGCTGGCAACTGGCTTCGCTGCCGCTATGCGGACTGAGCATGTACAGCAACATGATGCTGCAGACGGCAGGCATGACCGTGCGTGCCAACGTTCTGGCAGCTAGCCGCCGAGGCATCTTCTTCATCCCTCTCATCTTGATTTTGCCACACTTTTTCGGGCTCACCGGTGTGGAAGCCTGCCAGGCTGCAGCCGACGTGTGCACCTTCCTGCTCACACTGCCCATTCTGACCTATACCCTTCGAGAACTCAAACACGACAACACTAACTAATTAACTCATTAACTAATATGAAACAAGCATTGATGATACTGGCCGCCTGCATGGCGGTAAACGCAGCCGCATGGGAACTGGGCGATTTTGTACTCTCCCAAGCTCGACCCGCAGGCATCG
This sequence comes from Muribaculaceae bacterium, assembly GCA_017940245.1. Classification (GTDB taxonomy): domain Bacteria; phylum Bacteroidota; class Bacteroidia; order Bacteroidales; family Muribaculaceae; genus Sodaliphilus. Next base: position 59,678 of record JAGAYZ010000004.1, on the reverse strand, counting down.
GCGCAGTGCAGCCCGCAGCCAGCGGCACTCATTATTACCAAATCAGCGACGATGGACTTAACATAGATCTGGTCAGCTACAAATCGGCCTCGGCCAGCAAGGCCGTGCTGCGCTCCGGTCAACTCACTTCGTGCAACGTAGACCACTGGGACGGTTATGAAATGAGCCGCGACGAGAACCGAATCCTGCTGTGGACCGCCAGTGAACCCATCTACCGCTATTCGTTCAAAGCACACTACTATGTGCTGGATCGCAAGAGCGGGTCGCTCACCAAACTCACCAACGACGGCGGTGAGGAAATTGCCACTCTATCGCCCGACGGCAACAAGGTGGCTTACGTAAAAGAGAATAATGTCTACGTGATGGACTTGGCTAGCGGCAGCACCAACCAAATCACCCACGACGGCAAGAAAAACAGCATCATTTATGCCGTTCCCGACTGGGTTTATCAGGAAGAATTCGGCATACTCAATTCGTTCACTTGGTCGCCCGATAGTCACACACTCGCTTTTATCAAATTTGACGAGAGTGAAGTACCCATGTACTCAATGACCATGTATGAAGGCGATTGCAAGGCCAATGCCGACTATGCGCTCTACCCCGGCAGTTACGATTACAAATACCCCGTAGCTGGTGAGAAAAACTCGATCGTGAACGTTGTGACCTGTGATGTGGCCACCGGAACAGCCAAAACGCTCAACGAGCAATATGACTACATTCCCCATCTGGCCTTCGCCCGCAACGACGCGTTGATGATAATGACTCTGAACCGCACACAGAACGACTTGCGCATCTATCGCATGAATCCGGCCGACGGCTCACTCAAGTCTATTTATCACGACACCTCGTCAACATGGATCGACAGTGAACTTGCCCGCTCGGTTACCTACACCGACCGTTTCATGGTCATCCCCAGTGAGCGCAGTGGATATGCCCAACTGTATAAGTACGATATAGACACCGGCGCCCAACTTCTGCAGCTCACTTCGGGCACACAGCCCGTAACAGCCTATTACGGCTACGACAGCAAGCGCGACAAGTACTTCTACCAGTGTACTCAAGGACCGCTCAACCGCGTAGTCAAGTGTGCCGACGCAAAAGGCACCATCACCGACGTGGCTGTGAAAGAAGGCACCAATTCGGCTCGGTTCAGCAGCGATTTCAGCTACTATATCCATGTGTTCAGCAATGCCTCCACACCCACGCAATACCGCATCGTGCGCACCGCCGACCAGAAAACCATGCGCTCCCTGGAACTCAACGAAGAATATGCCGCCCGATACACGGCTTCCGATGTGCCACAACGTGAATTTGTCACCTTTGAAAATGATGGCTACACCATCAACGGCTACATTATCAAGCCGGCTGACTTTGACCCGACCAAGAAATATCCCGTCATCATGTCGCAATACAGCGGCCCAGGCTCGCAGCAAGTGCTCAACAACTGGAAGGTTGATTGGGAAACCTACTTCGCCATGCAGGGTTTCGTGATTGGTTGCTTCGACGGTCGCGGCACCGGCGGACGCGGCAAGGAGTTTGAAAGTGTCACATATCAGAATCTTGGGCACTACGAGACCATCGACCAGGTGGCCGCAGCCCGATATATGGCCAGCCAGCCCTGGGTGGATGCCGACCACATAGGCATCTGGGGATGGAGCTATGGCGGCTACATGACGCTCATGGCCCTATCCGAACCGGATCACCCATTTGCCGCCGGCGTTTCTATCGCACCGGTCACCAGTTGGCGATTCTACGACACCATCTATGCCGAGCGCTTCATGCGCACGCCTCAAGAGAATGCCGAGGGATATGAGAAAAGCGCGCCACTCAACCGCATGGACAATCTCAAGGGCGACCTGCTCATCATGTTCGGCAGCGCCGACGACAACGTACACATTATCAATGCCATGCAGTACATTGCCAAACTGCATGGCCAGAAATCGCAATTCGAGATGATGGTTTACCCCAACATGAACCACTCTATCAACGGTTGCGGGGTGCGGGAACCGCTCTATCAGCGTGTTCTGGACTTCTTCAACCGCAAACTCAAATGAGTCGCCACTTTCCACTCTTAGTCATTACCGGTCCCACGGCCTCGGGCAAGACTGCCCGTGCCGTGGAGCTGGCACACGCCCTCGATGGCGAAATCATCAGTGCCGACTCCCGACAGCTCTATCGAGGCATGGACCTGGGCACAGGCAAAGATCTTGACGAATATGGCGATGTACCCTACCACTTGATTGACATCTGTCCGGCGGGATATAAATACAATTTATTTGAATATTTACGCGATTTCCAGGTGGTTTACGACGACATCTGCCAACGCGGGCGCCAGCCCATCATGTGTGGCGGAACCGGCCTCTATGTAGAAAGTGTCATCAAGGGCATTCAGTTGCCACCCGTTCCAGAAAATCAACCCCTGCGCGACCGACTTCGCGACAAACCGCTAGAAGAACTGGCAGCTATGCTGTCAACGATGAAAACACTGCGCAACAACAGCGACATCGACACACCGGCGCGTGCCATTCGCGCCATAGAAATTGCATCTTATTACCACGAGAACCCTCACCTCAAAGCACTTACCGAGCCACACCCCTTGACCGATGCTGTGGTCGTGGGTGTGATGATCGACCGCGAAAGCCGGCGTCGGCGCATCAGCCAGCGCCTTGACGCACGTCTGGCATCGGGCATGGTCGACGAGGTGCGTCGTCTCATCGATGAGGGGGTTGCTCCCGATGACTTGATCTATTACGGACTTGAATATAAATTCATCACACGCCACGTAATAGGCCAACTCTCCTACCAAGAGATGCACGACCAACTGGAGATAGCCATCCACCAATTTGCCAAGCGACAGATGACATGGTTCCGAGGCATGGAACGCCGCGGTACGCCCATCCACTGGCTAGCGTGGGACATGCCAGCGCAACAATTCACACAAGCCGTTATCAACTTGATGCACCCCTAAACACTCCATTTTGCCTCGCACTTCCCCGCGAGGCATTCTTTTTCGGACTGTTTTGCATTGTGGGTTCAGAAATTTGTTGTAACTTTGGACGTTCATTTGAACAAGCACTTTTTACGGAGTTTTTTACCTACAATGAAGTACCTGTGTTTGCCTGCTTCGGTCGCCTGCGACGTGCCCCGCATCCTGCCTTTCTATTTGGCCATGGAGGAGCATGCCGCTGCCATTATGCAAGACGATGACATCTTCTTCATGTGGCAGGTGGAGCCTACCGTCATCTTCGGGCGCAACCAGCTCATCGATAGCGAAGTGAACCTCCCCTATTGCCGCGAGCACAACATCAGGTACTACCGTCGCAAGAGTGGCGGCGGCTGTGTGTTTGCTGACATGAGCAATATCATGTTCAGCTACATCACCCGCAGCGATAATGTACAACTCACCTACTCCCGCTACACTCAAGCCGTGGTCAAAGCGCTTCGCGCCCTGGGACTTGATGCCCATGCCAGCGGTCGCAACGACATCCTCATCGGCGATGCCAAGGTGAGCGGTAACGCATTCTACCACTTGCCCGGTCGTAGCATCGTGCATGGCACCATGCTCTATGACAGCGACATGACTCACATCGTACACGCCATCACACCATCGAAATCCAAACTTGAGTCGAAGGGCGTGTCTAGCGTGCACAGCCGCATCACCACCATCAAGCGGCACAGCGACATCAGTCTCGACGACTTCAAGTCGCACATGCGCGCCACGCTGTGCGATGGCGACATCCAGCTCACCGATGCCGACGTGCAACGCATCGAAGACATCATGCAGGGCTACCTCACCCAGGAGTTCATCTTGGGCAACAATCCCCGATGCAACATGATGGTACAGGGACGCATCGAGGGCGTGGGCGAATTGCGCGTGAGCATCGAGCTGAACCGAAACGTGATTCAGCACATCAACATTGCAGGCGACTTCTTCTTGCTCGGCGACATCGACAAGGGACTCATAGCCCCTCTCACCGGTTGCAACTTTACCCGGGAGGCTCTCCTCCAGGTACTGCACGACGTGGATTTGCCCAGCATCATCATGAACTTGAACATTTATGATTTTATTAACCTTTTAACCAATTAACTTCTAATGGCAGAAGAGATTAAAGTAACTTGTCTGCACGACAAGCATGTGGCTCAAGGAGCACTGATGACTCCTTTTGCGGGCTTCGATATGCCCATTCAGTACTGTGACATTACCACCGAGCACAACGCTGTGCGCCATAACGTGGGCGTGTTCGATGTGTCGCACATGGGCGAGGTGCACATCACCGGTGCCGAGGCCGAAAAATTTGTCAATTACATTTTCACCAACGACATCGCTGGTGCACCCGTGGGCAAGGTGTTCTACGGAATGATGCTTTACCCAGACGGAGGCACCGTCGACGACTTGTTGGTCTATAAGATGGGCGAGAACGATTTATTCCTTGTCATCAACGCCGCCAACATCGACAAGGATGTAGCATGGATCAAAGAGCAGGCTCAGCAGTTCAACGTCAACGTTGACAATCAGAGCGACCACTACGCTCAGCTGGCCATCCAGGGTCCTGCCGGCGAAAAGACGATGAAGGACGTGTTTGGCATCGACTGCAGCGACCTCACGTTCTACACCTTCAAACTAGTGAACTACGACGGCGAGGAAATCATCGTGAGCCGCACCGGCTACACCGGCGAAGACGGTTTTGAGGTCTACGCTACGCCTGCCATCATTGTCAAGATGTGGGACATGCTCATGGCTGCCGGCGTACAGCCTTGCGGCCTGGGTTGCCGCGACACGCTGCGCTTTGAGGCCGGCCTGCCCCTGTACGGCGACGAACTCACCGCCGAGATTTCTCCCATCATGGCCACACTGGGCATGTTCTGCAAGCTCGACAAGGAAGGCGGCTTCATCGGTCGCGATGCCTGCGCACAGCAGAAGGCCGAAGGCAGCGCCAAGAAATTGGTGGGTCTGGAACTGAAAGACAAAGCCATTCCCCGTCACGGCTACGAAGTGCTCGACGGCGAGAATGTGGTGGGTTACATCACCACCGGCTATCGCGGCATCTCGGTAGACAAGAGCCTGGCATTTGCATTGGTCGACCGCGCGGTGGGCGCTCTGGGCAATGAACTGAGCGTGCGCATCCGCAAGAAAGTGTTCCCCGCAACCGTGGTCAAAAAACGCTTCTACACTCCCAACTACAAGAAATAAGAATCAATCACATTAACAACTTAATATTAAAAACTAATGAGTAAAATTATCGAAGGACTCTGCTATAGCGAGTCGCATGAGTACGTGAAAGTTGAAGGCGAGTTTGGTTATATCGGCATCACCGACTATGCACAGCACGAGCTGGGCAACGTGGTTTACGTCGACATGCCCGAGGTTGACGACGAAGTGACCGCCGGCGAAGAGTTTGGTGCTGTGGAGAGCGTGAAAGCTGCCAGCGACCTGGTTTCGCCCGTGAGCGGCACTGTTGTCGAGGTCAACGAGGCCCTCGAGGATGAGCCCGGCCTGATCAACAAGGATGCTTTCGAGAACTGGATCATCAAGGTGCAACTCAGCGACAAGAGCGAGCTGGAAGGCTTGATGGATGCTGCCGCCTACAAAGCTATGATTGGCGAGTAATCACAAAGAATCATGAAAGTGAGGTTGTGTTGCCCGTAAAACGGTGAAGACACATCCTCACTTGTTTCAAAACTTATCACCATTTAATTTAGAGTAATGAATTTCAAATTTTTCCCGCACACCGAGGATGACATCCGCTCCATGCTCAACACTTGTGGCGAGCAGAAGCTGGAAGACCTGTACAAGGACATCCCCGAAGAGCTGGTTTTCAAGCGTGAATATGCACTGCCCGACGCCATGAGCGAGGTGGAAGTGCGCCGCTTCTTCGATGACCTGGGCAGCTATAACGTGCCCCTCACATGCTTTGTGGGTGCAGGCTGCTATGACCACTATTCACCCGCGGTGGTCAACGACATGGTGCGCCGCAGTGAGTTCCTCACTAGCTACACACCCTATCAAGCCGAGATTTCACAAGGCACACTGCAGTATATCTTTGAATATCAGAGCATGATGGCCGAGCTCACCGGCATGGAAGTGAGCAACGCTTCCATGTACGACGGTTGCACCGCTACGGCCGAAGCCATGATGATGGCCGTGGCCAATGCCAAGAAGCGCAACAAGGTGCTCATCAGCGACACGGTGAACCCCATCGTGATTCGCGTGGTGGAAACCTATGCCAAGTTCCACGGCGTGGAAGTGGTGCGCATCGCTGCTGAGAATGGCGTTACCAGTCGTGCCGATTTTGAAGCAAAGATTGCCCAAGACGATGTGGCAGGCGTTATCGTAGCCACGCCTAATTTCTATGGCATTCTGGAAGATTACACCGGATGGGCCGACTTGTGCCACGAACACAAGGCACTGCTGATTATGAACTGCGTGGCCAGCGCGCTGGGTGTAATCAAGACACCCGCCGAGTGGGGTGCCGACGTGGCTGTGGGCGATGGCCAAAGTCTGGGTATTCCCATGAACTTCGGCGGTCCCTACGTAGGTTTCCTTTGCACCAGCAAGAAACTCATCCGCAAGATGCCGGGCCGCATCGTGGGTGCCACCACCGATGCCGACGGCAAACGCACCTTTGTGCTCACCCTGCAAGCTCGCGAGCAGCACATCCGCCGCGAGAAAGCCACCAGCAACATCTGCTCCAACGAGAGCCTGATGGCTCTGTATGTGACCATCTACATGTCGCTCATGGGCAAGCAGGGCTTGCGCGAAGTGAATGAGATGGGCTACAGCGGTGCCCACTATCTGGCCGAGCAGTTGTGCGCTACCGGCAAGTTTGAGATGGCTTACCCAGACAAGCCTTTCCTCAACGAGTTTGCAATCAAGACCACGCTCGACGTTGACGATGTGCAGTCGCAATGCCTGTGCGCCGGCATCCAGGCCGGTCTCAAGATTGCCGACGACACCCTGCTGATGTGTGTGACCGAGGCACGCAGCAAGGCCGAAATTGACGCTCTGGTCGATCAAGTTAAACAATTAATCGAGGAGGAGAACTGATGAACAACACTTATTACGGAAAACTCATTTTCGAGTTGTCGAAGGAAGGCCGCCGCGGCTATTCTCTTCCCAAGAACGAGTTAGATAACTACAAACTGGACACCCTGCCTGCACAGCTGATGCGCAGTGAGGCTCCTGCTCTGCCCGAGGTGGATGAGCTCACCGTGGTGCGTCACTACACCAACATGAGCAACAACAACTTCGGCGTGGATACCGGTTTCTATCCTCTGGGCTCTTGTACCATGAAGTACAACCCCAAGATCAACGAGGACATGGCCGCCCACCGCGATTTCACCTGCCTGCATCCGTTGCAGGACGTGGACACCGTGCAGGGTGCTCTGGAGGTATACTACAACCTGCAGGAAAGTCTGGCCGAGCTTTCGGGTCTGAAAGAGTTTACCTTGAACCCCTATGCCGGTGCTCATGGCGAGCTCACCGGCTTGATGGTGATGCGCAGCTACCACGCCAGCCGTGGCGACAACAAGCGCACCAAGGTGATTGTGCCCGACAGCGCACACGGAACCAATCCCGCCAGTGCCGCAGTGTGCGGTCTGAATGTGGTGGTGGTCAAGAGCCGTCCCGATGGCACCGTGGATGTCGATGACTTGCGCCCGCTGCTCGACGACACCATTGCCGGTATGATGATGACCAACCCCAACACACTGGGTATCTTCGAGCATAACATTGCCGAAATCGCCAAACTGGTACACGATTGCGGTGGCTTGATGTACTACGATGGTGCCAACCTGAACCCCATGCTGGGCGTGTGCCGTCCGGGCGACCTGGGATTCGACATCATGCACATCAACCTGCACAAGACGTTCTCCACTCCTCACGGAGGCGGCGGACCCGGCAGTGGCCCCGTGGGCGTGCGTGAAGGCCTGGAGCAGTTCCTGCCTAGCCCCCGCGTGGTGCGTCACGAGGAAGAAGAAGGACACCACTACACGGTGGAAAACGGCGACCAGTCGCTGGGATTCATCAGCGGTTTCCTGGGCAACTTCGCTGTGGTGATGCGCGCTTACACCTACATCCTCACCTTAGGTCACGAACACGTGAAGAACGTAGGCCCGCTGGCCACGCTCAACGCCAACTACGTGAAAGAGTCGCTCAAAGACTGCTATGAGCTGCCCCTCACCGGCGTGTGCAAGCACGAGTTTGTGTTCGACGGCCTCAAGGACAAGAGCACCGGCGTGACCACCCTCGATGTGGCCAAGCGCCTGCTCGACTATGGTTTCCACGCTCCCACCATCTATTTCCCGCTTCTCTTCCACGAGGCCCTCATGATTGAGCCTACCGAGAACGAGAGCAAGGAAACACTTGATGCATTCATCGAGGTGATGCGCAAGATTGCGCAGGAGGCCAAAGAGCAGCCCGACATGGTCAAGACGGCACCGCACTGCACACCGGTGCGCCGCCTCGACGACACACAGGCTGCCCTCAAGCCCATCATCACCTATCGTGAACTGGCGACTCAAGAGTAAGAATTTGTCCATGTAAAAGTCGGAGTTCTCAGAATCTTCAGAGAACTCCGATGTTTATATAACATTACTAAATTAGACACACTATGTTTGACCTAATTATAATAGGTGCAGGCCCCGGTGGATATGAAATGGCTGCCGAGGCCGCAGCAAAAGGCCTCACCGTGGGTATCGTGGAACGCAACCTTTTGGGTGGCACGTGCCTGAACCGCGGTTGCATTCCCACCAAAGCATTGTGCCGCAATGCCGAGGTGGTGAACCTGATCAAGGAATCCACCCAATGGGGTGTAACCACGGGAGATGTAACCATCGACTATGCAACGGCTTTTGCCCGCAAAAACGAGGTAGTCACCCAGTTGCGCGAAGGTGTGGCCATGCTCATGGGCCAACCCGGCATCACCGTCATTAACGGCGAAGCACGCTTCAAGGACGCACACACCATAGAAGTGAACGGCGACACCTTTGAAGCCCGCAACATTGTCATTGCCACCGGTAGTGCTCCGCGCGGCCTGCCCATTGAGGGAGCCGACCTGTGCATGACCAGCGACGACGTGCTGGCTATGGACACCCTGCCCAAGAGCATGTGCATCGTAGGCGGTGGAGTCATTGGCATGGAGTTTGCCGCCATCTTCCAAAGTTTCGGTGTAGAAGTCACCGTGATTGAATATTGCAAAGAAATCCTGCCACTATTCGACAAAGACATTGCAAAGCGACTCAAAACCGTGCTTTCCAAGCGCGGCATCAAAATCATCACTCAGGCTGCCGTCAAGGCTGTTTCCCGCAGCGACGAGGGCATGCTCACCGTGACCTACGATGCCAAGGGCAAGGAGCAGAGTGCCACCGCCGAACGCGTGCTCATGTCGGTAGGCCGCCAGCCGGTTCTGCCGCAGGGACTAGATGCCATCGGGGTGACGGTGGGTCGCCGTGGCATTGAGGTGGACGAAAACATGCGCACCAGTGCCGACGGCGTTTATGCCATCGGTGATGTGAACGGCTTGTGCATGCTGGCCCATGCTGCCAGCGCACAGGGCGAAGTGGCTCTGGCCCACATCATGGGACAACCCTGCCACGTGCGTCTGGACATCGTGCCCAGCGCAGTGTTCACCGTGCCCGAGCTGTCGATGGTAGGCCTCACCGAAGATCAGTGTGCCGAGCGCGGCATGGACGTGGTGGTGAAGAAATCCTTCTTCCGCAGCAATGGCAAGGCCGTGTCGATGGGTGAGACCGACGGTCTGGTCAAGATGATTGTCGATGCCCAGTCGCGCCTCATCGTGGGATGCCACATCTGTGGTGCACACGCTGCCGACCTCATCCAGGAGGTGGTCATGGCCATGAATGCCAATGCCACCATCGACCAGCTGGCCGCAAGCATCCACGGCCACCCCACCCTCACCGAGGTAGTCATGGCTGCCGCACGCCAATTCTAATCAGAAAAATTCAAGGTGCGAGCTATCACGATGACAACTCGCACCTTGATGCTATCAAAACCAGAACTCAAATATATGAAACGTTACTTCGTGAGCGCACTCATCGTGCTTCTCTCTGCTCTATTAGCATTTCCACAGCAAGATGCTGTCCTGCAAGCACTGAAAGATTTCGACCACGGCAGCCAAAAGATGGAGCAAGCTAACCGTTTAATGAGCATTTACCATCAGGCCCAACTCACCGACGAACTCATCAAATTCAACGCCAGCGTGCCAGCCGACTCGCTGCAGCAGCAAGTGTGGTACTGGACAGGCGAATTCTTCTACGACCAGGCACAATACAAACAGGCCATTTCTTACGGCGAGAAAGCACTGCCGCTATGCCACGACGATGAAATGAAGGCCAACTGCTTGAACCTGCTATCGCTCGCATGCTTCCGTATGGGCAACTATGAAAAAGCGGCACATTATGCCCTGGAATGTTATAAACTTGACGAAAAGCAAGGCGACCCCGACCTCATGTCGTCGTCGCTGAACACCATAGCTGGCATCTACTTGGGAGCCAATCAACCACAAGAGGCCGAAAAATATATCCTCAAGGCCATTGACATGGCAGGCAAAGCCAACAATCTGGCACGGCAGGCTGTGCTGCACGGCACTGCTTCCGAGGTCTATCACGCCATGCTCAACGACGACAAGGCTCTCTACCACATCAACACGGCCTGCCGCCTGGAGCAGCAACTGGGCCGAGAAGACAAACTCATGGTGAGGCTCACGCAAAAGGCTTCGGTACTCAACGGCCTGCAGCGTTATCAAGAAGCCGAGCAGGTTCTCAAACCGGTGATTCCGGCTCTGCGACGCTTGGGCGACATCCACTCGCTGGGCATCGCCTGCAACAAGATGGGCATGGCTCTGTTCTCGCAAAAGCGCGAACAGGAAGCGGTCAACTACTTCCGCGAGGCGGCCGGCATCTTCGTGAAAACGGGCGACCTGGGCAATGAGCTCCATGCCCGCCGGGGGCTTTACGAGAGTTTGTGGCACAGCAATCCCGACAGTGCCAAACTGGAACTGGACCGATTTGATTTCTTGAAAGACTCGCTCTACAGCCATGCCAGTGCACAGAGCTTGGCAAGATTTAACGCAGAACTGGAAAACGACTGGCTGAAACAAGAAAATGCCGCTCAGCGTTCACGCACCACCTATATTATAATAGGTGCGGTGCTAATGGCTATACTCATCGCTGCCTGCGTCTGGTGGTGGATGCGTCGGCGCGCTCGCATGCGCGAAGAGGCCCTGCAGGCCATCATCGACGAACTGACGAAGACGCCGCACGACACCATTGCCGCACCTGAGTCACAAGACGAGTTCTCGCAGAACGACCGCGACTTCTTGTCACAGATTGTGAGTTTTGTCAAAGATAATATGCAGAATGGGGTCACCGTGGAATCACTGGCCGACAAGATGTGCATCACCCGCGGCCACCTTAACCGACGTGTGAAAAACATCACCGGCACCACCACCCAGCAGTACATCACCCGCATCCGCTTGGAGCACGCCCGCCTACTGCTGCAGCAAGATGCTTCACTTCCCATCACCGAGGTGGCTATGCAATGTGGCTTTGACGATGCGTCGAGTTTCACTAGGGTCTTCAAGCGCACATTTGGCGCCACACCAAGCCAGCATCGTGGCACCAAAAATTAGCTTTATCTTCATAAAGTGCTGAAAAAGCACCATTTTGCATAGGGTTTGCACGATTGTGCATGCCCTTTTTTACTTTTCTTGTAGTAATTTTGCCACATCATCTTTAACAGCTTTACGCTATGTTTTTCAGATTCCGCAACCAAACCACCAAGAGACGACACCAAGCCGCCCTGCGCTACACCCATGAGTACCTGGAGTGGCTGCTCAATGATGCCGCTATGCAACAGGAGTTGGAGCGGCGCATCGAGGCTATTGTGGAAGATAAGCTAAAAAAAAGATTGGACGGGAATCCCGAGCATCTTTTGTCAGTAACCGATAATCAATAAAAACACTATGAATATGGCAAAAATCATTTCAGCATTACTGCTCATGCTGTCGGTGTGTGTCACGCTGCAGGCACGCGTGATAAATCTGTCGGGTGAGACCAACGGCGACTACTTAGACATCACACTATGGGAAGATGATGGCATCACTGCCGGCTATGCCCTCCTGCCCGAACCCAGGCTTGTGGTAGGCCACTGGGAGACGTATCCCGGTGACATCGGCAACTATTATGGCATAAACATCACCATGTATGAAACCGATGGCAAAGCGCTTGGCACGTATCTTTTTCACCTGCGTGAGGCTGCCGACGGCACACTCTCGTTCGAGGATGGCGAGTTGACCTACATTGATCCTTATGCCGGCACAGGAACTATGCAGTTCAAAGATATTTCCTGCCAGGTGAATGAAGAAACTCCCGGCGAAGGACCCTTACAGCCAGCCACGAAAGAAGACCTTTCGGAAATCTACGAATATATCCTGCCCGAGGAGCGAGGCGGATTCTTCGAGATGATGGTTGAAAGCGACGGATCGGTGATTTTCGACACGCTCGACCGCCCGGCTGGCGATGGAGTGGCATCGGCCGCCAACGACGCCGACCGCCCCGGCCGACTGGTGGGCAACGTGATGGAATACGAGCGCGTGAACAGTTGCAACGACACCTTGCGTGCTACTTTCTTCCGCGACTTTGTTGTGGTCGAGACCCTGCAGGTGTCTGGCCCGAAGCACGACTGTTTCCCCATCAATGCCGTGTTTATCAAAAAGTCATATTCCGAATAGATATTGTCGACTCGGAAGTTCTCTGAGTCATCCAAATTCTATATAAGAGATAGAGAACTCTATAATAATCAACCAAATAAATATCAACAAATTTTTTACGCAATGAAAAAGATTTTTTTAATGTTTGCTGCAGCTGCTATGCTGACTGCATGTACCGGAAACGCCAACAGCGACACGACCACAACCGACTCGGCCACCGTTGAGGAAACCGCCGAAGAGGCCGAAGAGGCCGAAGAGGCTGTCGTCGAGAAAATGGGTCCATGCTCTATCGAGAGCGAGGATCTGAGCCTTGACGTGCCCGAGGGCTGGAAGGCCACTGTGGGTCACTTCCAAGAAATCATCATGACCAAGGAACGCGAGGATCACATGACTCAAAAAATCGATGTCTCGCTTATCCCCTACAAGACTGCTGCCGAGACAGTCAAAGACATATTTGAAACTGGCGGCATAGAGAAGGGTGCCGACGTGAAAATGGGCGACAAAACTTACTTCACCCTTCGCAGCGAGCCCAATCAGTTCTATCATGCTGTAGCCGACTGGGGCGAGAAACAATGCCTGGATGTGACCATTAACTTCATCCAGCCCGAAGACCCCATCGTTAAAGCAGTTGTCGAGAGTGTCAAACTAAAAGAAAAACAAGATGCCCTCTAAAGCCCAACTTGGTCATTAAGTAAAATCAAAAGGAGGGGGCTAGTCCAATTATGCCCCCCTCCTTAGTAAAAAATTAATCTCCCCCAGCAATAACACTCATGAAAAAACTCCTTCTTTTATTCGTCGCCGCGATAGTTACGACGATGACAGCACACTCGGCAACCTACTACGGCTTCAAGATTGGAGGCGTGGAGGTCAACAGCGACAACTATCAGAACGTGACCGGCAGCAACATTACGGGCAAGGTAGTGTATGACCCGGATACCAAGACAGTCACGTTGACCAATGTGACCATAGCTCGCACCGGCAAGGACAACCGTGCCATCTACAACGAGTACCGTCCCCAGCTCACGGTGGTGCTACAGGGCACTTGCAAGCTCAGTGCCACCGAGTCGGCTCCGTTGCGCTTTGAGCGTCACACCACTATTGTTGTGCCCGAGGGTAGCAAGGCCACCATCACCGGCGGCAGCGAAGGAGGCATTTATCTCACCAACAGCACTGCTCTCACGTTAAAGGGGTATGGAACCATAAATATCACCGCCGACAGCAAGGGAGGCATCGAAGGTAGTAACGATTCTAACCAGATTAGTTTTCAAGAAGGAATAAAAGCCACTATCGCTGGTGGTGGCGGCGACTTGCTCGACATCTGGCGTGTGGCATTTTGCGACAACAGTAAAGTGACGCTAAAAGCCACTTATAATGGCAAACCTAACGTGAACAACGTGGACCTCTTTGTGCTGCTGGATGACCATGTGGTGTTAGAGCCTCTGGGGGCAGCCTATAACCAGGAGGCCGAGTCGGTCGTGCTCAACGGCAATAACGTGTCTAATCAGGACATATTAGTCAGCAATGACTATGTGGCTCTGATTAATTCAACCTATTTCCCCGATGCCAACTTCCGTAAGTGTTTGCTTGAATTGTTCCCAAAAGGTTATCTCACTCAGGCCGACATCGATGCAACCACCTCGCTCGATGTCAAGAAAAAATCTATATCCACCCTTGCAGGAATTAAATATTTCACTGCCCTTACCAACCTTAACTGCAGCGACAACTCGCTATCAGCACTATACCTTGACAGTTGCCCCAACCTCACCACACTCGACTGTAGTGACAATCAACTCACATCGCTTATCTTAGACTACAATAAAAAACTTAAATATTTATATTGCCAAGACAACAAGCTCACAACCCTGGACTTGAGCAAGAATTCCGCCCTGGTCGCTCTATATTGCTACTTTAACAACATCAATGGGAGCGGCGCCGAAGCGTTTGTCAACAAATTACCGCAGCGGAGCTCGAGTGGCACAATCCGTTTCTTTGTTGAAAATGCCTTAGTAAATGGCGCGAGTAAGCCTGATAACAACCTCTTGATCAGGGAGCAAGTTCAAGCCGCTACAAACAAGAATTGGCATCTTTCATACACCTCAGTGAGCACGGCTAATCCTTGGTCTGAATACATAGGCGAATTGCTTGTGAATGAAACGAACTTCCCCGACCAGCAATTCCGTGACTGGGTGACAAATAACGCCGATACCAATGGTAATGGCTATTTGAGCCAAACTGAACTGCGAGTAACATCAATATCGGTTATTTCAAAGAACATCGCATCACTTCAGGGTATAGAATACTTTACAAGTTTGAGAATCCTGTACTGCCAAAATAATAAGCTCACCACAATCGACTTGAGTAAAAACACAGATCTCAGTACACTGTATTGTTACAATAACAAAATCACCGATGACGGTGCACAGAATTTTGTTGACAAGTTGCCAATCAAAGAAAACGGCAATATCAGGTTCAAATATGGCGAAAGCGACGTGAATGCCTTGACAGCCGAGCAAGCCCTGGCAGTGAAAGACAAGAAATGGGATTTGCGTTGGCTCAAAGATGGTTATTGGGTGCCGTTCTACGGTCACAGCGATTACCCGATTGCTGTGTGCGGCGTGCAGGTCACGTCCGACAACAAGGACGGTGTCACCGGCGAGGGCATCACGGGCACTATCACCTACGACCCCGAAGCCAATGTGCTCACCCTCGACAATGCCACTATCACCGCCGCGACCGCAAATGCCATTCGCGTGGAAACTGATTTGCCGGGTCTGAACATCAAGTTGGTGGGTGAAAACATTATCACCATGACCAACCCAGGCAAGATTGCCGTCAACTTCTTCAACAGCGACGGTGCCGTGATCGAAGGGCCGGGTAAGCTCCACTTCAACAACGCCAGTGTGGCAATCTACCTGAGCAGCGGACCGGGTAGCGGCGACCATCGCGCGACCATACGCAACTGTGAAATCAGCGCCAACGACCCAACCACCTACTCGCCTTCGGGCACCTCGATTCAAGAGGACGACGGCGATGCCAACCTCACCATCGAGAACGCCACCGTGCGCTTGGCCAAAGGCAACATTTCCTGCGGCTACGACCTGCAACTCGTGGACTGCTACATCAGCAAGCCCGAGGGCGGACATGTGGATCGCGGCTCGGTGTGCGCCGCCGGCTCTAATAGTTACTTCACTGGCGAAATCGTGATCCTACCCACGTCGCAAACCATCACCGGCGATGTGGATGGCGACGGCAAGGTGGACGTGACCGACGTGAACGCCATCATCAACATCATCCTCAAGACCAAGACCGCCGACGAGTATCAGGGCAACCCCGACGTGGATGGCGACGGAAAAGTGGATGTGACCGACGTCAACGCCGTGATCAATCTCATCCTGAAAGTGTAACTAATTGATAATTATGAATTGGACTCAGAGAACTCAGAAAACTACTATTATTAGCTGAAAGTTACACTTTAGCTCACAGCCCATGGCTTAAAGCCCACAGCCTAAAGCTTAAAGCTCTCAACCTATAAATTAGTAAACAATTAAAAATATAACGACTATGAAACGAATTCTATCTCTAATGTTGGCATCACTGCTGGTCACCCTGGCCGCCAGTGCCGCCACCTACTACGGCTTCAAGATTGGAGGCGTGAGTGTCAACAGCGACAACTACCAGAACGTGACCGGTAGCAACATCACCTCTGGCACCGTGAAGTACGACCCATCGAGTAACACCGTCACACTCACTAACGTCACCATCGAGCGCACCGGCAAGGACAATCGTGCCATCCTCAACGAGAGTAACTCGGGGCTGACGGTGAAACTGGTGGGTGAGAACTACCTCAAGGCCGATGATGCAGCACCTGTCCGCCTCGAGAGGACTACAACAATCATCGTGAGCAGCGGGTCTACCCATATTACTGGCGGCTCAGAGGGCGGCATCTACATCAGTGGCGCATACAAACTCACAATCAACGGATCTGGCACTCTCTATGTGCAAGCCAATAAAAAAGGCGGCATTGAGGGTAGTAGTGCTGCAAATACGGTAGAATTCAGCAATGTGACAGCGTCTATCTTTGGTGGTGGCGGCTGCTTGCTCGACATCTATGGCGTGACGTTCAAAGCCAATAGTTATGTTCACCTCTATGGCGCTGTTCAGAATGTAAAAAATGTCGATGTCATGAATTTTGAGGGTAAAGAAGTCATTCAGTCACCCAGCAATGCGCTGTTCAACCCGAGCACCAAGTCGGTCGCCTATTATGACTTTGACACCAATAGTTTTGGTAACAACGTGACTGGGGGAGTTAGGATTGATGACACCAATGTGGAGGTACTCATCAACCAAACCAACTTTCCGGATGCCAATTTCCGCAATTACTTGACCCAGAAATTCGGCAAGCGATTCCTCTACACTGCCGATGTGGCTGCAACCAAACTACTGCGTGTGAGTATCATAGGTTGCACCAACCTACAAGGAATCGGATTCTTCACGGCATTGGAAGATTTGTCTTGTGTCGGAAACTCACTCCAATCACTCGATGTATCATCATGCTCGGCACTGAAAACATTGCGATGCAACGATAACAAATTAGGCTACCTTGATTTGAGGTATAATAAGAAGTTGGAATTTGTTGACTGCTGCGATAATAAAATCAACGGCCTATTGTTGCCAAACACCTTAACGTTAACAGGTTTAATCTGCCGTAACAATTGGCTGACCTCGCTGCCCGCGCTGCCAAGCGGGCTGACCTATCTGGACTGCGGAATCAACAACCTCACCTCGCTGCCCACGATGCCCGACGGCATACAGGAAATCTACGCTAAAAGTAACAAGTTCTCCTCGCTGAGCATCACCGGCAAGTCCAGCCTGGAAACGCTCGATGTGGACGACAACACATTGCTGACCAATTTGACTTGTTCAGGCAATGCGTTGACTGCCCTCTATGTCTCGGGCTGCACGGCGATGACTACACTGGATTGCAACAACAACAAGCTGACCATGCTGTCCGAGCTGCCCTCAACATTGAACACACTCAACTGCTCAAGCAACCTACTCACCTCGCTGCCCACTACACTGCCAAGCGGACTGACCTATCTGAACTGCAGCAGCAACAAGCTGACCTCGCTGCCCACACTGCCCACAAAACTGACCACGCTCAACAGCTCAAGCAACAACCTCACCGCGCTGCCCACGCTGCCTGCCGGCATACAGACTATCTTCGCAGCCAGCAATAAGTTCACCTCGCTGAGCATCACCGGCAAGTCCAACCTGAAAACGCTCGATGTGAGCGACAACACATTGCTGACCAATTTGAATTGTTCAGGTAATGCGTTGACTACTCTCAATGTCTCGGGCTGCACGGCGATGACTACACTGAATTGCAACAACAACAAGTTCACCTCGCTGACCATCACCGGCAAGTCCAGCCTGAAAACGCTCGATGTGAGCGACAACACATTGCTCACTAATTTGGATTGTGGAGGTAATGCGTTGACTACTCTCAATGTCTCTGGCTGCACGGCAATGACTACACTGGATTGCAACAACAACAAGCTGACATCGCTGCCCTCGCTGCCCTCAACACTGAACACACTCAACTGCTCAAGCAACCTACTCACATCGCTGCCCACAATGCCCGACGGCATCAAGGAAATTTATGCTAATGACAACAAACTTTCCGGCTTGTTGATGATGACCCACAGGCAGCTCCTGAGGACACTCAATGTGAAAAACAATACCTCGCTCACCCTTCTCGATGTGAGCTTTGGCTACGCACTCACCAATCTCACTGTGACCGGTTGCCCGGCACTCACCTCTCTAAGATGCGAAAGTAACCAGCTTTCTGAATTGTTACTGACCGGTTGCACTGCACTGAAATACTTGGAAGTCAACACCAATAAGATCAAAGGCGACAAAATGACGTCAATGATTGGCAGCCTGCCCACCAAGTCGCCCACCGAGGGCTATTTCCATGTGCTCAATACGCATAGCGTCGGACTGACCGAGGGCAATGAGATCGATGCAACCCAGATTGCCGAAGCATGCGCCAAGGGCTGGATACCCATGGAGTATAATGGAACCGACTGGGTAGAGATTGCGAATGCCGGCCTGGAAGGCGACGTGGATGGCGACGGCAAGGTGGACGTGACCGACGTCAACGCCATCATCAACATCATCCTCAAGACCAAGACCGCCGACGAGTATCAGGGTAACCCCGACGTGAATGGCGACGGAAAAGTGGATGTGACCGACGTGAATGCCGTGATTAATATCATTCTCAACAAGTAAACGAGAACCGAGAACCGAGAACCGAGAACCAAGCTACAAGCAGTGTGTTTTCTTTCGTCTCTCAATAACTTGAAATATTAACCCGAAGTGTTGATATACAGCACTTCACAACACAAATGTTTTCGAATGAAAAATATAATTCACCAACAAGTACTGTTTGCCGTGATTGCCTTAGCTGCTTTCACTGCACAAGCCGATGTCGTAATCAACGAGACCAACTTCCCTGATTATGACTTCCGCTACTATTTACAAAACGAGCACGTTGGCTACATTATTAATGGACAGTATGTGTATCCGGGAGCTGATGGCGTATTTACGGATGCCGAGCTTGCCGCCACTAAGAACATGAACCCTGCCTACTTCCACACCACAATCAAAACGCTGCAAGGCATTGAATACTTCACCAGCCTCCGTGCCCTCATATGCCATAGCAACAGGTTGACTACCATTAATCTCTCCAACAACAAACTTCTCGAGAATCTCTCCCTCTATCGCAACGAGTTAACCTCGCTCGACTTGACGAACAATACCCGGCTCAAAAGTGTAGAATGCCAATACAACACAACTATGACCTTCCTTAATGTGTCAGGCCTCACGCAGCTAACCACGCTGTATTGCAACAACTGCAATTTAAGCACACTAAACATTTCGGGTTGCACCGGGCTGCAAAAAATATGGATGTATGGCAACAATCTGCAAGGCACTCAAGCATCAAATTTCCTCTCGAATCTGCCAACAGTCACCGATGGCGAGTTGTACTATGGCTACGAAAACGCTTCACACGACAACAGGGCATTGACCAAAGACGACATTGAACTCATTCGTGCCAAAGGCTGGACTCCCTATTACTACAGCCAGAGTGCAGACGCGTTTGTCGAGTATAAGTTACCGCTGACCGCCGACTATTTCCCCGATGCCCGATTCCGCACCGCCATTGAACAATACGATACCGATGCCGACGGGATGCTCTCCTACGATGAGCGTAATGCCGTTACCAACCTTTCTTTAGCCAATAAGAGTATTCAGAGCCTGCAGGGCATCGAGTACTTCAAAGAGCTGCAAACACTGGCTTGCAACGACAACAATCTCTCGGCGCTCAACGTGAGCAAAAACACCAAACTGCGCCGGCTCGATTGCTATAACAACTACATCACTAACCTGGACGTGAGCGGGCATCAAAGCCTTTTTAGGCTGTTCTGCCATAACAACAGGCTCACGTCACTCAACATCGACAACTGCCCGGCGCTCACACAACTCTACTGCTACCGCAACCGCCTCCCGTTCAATGTAATGGTGCAGCTTTTCGTCGCACTGCCTCAGACCTCGTCCACCACCTACTTCCGCATGTACGACAACTCAAACCTCACCGAGGGCAACACAATGTATGATTGCTCGGAGTTGCGCGATGCCATCGACCGCGGATGGACTCCGATGCAATACCTCAACGGCGAGTGGGTGCCTTTCTACGGAATCACCGACTATTCCATTATCGTGGGCGATGTTCAGATTACCGAAGCCAACATGAACAATGTTACCGGCACCGGCATTACCGGCTCTGTTACCTATAACCCCTATGACAACGTGCTCACGCTCACCAATGCCACAATCACCGCAGTGGATTGCATAAGATTAGGCCGAACAGTACACGGTCTGAAAATTATGATTGCGGGCGAAGTCACCCTCAATGCCACCCAAGGTAGTCGCCCGGCTATCATTTATAACAATCTGGATGGCGACGTGATTCAGGGCATCACCGACGGTGACCAATACGCGAAACTCAACATCAATGTGCCCGACGGCAACTCCACCACACCTGCCATCTATTACATAAGCGGTTACGGCACACGCTGCTACATCAAGGATATCGACATCCACATCACCGGTACTGCCTACATAGGTTCCGAGAATTGGGACGAAAAGCTTACCATCGAGAATTCAAGTATCATATCGGAGGCTCCCAACGGCGAATTCTACGTGATCGACGATGTGCAGCTCGTTGACTGCTATGTGGCACTTCCCGAAGGTGGCTATTTCAACCGCGGACAGCTTTGCAATGCCCAGGGTCAGGATCATCGTGGACCATATCAGATACTGCGCTTGCAAGCGACTGTTACCGGCGACGTGGATGGCGACGGCAAGGTGGACGTGACCGACGTCAACGCCATCATCAACATCATCCTCAAGACCAAGACTGCCGGTGACTATCAGGGCAACCCCGACGTGGATGGCGACGGAAAGGTGGATGTGACCGACGTCAACGCCGTGATCAACATCATCCTGAAAGTGTAACTAATTGATAATTATAAATTTTGAATTATGAATTGGACTCAGAGAACTCAGGAAACTACTATTATTAGCTGAAAGTTACACTTTAGCTCACAGCCCATAGCTCACAGCTCACAGCCCACAGCTTAAAGCTCACAGCCCCGCTCCCCGACAATCGAGAGCGGGGCTGCCGTTTATTACCCCTGTTTTTTAGACTGGGCCGATACTGCTATTTGTCCTCATAGTGGCCGTAGGCTGTGAGCACCAGCACCAGCACTTCGGTATCTTTGATTTGATACACAAGCCGGTGTTTTTTGGTGATCTGCCGACTCCACTGACCGGCTCAGTCACCACTGAGCGGCTCGGGATGACCAGTACCCGTGCGGGGATGCTCGGCCAATTCGCCCAGCAACTTAACAGCCTTTTTAAATGCCGATGGCTCACTCCTTTTTAGTTTTTCTAAACCTTTCTCGGCTTTAGGCTCAAATTCGATAGTATAGCTCATATCTATAAAGAATTAAGCCAACGATTCATTTCATTTACGTCAGTGAAACGACGGCCTTTCCCCTGGCGGGCTTCCTCTAGCGCTTCATCTACCTCGGCAAAGAATTCCTCCTTCGTCATCAGCGTGGGGTCGGGTTTCTCGGCAGCCAGCCGCTTGATGTAGCGCATGGCACGGCGCAACCGACTTTCATCTTGTGCCACGATTCCCAAGTCGCGCAAGAACTCGGCGCTTAAATTGAGTGCGTTATCCATAATGATTCATTTTTTATTACTCGGCAAAATTAGGCAATTTCACGTAATTGTGCAACTGGGCAACCCGAAAATGGCACAGTTGCCGATGGAGGGCGGCATTTTTTCGCGCCTCCCGTACCCTACTTGCCCTTTTATCCAATTTTTTTCATTAAATTTGCAGCGTAACACTGAAACTTGCACACAATCATGAAAGTGAGAGTCAACAGAACGGAGGTGGATATTTTCGACGGAGCACGGGTGCGCCATGCAGTGCTGCAATATTTTGTCAGGCACCGCATCAACACTTCGCGACTTGCCCTCATCAGCGTCACTGATGCCCACGGGCACCGCATCGACTTGGACGCTCCGCTAAACGATGGCGACCACATTAAACTGGCATAACGCTTTATGAAACACAACAGATTACTTGCGACGCTTGTAGCACTGTGGACAGGTGCGGTCGCACTGCTGGGACAGACCGGAGAGGTACACATCCTCTCGACCAACGACATGCACGCCAACCTGCAGGCCTTTCCGCAACTGGCCGCCACCATCGACAGTCTGCGCACGCTCTACCCCTCGCTACTGGTGCTCTCGGCCGGCGACAATCGCACAGGCGACCCCATCAACGACATCTACGAGATTCCCGCCTATCCCATGGTGGCGCTCATGAATCAAGTGGGATTCGACGCTTCGGCGCTGGGCAACCACGAGTTTGACACGGGCGGCGCAGGACTGGGACGCGTCACGCAGTTGGCACACTTTCCGCACTTGTGCTGCAACATCCACGCCGACCCATCGCTGGGCATCCACACACGGCCCTACAAGATTTTTGACGCAGGCGGCATCAAGGTGGGCATCGTGGGTGCGGTGCAGGTAGGCAAGCGAGGCACTCCCGACACGCACCCCGACAACTGCGTGGGCATGACCTTCGACCCCGTCGTCGAGACCGTGCAGCGCTACAGCTGGCTTCGCGACTCGTGCCACGTGGTGGTCCTGCTCACTCACTTGGGCTTTGACGACGACGTGCGTCTTGCGGCCGTCACACCCTGGGCCGACGTCATTGTGGGTGGCCACAGCCACACCCAGCTCAATGGCGGCGAGATGCACCACGGCATCCTCATCACCCAGAATGTGAACCGCCTCGAGCGCGTCACCCACACCACCATCACCCTGCGCGACGGCCGCGTCGTGGACAAGAAGGCCGAAAACATCGCTCTGGCCCACGGCTCGCAGTCTAACCCTGTGGTGCAGAACATGGTGGATTTCTTCAGCAATAATCCCGAGTTCCAGCGCACGCTGTGTACCGTCGACGCCCCCTTCACCTCCTACGAGCAGTTGGGTTGCATGCTGAGCGATGCCCTCAAGGTAGAAACCGGTGCCGATGTGGCCATGATCAACCGCGGCGGCGTGCGCTACGAGACCCACCCGGCGGGAGCGTTCACCGTGTCCGACGTGCTCAAGCTCGACCCCTTTGGCAACGAGGTGGTGGAGATGAACGTCACGGGCAAGGAACTGCGCCAGATGGTGCTGGACTGCAGCCGCAACGACAAGTATGGTCCACCATGCGTGAGCGGATTCAAGGTAGAATACACCGTCGACAGCAACGACTCCACACGCGTGAAGGATGTGCAACTGTTCACCCTTGCCGGCAAGAAGCTGGACCTCAAGCGCACCTATCGGCTAGCCACTCACACCTATGTGGCCTCGATCTGCGCCTCGCCACGCAAAGACCCGGGACGCAACCTGAACGTCAAGACCGAAAAGATGACGCGCGACTTCCTGGAGCACTGCGGCCACATCAACTACTCCGGCACCTGCCGCGTGAACAGACGTTGAAACCGCCGCCTACCAATCGGAATGTCAACAAAATTACAAGAGAAATGAAAAAAAATTAATATCTTGTTAGGTCATTATAAAAATTATAACTATATTTGCGCAAGTTACATAAATTATACCCAAGTTCTTTCATAATAAACACAATATTATAAACATCAATTTTTACTAGTTATGAAAACAAAAAGACTACTTAAAACACTGCTGGCCGCGCTGATTTCAGTGTCGACTTTCACCGCGGCAGCCCACGACGTGGGCGATCTCTCATTTGAGCTCTACACGCCCTCGGGCCTATCTACCAAGATGGTGATATGTAAAGGTCTAAGTTCTAGCGGAAAGACCAAGAGCGATGACAATACCATCGGCAGTATTATCATCCCGTCGGGAATCACCTACAGCGACGGCAACAATTATCGCGTGTATGCAATTGATGAAAGTGCATTCTCCGGAACCAACATTACCGGCGTGACTATCTACTGGGGCGTATCTACAATCAACAACTACGCCTTCAGGAATTGTAAAAAATTAACCAGCGTGAAGTTGGCCAGTTCAGTGCAAAGTCTTGAAACCGACGTCTTCTGGGGCTGTTCGGCGCTAAAAGAAGTCACCTGGTGCGGCTTTGATACGCCATCGATCACGTCTACCGCTTTCCCGAACAATTCGGGTATGACGCTCTGGGTTAACTATGAGATGACCAAGAGCGATGCTGAAATTAAAAGCAGTCTCCTGGGCTCTAAGTTTACCAACATCTACCGTGACAACTATAGGGCTTCCGACGTTCGATTATCAAATTCTACCGACCAATACGGCTATGGACTGACCATCGGCAGCAGCGACACTAATGGCTATGGCGCCACACGCAACGCCACAGTGACATACCTGACATCGGCCTATGCCACCATCAATGGCCGCCCAACGTCTACACCCACTGCTACAGCCGGCAAGGGGGTTACCTACAAGTGGACCAAGATTGGCCAATACGCGCTTGCCGCCAACAACACCGTGACCACGATCGACCTGACCAATGCCACTAACCTGACACAGGTTAAAGGCAACGCTTTTTACAACAGCACCGCACTCACAAAGGTCATCTTACCCAAGTCGCTGTCCAACTGGATGATGAGTGCTGTATATGGCTGCACGGCATTGACCGAATTTGCCGTTCATAGCGACAATTCAAATTTATCGGCCTACAGCGGCTGTCTCTACGACAAGAGCCAATCAGTGCTTTATCAAGTGCCACAAGGCAAGTCGGGTAACATTTCATTCCCCAGCACCTTGCAAACCGTGTACCAATGGGCATTCTATAATTGTACCAAGGTTACCGATATCTACCTGCCCTACGGCGTAAAGAACATTCAGGCGGGTGCTTTCTATGGCACCACGGGATTGAACTATGTGAAAATTCCCAGCTCGGTAACCTCGCTGAGCAACGACCGCGTGTTCTACGGCACCCAAAGCAACAATTACATCTATTGCAACATGGCAAATCCCCCGACGGTGATCGCCAGCAGTTACTTCGGCCCCAACTCAAGTATGCGAATCTATGTGCCCTATGGCACGGAACAAACCTACAAGGATGCCGGCTGGACAGGATTTAATGCAGTAAATAACGACAGTAGGCAAGCCTACGACATCAGCGGCTATAACCTGGGATTTACCGTGACAAGCACTTCTGCCACCACTGTTAATGGCAAGAGCTATAACGGAACCGCGAAGGTGGTTTGCTATAATTACGCCGCTGATAATAGCCAAACCACGGTAGATATTCCTGCAAGCGTTACGGCGGGCGGCAAGTCGTATGCCGTTACTATGATTGGTGAAGATGCATTCAACAATCACACCAGCAACTTCACTGTTACCGGTTGTGAGAATGTGCAAATCGTAGGCGAATCCGCATTCCTTAATCAGCAAGTCATTTCTTATCCCTTTACCCACACATTAAGAACGATTGGAAACTACGCATTCTGCAATACTGCTATCACGGGTACGATAGCACTGCCCTATGGTGTAAATTCATTAGGAAATTATGCTTTCGGTAATGGTAAATATTCGCGCATCATTATTCCGGGGTCGTTAAATCAGATTTATGGAACGGTATGCAAAAATACAAAAACATTAACCGAGTTTATATTTAACCTCGCCAGTTCCGTCTACTATAATTATAGCGGTTGGGACTTTACCGACGTGCCGTCAAATTGCTACATCCGTGTGCCCATGGGTGTCGTCAACCAGTGGAAGAACGGTGCACTCAAGTCGCGTGCCGCCTACATCACCGGCGGTGCCTACGACTTTGCCTACGACAATGAATACACCGGACGTTATTTCCTAACCATCACCAGCACCAATACGACCACCTACAAAGGTACCACCTACGCCGGCAAGGCAAAGTATGTCTATCACCCCAACATCAAGGCATCGACAATGTCATCTACTTATGGTTGGACTTTTTCTGAACAAGACAGGACCGTGTCGAACGACAAGCGCGCTTATCTCATCACCGAGCTGGGCGACTCGCTGCTGGCAGGTGTGACCAACTTCGGCATCGCCAACAATATTCCCGAAAGCATCACCCGCATTGGCCACGACGCATTCTACAGCGCAAGCAAGGTGAACGTTGCCAACCTCGTGTTGCCCGACGGACTGACCTACATCGGCGACTATGCGTTCAACAGCACCGAGCTCTCGGGCGAAATCAAGATTCCGGCATCGGTGACCTACATTGGCAAGTATGTGTTTAACAGCTCAAGACTGAACGCCATCTACTTCCCCGGAGCCAAGCCTTCGACGCTGGGCACAAAAGCCTGGGGCACGAGCAATGCTATCGACTTCACCGTGTGGGTGCCCAACGAGTATGCCAACGGTTATCTCACCACAGCTAATGGCTGGGGTGCCGACTATGCAAAGAAGTTGGCGGTGTGGATCAAGCCCTACGCCACCACACAAGCGTTCAGCTCGGTTGTACCCACCGACCTGCAGGGCAGCAATATCACCGCTTACTACGCCAGTGCCTACGACAAGAACAACAGCACGGCACAGGTCACGCTCAGCAAGGCCAACATGGCACCCGAGAACACCGGACTGCTGCTGGTGGATATGGAAACGAGCAAGGAATACCGCATCAAGCGACCGGCAACCAACGTGTCGGCTCCAATGACCAACTATCTGGTGGCAACCCCGACAGCCTCGGTCAATGTCTATGGCCAGACGGTGGGTTACTACTGGGACTATCGCACACCGAACAACTTGCGCTTCGTGCGTCCCACATCGAACTACACGACAGCTGTCGGCAGCGCCTACCTGAAGCTCAGCAGTGCTGAGGCCAGCGGACTCAATGAGGTATATACCAACCTGTGGCCGAAGAGCAGCGCCTCTGGCAATGGCGACGTGAATGGTGACAACAAGGTGGATGTGGAAGACGTGAACGCCGTGATCAACATCATCCTGAAGGTAAAAACGGCCAGCTCTTATCCCGGCAACGCCGATGTGACCGGCGATGGCAAGATCGACGTTGAAGACGTGAACGCCATCATCAACATCATCCTGAAAGTGGGCTAATTAATAATGAACAATTAATAATTTCTTGCCTCGGTAAATTCTGAGAGTCCCTGCTACTCAGTGGACTCTGAGAGTCGTGAGGAATATAGGGGCTGCGCAAATTCGATGGGATTTGCGCAGCCCTAGTTTCGTGGGTTATTAGCACCATCACCGATGTTACTCATTGGAGGGGAAGGGGGAATGTCGAGCAGGAAGATAGAAATACACCGGGCGCCAAATAAGGCCACGCAGTTGGCACTGCGTTAGACTTTTGCTTTGTTTTCGATGAGAATCACGTCGAAGACGTATAATGCCTCGACGAGGCTATTTGTTCGAAAGACCATGCAAGAGGGTCGTAGACTCTCGCAGCTTGGTCACAGACAGCGACTCTGGCAAGTGCCTCGTAGAGGAACTTTAGCAGCCAGCAGAACTATGTCAGTCTATATGTGATCTCGCGGCGCTGCGTATTGTTGACAAACATGGAACAAAGAACTGACAGCACTTGATAATCTAGTTTTAATAACAGCAAAAGTAGTGAAACGAATCAGGCAAGCAAACATGTTTCCGTTCGAAAGACAAAATGACCTCTTCAACCTCACCATAACGGTGCACCAGCTACCTAAGTAGAACCTATTCTTGTTGTCATTCATCGCAAATCTATCGGAATTTTATGGATTTCGGGGAGAATTATTCAGAAAAAGTTTCCACTTTTCAGATTTTTATTGTAAATTTGCACGAAATTATAACAAAAAAATCATTTTTTGAATAAATATTTGAGTAGTAAAAAATAAAAAACTAAGGCCCTTCGTTCACTTATTCCATATTTCTTGTGTAAATAGCCACTCCTATTATGGCATTTATACCACCTCTCCCAATGCCCAAGGAGAGATTTAGGCATAAGAAAATGTGAACACGAGCAGACGAGTGCGCAACACGATGTGCAGTCGGTTGTAATTTCTACTCTCTCCCCCCAAAAAACTACATATAAACTAAAATAAATTCTTATGATGAAAAAACTAACAACTCTGCTGATGGCTCTCGTCTGCCTGCTCCCCCTCTACGCCGGCGAGAAAACTATCACCATTTCCCGAAACGACGTGGACTGGGAAAGCGCCAACACCGTCTATAATATATCAAAGGGCGGTGTGCAACTCGTGATGTCAGGTGGTATGAACAACCCCAACTTCTTGTTGATGAAGCAACAGACAACTATCACCATCAAATCCGCAAACTTCAACATCAAGAGAATTGTATTCCATTGCTTGGACAACTATCCTAATAGTAATATTGATGTTTTTTATTGGGGACCAACCACTCTTTCAATTCAGTACAGCCAAACACATAGCGAAACAGCTGGCACATTAACTTATAATTATGGAGGTAGCAGTTATGACGCGCTATGGGTCTCAACAAAAAATAGCACGCCAGGCAACTACCCCGATGGTTTACCTGCTGGCTATGAGTTGATGTTCAAAAATCAAGGGAAGCCCGTTCGTTTCGCCTCAATCGACATCGTACTTGAGCAAGAAAACGGAGATATGTATGAGTTAGTAACCAATACAAGCGAATTAAACACTACAGATTCATATATGCTTGTAGGTCGCGCTACGGCCACTACCAGTACAGGCTATGCAATGAGCGTAAATACAACAGGATCGTCTGCTACCGATAATATATTATCAACTCCTGTAACCCTAATTGATAATGGTTTACGCGTTAAAGCAACCGATGAGACACAATTTATAAAACTTCAGACAGGAACTGGGAATAATACTTATAAGTATTATATTAAAGCTGGTACTAACTATATCAGGTCACAAACTTCATATCAGAGCACTGAAAGTTACAACCATGGTTTTTGTATTACAAAAGTGGCCAATGTTCCTTCATTGACCAGTTCATGCATTACGAAGATAACAATCAACTCAGAAAACATTTCCACCAACTGGGATTATTATGCTGATATTCGATATCAATTCAGTAATCCATATTCCAACAACTATTATTATGCTTTGCGGCATAATAACGATAAAAAACAATTCAGAAACCTCTACGACACGAATACACGCCAGCAGGTTTATCTATACAAGCCTGCTAAACAATATAAGGTAACGACCGAAGTGCAACCTGACGATTCGAAGGGCAGTATCTCACTTCGCGATGGCATTCTTGTTGACAATGGAATTAACTGGTCGCAAAAGATGGACACTGTGCAATTCCTTGTGACACCTGCCAATGGTTATAAAATCTCCAATCTTGTTATTCAAGCACGCCGCGACGATGGGACTGTTGTTGAGAATGAAACCATTGAAATCTTGAGCAGCAGTCAGTCAATCAATGGCACACTTTACACTTTTGTGATGCCAGGATTCAATGCTCACATTATCGCTACCTTCGCACCAGTTGAATATCACAACATCTACACTGTTGTGAAGCCCACATCTCTTTGCGGTAATATTTTCTTGACCGAGGGATATGTGGTGCAGCAAGACCAGGTGAAGTCGTACGAAGGAGAGAACGTGGTGTTTAACGTGACACCCAACCTCATCGACATCCAAAACGAAAATGGCGGCTACTTCGAGCTGTCGTATGTCACCGTCAAGGACCATGCGACTGGCGTGGAGACCACCCTCGCCGCCGACCAGCTGGGCAACTACAACTTCACCATGCCCGACAACGAGGTGACTATCACCGCCTACTTCTTCGACAACACCAAGGCTCCGCTCTACCTGCTGGGCGATGCCAACGGCGGCAAGTGGACCTACGACGACAACGGCACAACCAAGTGGCACACCTATGGTCCGCGTTTCAATTACAACGACGTTACCGACGAATATTACATCGACGTCTACTTTACCGGTACCGGCAACTATGGCGACAACACCGGCGATCCTTATGGCCGCTTCAGTGTGACCTGGAAGATTGACCTCAACGACAACTGGAGCAACATCAATGGCGGCAACTGGCGCGGTGTGCCGGGCGAAAACGATTATCTCGTAAACGAGACCAATACCGCTCAAAACGCTATCTATCTGTGGTATGGCAGCCAGTACGAGAATAATGCCTACAAGATTCCGGCCGGCATCTATCGCATCTACGTGGGCACCACAGCCAGCGCAAACAAAGGCAACCTAGCCAACAACCAGCTGAAAATTGAGAAATATACCACCACTCTCACGCTCGACCCGATGGGCGGTGCCACCGCTGCCGATGCCGTGGAGGTGTCGCAAAACCAGCTGGTGACCCTGAGCGGTGACCTCTATAGCCGAATCAAGGCCATCAACCCCGATGAGGCCGACGGCAACTTCATGTATAAGGCCACCCAGACCATCAGCGGCACGGCCACCAGCCAGAGCGAGAGCGCCACTACCGCCACCAGCACCATCTCCAGGCTGACCCAGGTCAACGACGGCGAGACGGTGACCCAACTCGACGGCACCAACTACCTGGGCTGGATCCACGCCGACCAGACGGCCTACTACAAAGTAATCAGCACACCGCTGCACTGGATTGAGAAGGATGGCGAAGTGGACAAGACCTACACCGTGGCCGACCAGCTGCAGGGCATCTACCGCATCGGCAACAGCCTGTGGTGCAAAGACCTGGGCGACCAGTCGATTATCAAGACCACTCCGCTGGCCAACCAAACTGACTTCATGGGCGCTCGCGACTACACTCCAGCAGGCGCTCGCAAGGGCAACTGGGACCAGAGCAACTGGGTGGAACTCGACTTCTCGGACTATCCCGACGGAAGCGACATGGCCCAGGCCGGACTGAACAAGCTGATTGATGCCGGCACAGTGACCGGCGTGCTCACCGACAAGCTCAACTACAAGATGCGCGTCACCAGTGGCGCACTTCAAACCGGCGACGACGCCACCTACCAGCCCAACACCTATTGCACGGTGAACTTCCTGCCCGAGAACCTCACTCTCGACGGCCAGTTGCCCACGGCTGCGGCAGCACAACCGTTCTACTTCCTCAATCCCAAGATTCAGGAATATGCCGTGGTCACTTGGGCCATGTGGGACCAGAACGAAGACCAGCAGATGTTTGTGGTCTCGGCCCGCGACGGCGCAGAGAACTTTGAGAACTTCAATGGCGCATTCAACATCGGTGGCTGGACCTACAATGTGTCGCCCGGCGATGAGGTGATTGAGGCCCTCAACCATAGCGACAACACGGCCAACGTCTACGAGTTCCACATCATCGTGCGCCGCACTAGCGACAGCTACGGCGCGCCCATCATCCCCGTGGCTGCCGGCGCACCCCGCCACGCCGCCATCAAGCCCGGCCAAACGGCTTCGGTGATCGAAGCATGGCCCATCGACCTGGTGGCCGACTTCGAGGGTCATTTGGTCACCGCCGTGCGCGACCTGAAGCAGAGCGCACAGGTGCAGCGAGTGGAATATGTGAATGTGGCTGGCATGCGCAGCAGCAAGCCCTTCGATGGCCTGAACATCGTGGTCACCCACTACACCGATGGCACCACCGCCACCACGAAATCAATCAATCGATAATAGTGAATAGTTTATAGTTAGAGGGCTGCCGATCCGCGTGGAATCGGCAGCCCTCTTTCATGTCGCGCAATGCTTCACACACTCGTAGCTTGCCGCTAAACTCACTTCTTGAGAATGATGTTGATGAGGTAATTCACATCGGAGACATCCACCACGCCGTCGTGGTTCAGGTCACCATCCAGCGGATTGGGGTCGGGATCCGGGTCAGGATTCACAGGCTCAGTGGGCATTTGCATCGTGTAGATGCCGGTGCCCTTGGCCGTGATCAGTTCACCGCCGCTATAGTAATACACCCAGGCAAAATACTTCATGCCATCCACCAGTCCGTCAAACTCAAAATGCAACTGCGTCGACTCGCCGGCGGCCAGTTGCACGTGCTGCGACTGCGTGTGGATAGAATTGCCATAGGTGTCGTGCGTCACTCGGAAGATGCGCATGGCAATGTCCTCGTCATAGGGCGTCAGCCCGGTGTTGCTCACCGTCACATCCACCCCAAATCGGTTGCTGTTCACGATGCGGTTCTCCTCGTCGGTCACATTGAGCACCTGCGTGGCAAAGTCAAGCAAGGCCGTGTCCATGGGGGTGATGGTGAGCGTGCGTGTGGCCAGTGGTTTCGAGCCGTCGTCGTTGAGCGATAGCGTCACGGTGTAGCTGCCGGCCTCGGTGGGCACAAAGTTGAAGCCGATTTCGCCCGTCTCGCCCTTGTCCAGGTCGGGTTGCGCCGTGGAGGTGAACTCGCCGTCCATGAACAGGTACACCAAGTCGTAGCGCGAGTCACCGTTATTGGTCACCGAGGCCTTCACATTCACCGTTTTGCCCTCGTGCAGTGTGCCCTCAAAGGTCACGTCGTTCACCGTGTAGCTGGGTGCGGCTGTGGTTCCATAGCCATTCACCGTGCAGGTGTTACCATTGATGGTCACCTCGATGTAGTTGTTGTCGGTACCCAGGCAGGGATGCCAGTCGTTGGCGTTATAAATGCTGTAGATGGGCACAATGCGATAGGTGCCACTCGACAGGTAGGAGCCGAAGCTCAGCGTGCGCGACGACGTGGAGATGTAGCGGCTGGGCTTCAAATTGGTGGTATACGACGAGTAGAGCTTGGTCTGCAGTTCACCATCCTTATACAAGCCGAAGCCCAGGTTGAAGCTGGCCACCTGCGAGGTGTAGTTAAAGAAGCGGTTGGACACGGTCACCTGGAAACTGCCCGAGTAGGCCGTGCGTGTGGTGATGGCATCTTCCAGCGTGAACCGCGTGGAAGTGAGCGCCAGTGTGCCAGCATCGGCAGTGCCCGGTTCCAGCCCGATGGCCATGGCTTGGTTATAGATGTAGCCATAAGCACCCACCGAACTGCCGATGCCCTGTGCCGTGGGGTTGAGCACACTCAGCACGAAGTAGCCGTCGCTCTGGCTGGCCCAGCCCCAGTTGATGTGGAACAAGCCGTCGGCATCCACGCCATCGCACACAAAGGAGTGCCCGCCCGACTTCTTGTTGCCGGCATAGGCAACAGGGCGGCCGGCGGCCAACTCGTCGTAGAGCATCTGCTCCCAGTCCTCGGTGCTATAGTTCAAGCGACTCACATAGCGTGCACTGGCCTTGTAGCCAAAGTAGGTCGACAGGGCATAGGGGATGAGTGCCGTCGACGCATTCGACACCGACTTCTGAAAATCCATCGACAGTGCCTGGTCGCAGTATTTCATCAGTGTGGCTACGGCCTTAGCGGCGGTGCTGGTGGTGTCGTTGCTGTAATAGAGGTCGTTCATGGCCGTCCAGTTGAAATCCACCGGGCTGAGCGACGGCATGAAGATGGCATTGCTAGAAGAGGTATAAGACGGGATGGTGGTAGTGGCGCGTGCTGGATACTGGTGGCAGTACATGATTTGCGCCATGGCGGTAGCCACACAGCCCGTGGGGGCGTGAACGCCGCTCACGTAGGGTGTCATGATGTTATAGGGCGCACTCTGGCCCCAGTGACTCTTGAGCAGCGGCTCTATGGGAGTGCGCGCGGTGAGGCGCGGTGCCGGCTGAGCCTGGTCGAGCAGTTCCATCTGCGCGGCATAGCCGTCGAGCAATTCCTGCATGGCGGGCGGCACGGCGGCGGCATCGAAGCGGCCCTCATCGCTATAGGCCAGCACAGCGGGCACGCGGTCGTCGCCGGCAATGACCACATAGCCACGGCCGGCCTGGCTGGAGTTAAACACATAGTAGGCCGCCTGGCTGGCGGCCGCGGCACGGCGCGGAGCACGAGCGGCGAGTTCTACACTGGAGGCCTGTTGCACCTGTCGGGCCAGGAACTGGCCGGCAAGAGTTTGGGCGCGGGTCACGTCGATGGGCGCAGAAGTGGCCACATTCACGGCTGCCATCATGGCGAGCATGGCGGCGATTCGAGTTTTGGTTACCATATCGTTATTTAAAATTACAACTTTTTCAATTCTACAAATTTAGCGATAATTTGCCACACAGAACGAATTATCAATCAATGAATTTAGATTTTTGCGTCACTTTTTTGCCTGTTTCGTGATTTCGCAGTAAATTTGCAAAAAAATAACGACATTTTTTAATTTTACAATCAATTACTCTATGACAAAAAAATTACTTTCTCTCATGGCGGCCGCTCTGATGGCCGCAGGCTCGTGTTTTGCTAACGAAGTGGTGTTTGAAGCCGGAATCGACACTGGCGAGACCTCGGTCACCAAAGACGGTGTCACCATCACCATGTCGCACATGGATCGCTCCAACTACTACATAGTGCTGGCACTGACCGAGATGACCGTAGCCGCCGAAGAAGGCGTGATTACCGGCATCGAGTTTGAATGTACCGAATACAGCTACGGCTCGTCCTACTTCAGCCAGTATGCCCCCGAAGGCTACACCTACGACCAAGACGGCAAGAAGGGCTACTGGAGCGGCTCGGCCGAGGTGGTGACGTTTAAGCCCACGTCGCACGTGCGCATGCCCAAGATCACTGTCAACGCCCAGAGCGTAAGCACTGCCGTGAGCGATGTGAAAGGCCAGCGCCAGGTGGCAGGCATCACCTACTGCGACCTCTCGGGTCACATGAGCAACTCGCCATTCGACGGCATCAACATCGTGGTAACCCGCTACACCGACGGCACCACATCCACATCAAAAGTGGTGAAATAACACATTATTGTAGTTCATCTAAAGGGGACCCAAATGCAAGGTTCCCTTTTTCATAGTTCAATCCTATTCATTGATTAGAAACCATTTCTATGAGAAAAACAATCCTTCTACCGGCTATTGCATGCCTGGCTCTCACGGCGCAGGCCCAACTGCGCAGCGAGTTCGCCGCAGCGCAGCAACAGGAAACAGCCCCACAAGGCTTCATCGTGCCCGACGCCACGCCGGCACGCGCACAAATGACCAACAACACGGCTCCCCGTCGTGCCCAGATCGGCACACCAAGAGCTTTTTACCGTCGCCCGGCCGGCGTGTTCTATAATCCGCTCTACACACGCGACTCCAAACCCGGCAGCATCTATGGCTACAATGCGTCGCAACTGCATGCCACAGCTTACGTTCCGGTCACCTATACCGACTTGTCGACCGGTGCCACCACCTACAACTGGGTAGGCCTGCACACCGTGGGCTGGAGCAAAGAAGAAGTGACCTCTACCGAGCCCGACTTCACCATCTCCTATCCTGTGGTAATGGCCGACTCTGTGCCCACGCTCACCGTGACCGACGGCACCACGACCGACAGCTATTTCCTGCATGGCTACAACAACTCGGCCGAAATGCTGCGCACCACCGTGTGGACCTACCCATACTGGCAATACGGCTCCACCACCACCATGCAAGAGCGCCACGCTTGGGAATCGAGCAAATATGGCGCGCTGAACCATCCGCGCTTCGACAGCACCACCGGTGCCAGCTCTTATTACACGATGGACGAGCAGTGGGCCGCCCCCGAATCTTCGCATGCCTATTTCTTGGGTCGCAACACACGTGGATATGACGCCGCGGCTATTGCTTTTGAGAAACCCAGCCACCCCTACTTGATTAGCCACGTGGGCGTGCGGTATCAAGGTCTGAAGTGGACCGAGGCAGCGGCATCGACGGGTATCGCCACCATCCAGGCCGCCATCTATGCACTCGACGAGATTCCGGCCTATAGCGACACCGAGTCGGTGAGTCCGGTGCTGGGCGAGCTCATCGCCAGCGGAACAGCAACCCTTAACGCCGCCACCAGTACCGCCAAAGACATTCTGTCCATTCCTGTGCGCGACAACCAGCAAGCCATCCCCGAAATCACCGGCAACATCCTGGTGGTGATCACCGGCTATAACGACGACGACATCGCCGACATCACCATCAATGTGAGCAACGACAATGAAGACGAGGGCTACGGCGAGCTGGGCTACGTGGGCATTGCCAACGCCGATGGCTATATCACCACATTCAAGGGACTGAACAATTTCCTTAAACCCGGCATCAAGTCGGCTCCCACCATCTACATCGAGACCGAGCGTCCCTGGCTCACCACCAACTCGGGCAGCGAAGCCACCGAGCGCAACTTCGATGCCGCCGGCGAAAGCTATACTGTGGCGCTATTCGCCTATAAGCCACTCAGTTTCTGGACCGAGAAAGAAGTGGATGCCAATGGCAACGTAGTGGGCAATGTGCCCGCATGGGTGGGCATGAGCCTGAATCAGACCGATGCTTGGGAACAGGGATGTGATGTAAACGCCACCTTCGACGTGAAACCTCTGCCAGCCGGCACCACCTACCGCGAAGCCATCATCTGCTTCTCTTATCCCGGAGCACGTTTCTACTATAAAATCACTCAAGGACAAAACGAGCCGGCACTGGAAACTGGCGACGTGACAGGCGACGGTTCCATCGATGTGAGCGATGTGAATGCCGCCATCAATATCATTCTCAAAATGAAAACCGCCGACGACTATCCCGGCAATGCCGACCTCACGGGCGATAGTAATGTGGATGTGAGCGACGTGAATGCAATCATCAACATCATCCTCAACACTCACTAAAGCAGTTATCCACCCTTGAAAATCATCTTCGCGCCAGCGGCCAGCCCGTGGCGCGAAGTTTATTTTACGGGCCATCGTCAAGCACAGATTTTGCTGTTTCAGAAAAAATGGCTACATTTGCATTTTTGTTGAGAAAAAGCATTTATCACTATCGAAAAAATAACGTCTAACACAACCATAAACTGATGAATAACAACATCACACGCATCGTGCTCACCGGTGGCCCTTGCGCCGGCAAGACCACAGCTTTGGCCAAGATTATAGAGCATTTCGGCAGCCTGGGCTACCAAGTTTTCACCCTGCCCGAAGTGCCCACCATGTTCACCGCCGCCGGCATGAACTACCTGACCCAGAACAAAGGATACTTCTACGAGGGCGAAAAAGCCACGCTGGAAGTGCAACTGGCTCTGGAAGACAAGTTCACACGCATGGCACAGGAGTGCAGCGAGCCGTGCATCATCGTGTGCGACCGTGGCACAATGGACATTTCGGCCTACATGCAGCCCGAAATGTGGGAAACACTCACACGCGCCGTAGGCACGTCAAGTGCCGAGTTGCGCGAGCGCTACGATGCGGTGCTGCACCTGGTATCGGCTGCTGATGGTGCCGAACAATACTACACCACGGCCAACAACGCCCAACGCTATGAGCAGATGGACGAGGAGGGGCTACGCATCGCCCGGTCGCTAGACAAGAAAGTGATCAAGGCCTGGACCGGACACCCTCACCTGCGCGTGATTAACAACCACGACGACTTCGAGGCCAAGATGCGCCGCGTGCTCAAGGAAATCAGCAGTGTGCTGGGACTGCCCCAGCCCATCGAGCATGAGCACAAATACCTCATCCAGCTCACAGGCGAAGTACCCGCCGACTGCATCGAGGCCGACATCATTCAGACCTACCTCACCAGCGCCGACCCCAACAGCGAAGTGCGCCTGCGCAAACGCGGATGGCAGGGCAAGTATTTCTACCTGCACACCACCAAAAAGCGCATCTCCGATACCGAGGAACTGGTCACCGAGCGACAAATCAACAACAGCCTCTACGAAATGATGCTCTCCCTGACCGACCCCACTCGCCGCGTCATCGAAAAACATCGCCAGAGTTTCATCTGGAAAGGACAATACTTTGAGATTGACACCTACCACAACGAGCTGGAGGGGCTCGTCATCCTCGAGACCAAAGGCATTGTAGAAGGCGAAGACATCAAATTCCCGCCTTTTGTAAAGGTACTCGAAGACATCACCGGCAACAAGAAATACTTCAACCACAGCTTGGCCCAGAAATAAATCCAACTATAAATAGGCACATTTTTAAAAGAGTGAGAGCACAGCATGATTTTGCACGCTCTCACTCACCACATTATCACTACTTGTGGTGATTGCGTACTTGTCTAAGTATCTGTAATTTTGCATTGTGAAAAAATTGGCATCTTTAATCGTCATTGCTGTGCTTGCCACGACATGTGTCTATGCCGGGGCTGAGCAGGTTGCCGCCGACACGCTACAGCTGAGCGACGTCACCGTCACAGCTATCAAGCAAGGCGTTGGCAATGCTTCTGCCACAGCCACAACAGCCATCGGCCGGCGAGAAGCCGAGCGCAACGATGTGGCCGGTGTCAAAACAGCAGCAACTTTGGTCCCCAATTTCTTTATCCCCGACTATGGTAGCCGCATGACATCTTCCATCTATGTGCGCGGCATGGGAACACGCATCGACCAGCCTGCGGTGGGGCTTAACGTGGACAACGTGCCCGTGATGTGCAAGGAAAACTACGACTTCGATTTGATGGATGTCGCCCGCATCGAAATGCTGCGAGGCCCACAGAGCACACTCTACGGCCGCAACACCATGGGCGGACTGATGAACATATACACCCTCTCGCCATCGCAGTGGCAGGGCACTCGGGCCATGGCCACCTATGGCTCGAGAAACCTATATAAACTGGGACTGAGTCACTACACCCGCCCCAGTAGCAAGTGGGCACTGGGTGTAACGGCCTATTACATGGGCAACGATGGCGAATTTCGCAATCAGCATAACGGTCGCCTCATCGACTGGGAACGCCAAGGCAGCGGGCGGTTCAAACTGGAATGGCGACCCAGCACATCGCTCATGCTGACTAACGTGTTCACGGCATCGGCCAGTCGCCAGGGCGGGTACCCCTATGAGCAAGTGGGCGCAGGCCACATTGCCTACAACGACACTTGCTTCTATCGCCGCACCAGCGTGATGGATGGTCTCACCATCGTCAAGTCGTGGGACCGCGCCACCCTGTCGAGCATCACCAGCTACCAGTATCTCGACGATAACATGACACTGGACCAGGATTTCACATCCCTGCCCTACTTCACCCTCACACAAGCCAGACGCGAGCATGCCGTAACACAAGACGTGGTCGTGCGCGGTGCCCGCAACCAGCGTTACCGCTGGATGGGAGGCATCTTTGGCTTCTACCGCCACATGGACATGAACGCACCAGTCACATTCAAAGATACCGGCATTGCCGAACTCATTGAACGGCATGTCAACGAGGCAATACCGGCCTACCCCGTAGCCTGGGACACGCGCTCGTTTTTGCTGGGCAGCGACTTCACCATGCCCATGTGGGGAGGCGCCATCTATCACCAGAGCGAGCTAGACTGGAACAGATTCACTTTCACGGCCGCATTGCGCCTCGACTACGAGCACACCACCCTCAACTACCACAGTGAGACCCACACCGGCTACGACATTATCCAGGCGGCCACCGGCACCGTATTTGTGCACGAAGCCATTGACATCGACGACCGCGGAACGCTCAAGAAAGACTTCGTGCAACTCTTGCCTCGCTTTGGCATCACCTATCACCTGAACGACCCCGCCAACCGCATCTACTTGACCGTAGCGCGCGGCAGCAAGGCCGGCGGCTTCAACACACAGATGTTTAGCGACGTGCTGCAGCAGCGACTCATGCGCATGATGGGCATAGGACTGGCCTACAATGTAGATGAAATCGTGAGTTACAAGCCCGAAAAAGCCTGGAACTTTGAGCTAGGCACACACCTGGAGACCTGGCAAGGCCGTTTCATCATTGACGCCGATATATTCTATATGGACTGCCGCGACAGGCAACTCACCGTCTTCCCCGACGGACTCACTACGGGACGCATGATGACCAACGCTGGTCAGACACGCAGTTATGGAGCCGAAGTGTCGATGTTGTTGCGTCCCACCCTGCACACAACCCTCAATGCCAGTTACGGCTTTACGCACGCAACCTTTGAGCACTATAACAACGGCAAGGCCGACTATAGCGGCAAGTACGTGCCTTACGCCCCCAGCCACACGCTGTG
Organism: Muribaculaceae bacterium; assembly: GCA_017940245.1. GTDB lineage: Bacteria > Bacteroidota > Bacteroidia > Bacteroidales > Muribaculaceae > Sodaliphilus. The sequence continues at coordinate 19,419 of JAGAYZ010000004.1, read as the reverse complement.
GGCCGAGGCACTGCATGAGTTCACCTTGAGCAGCAGCGACTGGGCGCGGTCGCTCACGCTGGCGGCCAACGTGAGCGGTGCCGGACGCATTTACTGGAACGAAGACAACACGCTGCATCAACCATTCTACGCCCTGATGGGAGCCAGTGCCACCCTTGCCGGCAAGCATTACTCGCTGCAAGTGTGGGGACGCAACCTCACCGGCACCAGCTACAGCACGTTCTACTTCATGTCTATCGGCCACGAGTTCCTGCAGCGTGGACACGGGCGTTCATTTGGAGCCACACTGCGACTACAATTTTAACCTGTAACGATAATAACAATTAAAATAGTACTAAAACAAAATGAAAAAAATCATGACAATGATGGCTGCCATGGCCATCATGATGACAAGCATGCCGGCTTGGTCGGCCACATTAGGCGATCTTACCAACGACAACAAAGTAGATGTTGAAGATGTCAATACAATTATTAACGTAATATTGAAGATATCTTCAAGCGATGACTTATTAGCTAAAAGCGATGTAAACCAAGACGGCCGTGTTGATGTCGAAGACGTAAATCGGATTATCAATATCATTCTTGGACAAGTAATACAAGTGAAAGATGGGTTGATTTCCAGCGAATACGCCAACGAAAACGACACTCACTTCGAGTTTAAACTAGATGAAGCAATGGGCACCGGCTCCATTACGGTATATAACGTGGTGTTCACCATCGGCGACCGCCAGTCGCCCGCTATGACCATCCGCATTCCCGATGCCAAATTCACACGCACGGGCAACGTCATCACATTCGACGACACCGACATCGCTCCCGAGATGCTGCGAGGTAGCGGGTTCATTCCAATGGGCGACCCCCAGTATAACGTCACCGACCTTAAGTGCGTGCTCAACCTGGAGGCCAAGACTTTCACCATCACCTTTAAGTGCCATGGTGGCCAGTATGATCAGAACGGCACGATCACATTCACCGAATGACAAATCACCATCAAGGAGTCACTACGGTTTTTTTAATTTTTAACGCTGAGCAGTGCAACATTTAGCGCGGCTCAGCGTCTTTTATTAGAGTTTATTCGTAATTTTGCGCATTAATAAATATAGGATAACATGAGAAAAACATTGTTTTTTGCCGCATTGGCAGGCCTTATGCTTGCACTCACTGCTTGCGGTAGCGACGAGCCCGAAATCAACCGCGACAATCGCGAGATGAAAGTCAAGGCTCTCACCCACGTATTGAACACCACGACACACGAAGCCACCCTCACGATTGGCGACGAGAACACCTACAGCATGCACATCACTGCCCTTAAGGCCGACATGGTGCTCAACATCCCCATCGATGGAGCCAAGCAGGTGTTCAATATTACCAACGTCGCTCTAACCCGCGATGGAGAAACTTATCGCTTTAGTTTTAATCAGGCTCAAACTAGCAATGCCGCAGTGACTAATTTGCGCGGCATAATCGACATGTCGGACCCGATGGCTATTTTCCAGTGCGATGTGAATGGGCACCATGTGTGCGTCAACATCCCCGACGTGTTCTTCAACCAAGTGAGCCTGAACTTCGATTACGGCGATGACATCAAGAGCACCTATAATCACAGTAACTGGATTACACAAGTCGCCACCGGCGGACAGAAAGCCAATGTGCTCATCAGCGACATAGAAATTGCCAAGGACATGAGAGAAGCGGAGGGCACTTTTAAGCGTCTGGGCCAATTTCTCCAATCGCTCAAGGGCAGTGATGTGGGCCTTGAAGTGACAGAAACAGGTTATCGTCTCACTGCCAGCCAGGCCACCACAACAGGAGTGGACGGTACTGGGCTGACCACCAACTACTTGATTGACGGGAAATCTTATCCCTACTATACGATTCGCGATTTGGTCAACGATGTGAATCTCACCAGTGGCACCATGACCGCTAGCTTTGTGCTGCGCCATGTGCTCACCTACGACAAGGAAGGCTCCGATGCAGGCCGTCCCACACAAGTGGACGACATCAACGTGACAGCTAGCGGAAAATTTTTCAAAGACAGTAACCTCAATTAATACGCTCCGACCAAAATGAAGAAATTGATTTTCTCACTCACCAGCATGGCTCTGCTGCTAACCATGACCGCATGTGGCAACGATGAACCGCAAGACAACATTCTCTACCTGCCGGCCACACAGATGGTAAATCACACCTATAATACCGTAGAAGATGAACTGGTGGGCGTCAACTATGGCGCCATACAAGTCTATGTGAACGTCACCCGCATGACAGCTCAACTGGCCTACGTGTTCGGCATCGATGGCGATCCGGTCACCTTGCAACTGAACGATGTTCCCGTAACCTACGACAGCAACAACAGTGGCTACTTGATTCAAACCAGCGCACCCGCCACTGCAGGCACACACACCGTCAACAGTCTGCGGCTCTTTATCGAAGTGCGCGACATTCAACAAAATTTGCGCCACTATGTCAAGGCCACAGTCGATGGGAAATATGAAGTAACGGGCTTGATGAGCACACTTTTCTTCAAGGATGCCACCAGCATTATCACCCGTGAAAGCGACGCGCAAGTCATCACAGAGACAGGCAGTTTCTATCGCTTTAACTTCTTAAGCCTCACCACCGAAAACCGCACTGCCACCATGGGTGTGAGCGGAATAAACATGACTCCCTTCAGTGTGGGAGCCAGCTATGCCGGACTGGATGTGGAGCCATGCGCCCAGGGACTGCACATCTATCACAACAGCGGTGACCCGCTTAACAACTCCAGTGGTGCCAATAACCAGCTCACCTCATTGGATGGCATCATCAACATGCGCGACTTCTCTTTCTCCGTCGATTATACCATCGACGGGCTGGGAACAGTCAAGGCTACAGGCAATATGTTCTGATGCGAATTTCTTAAAAAACCGAAATAAAATGCGCCTTTTGGCGCATTTTTTGCTAGATATCGGAGAAAAAAACGTAACTTTACGCTCACAATGGCATCACGAAGCACATACGACGAAGCGGCAGTCGTTGAACGACTGCATCATCAAGACACTGCGCGAGCGGCCTTCGGTGAGGTAATTGCGCACTATTCCAGCACACTCTACTGGCAGATACGTCGCATGGTCATTGACCACGACGATGCCAACGATGTGCTGCAGAACACATTCCTCAAGGCATGGACAAGTATCGACAATTTCCGTGGCGACGCAAAACTCTCGACATGGCTTTACAAAATCGCCATCAACGAGTCCATCACCTTCATCAACAAGAAAAAGGCACAAAACAACATCTCGCTCGATGACGACGACAGTTTCTTGGTCAACACACTAGAGAGCGACCGATGGTTCGACGGCGACCAGGCTCAAGTGCTGCTCCAGCAAGCCATTGCCACACTGCCCGAGAAACAACGCCTGGTGTTCAATATGCGCTACTACGACGACATGAAATATGAAGACATGTCGCAAGTGCTGGGCACCTCCACCGGTGCGCTAAAAGCCAGTTACCATCATGCCATCAAAAAAATTGAAGCTTTTTTTGAAGAGCACGATTAAACCTTTCTTAACTGATAGAGTCAAACCAGTGTCATGAAACAAGAAGAAAGCGAAATACTGAAACGATTGGGTAAGGATCCGGGATTCAAGATTCCGGAGAACTACTTCGAAGACTTCCAGGCACGCATGATGGAAATGCTGCCCGAGGTCGAAATTACCGAGGTAGACGCCAAGCCATCGATGTGGGTCAGGGTACGGCCCTACCTATACATGGCTGCCATGTTTGCCGGAGTGTGGTGCATGATGCACGTGTTCAGCCATTTCAACCAAAATATCAGTGCTGAGCAGCGTGTGAGCGAAGTGGCCAGCGGCATGTATATGGACAACAACGCCGATGAGTTCATTATGAGTGGCGGGGCCAGCGACTACGACATCATGTCCTATGAAGACAGTGTGCTCATGGACACTGATGAACACCTAAACGATTGAGCGAAAACTTTATCACCCGCAAATCAGAACTCACAAAGCTCTTGGTTTGCGGTTTTTTAATTTTAATAATGTATGAAAAAAATTTTCACTATACTCATCATTGCGGCGGTGGCACTGACAGCTGCCGCACAAGGCAACCGGTCGAAGTGGGGACAGGAAATGCTTGAAGCCAAGCATAAAATGATTATCGAAACCGTGGGGCTCTCCCCCACCCAGCAAGAGCAGTTCATGCCCGTCTATCAAGAGATGGAACGTGAAATCTACCAGACCAACCGCGATGCCCGCACGCTGGCTGCCGAAGTGGAAAAGAAAAAATCGCCCTCCGACAGCGAATATGCGCAAGCAGCCGAAGCCTTGTCGCGCGCCAAGGTGCGCGAAGGGGAAATCGAAGCCAAGTACTTCGATAAATTCTCCAAGATGCTCAGCAAGCGCCAGCTGTTCCTGCTCAAGCAAGCCGAGAGCAAGTTCACACGCACCATGCTGCGCGGACGCAAGAAATAAAACGAGTTTCATAACATTATCCCATGCCTTTCCTGGCCGGCTAGAAACATTCTGGCCCCTTGAAAGGCATTTTTTCAAAAAGAACCCGTCTAAAATTAAACTACTATGAAGTTATATCGTTTCATTCTATTTTTCACCATTATGGCTCTCTTCCCATTTTGGTCACACAGCAAGGAAAAGTCTGTGATTGACTTCAACTATCCGCAAGACGTGTCGAAAAACGCCATCGCCGACCTGAACCAGGCTCTCAAGACGGGCAACGGACAAGTGGTGGTAGATGCACTCATCCGTTACAGCATAGCGCAGAGCGGCATTTCGCAAGAAAACATGGGGCAAATCGTGTCGCGCATCGATTCCACCATCGCACTTGAAAAGAAACCTGAAATTAAGGCGTTGCTCCGCTATTTTGAGGCCAGTGTTTTCATCGCTTATCGCAACCACTACGAGCGACACGACCGCATCAACCCCACCGATACGACGTTGCCTGCCGACTACTCGGAATGGGACCGCACGCAACTTAACGGCAAAGCCATCCAGCTCATCGAGGCAGCCATGAGCCAGCCCGAGGCCCTCAAGGCCGTGCCCGTCACCAGCCTGAAGGGATTGCTTCGCTACGACGACATGGGAGCCGTGTATGTACCCACACTATTTGAGTTCCTGTCGATGAAATGCAGTGAACTGGCCGACGATTGCGACGCTCAACCACTGAAGAATCGCATCGACACCGATTGGGTGAACGGAACCAAAAGCAATGTTCCGGCTCACATCTACGCTCTCATAGAAAACCGCCGTCTAACCGGCGACATTTACAAAGAGTTTTCTACCGAAGAACACGTAGGTCTAGCCTTGAGCCAAACAAGCGCTTACAACGATTATTATCCTTATTTCAAGGAATATGTAGCGCGTTTCCCTCAATCGAGATACACCCCGGCTGTACTCAATAAGATTTATTACATCGAAAGTCAGAATGTGCAGCTCAGCTACCCCGAGTATGCCACCACAGGCCAACGCATCAAGGTGGATGTCAAAGTTAACAACACTAACGACTTCACCATCAACGTCTATCGCGTTCCCGACAACTTGATTTCTTCCAATCGCAACCGCTACGGCGATGACCTGGACGTGAGCCGGCTCAAACTCGTACACAGCGAGCAGCACCACATCGAAGGCACCGTGCCCTTCTATAAGAATGATTATCGCGCTGAACTTAGCGCATTGCCCTATGGCCAATATGTGATTGTTCCCTCCTACACGGCCAATGGCAAAAAGACGACCTTGGATCCTGTGGGTCGCCACCAGTTGCTCACGGTCACCGACATCATCATGTTTAACCTGAGCCACGTGAGCGACGATGAAAGCTCAGAGGAAAGCAACAACCGCATTTTCGCCGTCAATGCCACCACCGGCATCCCCCTCAAGGGAGTGAGCATCACTGGTCCTCTCAAGAACAACGACAGGGAGAAGGGCTATTGCACCACCCGCATCACCAATGCCGAGGGAAGCATCGAACTGCCCGGTGATTCCAGAACCGCCTATGGTGATTATATGGCTGCTTATGGCGAAGACAAATATGGCCCCACGATTTCATTCTACGCGCATGAATTGAGCGCAAGAGGACTTAATACCGAGGTCAACGTATTTACCGACTTGGCCATCTATCGCCCGGGCGAAACCATTCAATGGTCGCTGATTGCGTCACAGACAAGCGTCAACATGCGCCAACTGTTAACCCAAAAGAAACTGCGGGTCGCTTTTCGTGACCCCAACGGAAAAGGCGTTGATACCGTCATAGTGGTCACCGACCAGTATGGCCGCGCCGAGGGCAAATTCGTTGTCCCCACCGACCGCATGAATGGCAGTTTCTCCATTGCGATTTCCGATGCCGAATCAAAATATGGCACCATAGCCTATCACCACGTGGACGTGAGCGAGTACAAAACGCCCACCTTTGCCGTCACCTTCCCCGATGCCAAGTTTAGCTTCATTAAAGGGGAGCCGGTCAAGATTACCGGCCTGGTGGAAACCTACAGCGGAATGCCCGTTGCCAATGCCGAAGTCAAGCTGCAACTCTACCAAAACGCGTGGAACTGGTGGTGGCGCTACAGCAGCCGCGAAAAAGGCGAACTGCTGCAAGACAGCGTGGTGACCACCGATGCCAACGGGCACTTCACCATCGAGTTCCCGGCTACGCTCTTTAAAGAGAACACCGTATCATACTACCGCTGGGCTCATTACAACTATAGCCTCCAGGCTGCGTGCACCGATGCCGCCGGCGAGACGCAAGATGCAGCACACGCGTTTATCGTGGGCGAACGTAGCGGACTGGAATTTACCAGCTACGAGACCACGCACGTCAACACGAAACCACTCACGTTACCGCTCGTGTATAACACCACCAGCGAAACCGAAAAGTCTATCACTTGCGACTGGATGCTTACCAGCTTTGAGACCGGCGACACGGTGGCTACAGGACGTCTCGACACGGCCAAGCCCACTATCGACCTCACCAAAATGCCATCGGGCGTATATAATATTAAGGTGTCAATCCCCGGCCGAGAAGACGATGATGAGCAGGGCTATGCCTACGCAAAAGTGATTCTCTATCGTCTCACCGACAGGGAGGCGCCCGTGAAGAACACAGCCATGTGGATTCCTGCCGCCGGGCGCAGCGTGGACCAGAACAATGTGGCCCACATCACCATCGGCACCAGTTCACCCGAGTCGCACATTTATTATATTGCCCAATCGCGCCACAAAATTGTGGCACAAGGATGGTTGCACTACAAGCCAGGCATGCACACGCTCGACATTGCCATTCCTAAAGCCGACGAGGAGTTCATCTCGGTGCAACTGGTGAGTGCGCACGAACGCCAGACCCTGCGGGAGTCGTTCACCATGAGGGCTCCGGAATATGCCCAGCAACTCAAGGTGAAAATCACCACCTTCCGCGACAAGCTGGTTCCTGGTGAGCACGAGCACTGGACCATGCAACTGGTTGACAAAGACGGTAAGCCGCGTCCCGGTGCCCTCATGCTGGAGATGATGGACAAAGCCATCAACAGCCTGGCCGACAACACCTGGCAATTCTCCGTGCCACTGTCCAGCCAGTCGCTGTTCTCCATGCGGTCCATGTCGCTGGTGGGCAACAACAGCACCGAACTGAAATGGCAGCACAAGACGCTCAACGAGGCTCGCTACTCCGTTCCTGAGCTATACACCTACGACCAAAACCTGTTTGGCTACTTGAGCCGCGCTCGTTACCGCATGGGAGCGGCCGCAGGCGGAGCCATGATGCTGGAATCGGCTATGCCCATGATGCGTAAGGGCATGCAGATGAATGCCACCCTCGACACAGGAATGGCCGAGATGGAAGAGACCGTCGATGCCATGTCGGCCGACTACAACGAAGAAAAGAGTGTCATCACGCAAGAAGCCCAAGCACAACTTGACAACATCAAGCTGCGCGAAGCCGACGTGAAGACGGCCTTGTGGATGCCCATGCTCACTAGCGACGACCAGGGCAATGTGCAGATAGAGTTTGACGCTCCCGAGTTCAACACCACATGGGTGATGCAAGCCATAGGCTACGACCAGCAGCTCTACACCGACCGCACCAGCCGCGAAGTGCTCACACAGAAGCCCATCATGGTCAAGTCGAGCGTGCCACGATTCTTGCGTCACGGCGATGTGGTGACCCTGGCAGCCAATGTGCAGAATGCTACCGAGGCCGCCACTAAGGCCACTGCCATCATCGAACTTTTTGACCCGCGCTCGGGCGACATCTACAAGACACAGTCGGTTCCCGTTTCGCTCGATGCCATGGGCACACAAGCCGTGAAGATACCGTGGACTGTGCCTGCCGACATCCCCTTTGTGGGATTCCGCATCAAAGCCGCCACCAGCGAGTTTGGCGATGGTGAGCAGGTCATGATTCCGGTGCTGGAAGCCATCTCACCGGTCATCGAGACCAAGCCGTTCTACATCGAGGCCGGCAAGCAACAATTTGTCACCGACCTGCCACAATTCACCGATGGCGCACGCATCACGCTGGAATACTGCGACAACCCGGTGTGGTACTGCGTGACGGCCCTGCCCACCATCTTCGACGAGAATTATGAAATCTCCACCCGCATGGCACACAATCTGTTTGCCATCGAGGTAGCTCAAGGCGTTGCCAAGGCGCAACCGCAAATCAGAGAGGCTGTCGCCTACTGGAAGTCGCACGCCGAAGACTCCACACTGGTGTCGATGCTGGCCAAGAACCAAGACCTCAAGATTGGCACCCTGATGGCATCGCCCTGGGTGCGTGAGGCCGACCGCCAGACGCTGCGCATGTCGCGGCTCGACGAGCTCATGAACGAGACGCTCATGACCACCGAGCGCAACAAAATCATCGACGCGCTGCAAAAGATGCAACTCTCCGACGGTGGCTGGCCATGGTTCACCCACCCCGGCTGCAAATCGTCTTACTATACCACGCAGACGGTGCTCGAGCTGATCGGCGAGATTCGCCACCTGGGATTCTTGCACGCCGATGAAGCCATCAAGAGAATGACCACACGCGCCGTCGCTTACCTCGACAGCGAGACCCTGCGCATGCACAAGGAGTCGCACAACAAGAAAGAACTGGGATGGCTCTCGGATTATGCCTACGTGCGCACGCTTTATAAGGATGTGCCACTCAAGGGCGAGAGCAAGTCGCTCTTCGACAAGGTCATCAAGTACATGAACAAGAACTGGGGCAAAGGCCTCTCACTGGGGCAGAAAGCCTTCACGGCCATGACGCTCAACCGCAACGGCTACCAAGCCACAGCCCGCAACATCATGGAAAGCGTGCGCCAATTCGCTCTGGTAAAGCCCGAGTTGGGCATGTACTGGGACAACTTGCAGATGGGATGGCGTTATGTCGACAAGGTGGGCGTCACCGCCACCATCCTGCAAGCGCTCAACGAGTGCGATCCGCGCCAGCAGGAACTGGACAACGTGCGCAAGTGGATGCTGCTGATGAAGCAGACCAACGACTGGGGCTCGTCGAGTCTGGCGGCCGATGCCGTCTATAGCTTACTGAGCACAGGCAGCCAGTGGCTGGAGCGCAACCCCATGCCCACCGTCACCGTGGGCGGCGAGAAAGTGACCTTCGACAAGGTGGATGAGTATTTGGGTTATTGCCGAAAGACCATTCCGGCACATCCCGGAGCATCGGTCATCATCGAGCGCGAAGGCAACAGCCCGGCTTGGGGAGCCATCTACTCGCAGTTCCGCGCACGCATGACCGACATTCAAGAGGTGGCCATCACCGAACTGAGCATCAACAAGGAGTTCTACCGCTACAACAACGACGGCACACTCTCGTCGGCAACCAGTTTCAAGGTGGGCGACAAGGTGCAGGTGCGACTGGTGATTAAGAACAACAAAGACCTGGACTTTGTCACCGTCAAGGACGAGCGGGCCGCCTGCTTCGAGCCGCTGGATCAAACCAGTCACTACGAGCGGGCCGACTACTCATGGTATTATCACGAAACCAAGGATGCCATCACCAACTTGTTCTTCACCGACTTGCAGAAGGGAACCCACGTGATCAACTACGACGTCTATGTCACGGCCACCGGCCAGTTCAGTGCGGGCATCGCCACGGCTCAGTGCCAGTATGCCCCGCAAATCACGGCCCACAGTGCCGGCCGCTCCATCACTGTGGAATAACATTCCACACGGTTTAATGACAAGCGAGAGGATGCCAGATGCGGCACCCTCCCGTTTGAATAAGATTCTCAAGGAAATAACGACATCATGATGAAAACGCTTTACACTTTGATCGGTTGTGCGCTGGTGGCACTGTCGAGCCATGGCGCCGAGTTCAAGTTACCCGCGATGTGGAAGGTGAAGTCCGTCAAGGCACATGCACTGCAACTATTGCAGTAGCTGCCCCACATTATTAATTATTAATTATCAATTATTCTAGTTATCCCCGGTTTTGCTCTGGTATTGCGAGGGCGTGAGGCCGAAGGCGTTTTTGAAAGCGCGGGTAAAGTTGGGTGTGTCGGTATAGGCACAAAGCTGGGCTACTTCGGCAATGGTGAGCTCGGGCTGATTGTCGAGCAAGTGCCGTGCCCGCCGCATCCTTACCATCTGGATAAACGACTGCGGAGTCTCACCGGTGATGGAGGAGATGCGCTGCCGCAGCTGGTAGGGGCTCAGGTGCAGGCGCTCGGCCACTGTAGAGGCATCAATCTGACCGGCATTGATCTGGTCATTGATCGTGTTAACCATGTTTTGCAAAAACACCCGATCGGCATCGGTGAGCTCATCTTCTTTCTTTGCGCTGCGCGTTGAAGCCAGCGCATTGTCGTAATTGATGTGCAGTTGTTTATATTTTTCACGCAGTTCATCAATGTTGGCGCTCAGCTCCTGGTTGATGGCGCTCTGGCGGTGGTTGCGGCGGCGCATCACCCACCAGATGACGGCTGCCAGGGCCAATAGTACCAGAGCCACAATCACACCTACGATGATCGTATTTCTCCTTGAAGCGCGCTCGGCCGCATTTTCCAGCAGCAGTTCCTCGTTGGCATACTCGGCGCTGAATTTGCCCAGGCTCTCAGCTGCCTCGCTGTCGTAGATGGAGTCTTTCAGCGCCTTGTAGCGTTCCATCTCGGTCATGGCAGCTTGTGGATTACTCTCCTTCAAGGCGTTATATAGCCCTAGCCGCGTGTGGCTCTCATTATAATAATCTTTGAGTTTAACAAAAATTTGGGCCGCCTCCTGGTAGTATTTCACGGCAGCCGCAGGATTTTTCTCGGCCAGCATCACCCCACCCATCTGGTTACAGGCAATGCCCAGCGACTGCAAGTTGCCATCGGCCCGCAGTTGCGGAATGGCTTGCAGCAGCGCAGCCTTCGCTTCATCGGTGCGTCCCAGCCACAGCAGGGCGGCACCCATCTGCGCCTGTCGCATGGCGGCTTTATCTTTGCGTCCCTGCTGCATCTCCAGGTCGTAAGCCGTGCGGGCATAATCTAGCGACTTTTGCTCATCGCCCAGTGTGTGATACACCTCCGAGGCCATCCCGTTGAGCACGGCCAGGCGAGTGGGATTATTGGCTTTCTTGCTCATTTCCAGGCCGCGCAGCACATATTTTTCGGCTTCCTTAGGCTGGCGGGCACCCATGTAGATGGCGGCCAGCGTGTTCAGGCTGGAACTCATGGCATCGGGGTCACCGCTGCGCTGGTCCAGCTCATAACAGACTTTTGCGTGCCGGGCCGCATTTTGATAATCGGCCAGACGGATGTAGATCACCGCCAGCAGATTCTCGCAATCGCCCTCCACCACGCGGTTGTTGCCGGTCTTGCACAGCGGCAATGCCTTCAGGCCATAGGACACGGCATTTTTATAGTCTTGGCGGTCGTAGAAATACTCGGCCGCCCAGTACCACACTTGTTGCTTGAGGGTATCGGGATGAACTCCGGGGGCAAATTGAATGGGCACGTCGGTGAACTGTTCCTTATCGAGTTGCCTGAAGAACGCATTGGCTGAAGCCACTTGGGGATTACCATTAAATTGCGAAAGCAATTGGTCGAAGCCGGCAGCCATTGCTGTCATCGCCATGAAGCAGCACAGTGCCAAAGATGTCACTCGTCTTGATGTCATATTATCGGATTTTGGCACAAAATTACAAATTAATTCAAAAACTTCGTGCAAATAATAAATATAAAAGAAGATTATTTCTTTTAATAAATGTATCAATTTAGATGCAAAAAGCTTGATTTAATGCCGTTTTTCACGAAATGACAATATTACTTGACGAAATGATAACGCACAGAGCTACCGATAGCGGTAATTTTGCAAACATAAAATAATCCCCTTTCATGATGGCTAAGACAAAATACAACCAAGCGGCCATGAAATATGTCATGGACTATCTCGACCAGTTGCTCGAGGTGGAAGACTTGGTGAATGAAAAGGTCGAGAAAAAAATCGACATGATGCTTGAGCGAAAACTTGCCGAGCAACAGCGCAAAACCATTCAGACCGATGGCCATGCCACAGCGACCCACGCATCGGCACGTGCAACGGCAACCGATTCTTCCAAAGCCAATATCGATTAATCACTTAAAATCAAATAGTTATGAAAAAATTAATTATCTCCCTCCTTTTTGCGCTGGTGGCAATGAGTGCCAGTGCAACAGATTACTATGCGCTGTTCATTGGCAATGTTCAGCTCAGTTCTGACCACATTTCTCCATCGGCAACCTTGAATAGTCAACTAAAGAGCAGTGGCGTGCTCCAGAGTGGCACCGTTGAGCTTCAGGCCTCTAATGAAAACGGTATTTTCAAAGGAAGACTCTACCTTACCGATGCAGTGTTGAGTTGTAACAAATCTACCGGCGTGATATGGCTTGGTGAGAACGGAATCCTGGCTAATGACCTCGATTTTGACCTAATAGAAATAGTTTTGAAAGGCACCAACATCATCACTAACACTAATTCGGGCGGATCGGCAATCTACATGGGCGGCACAGCTTGTCATGACTTCGCGAGGCTTGAATTTACAGGCGACGGCACTATCGAGCTGCACGGCGGCAGTAGCACCGGTGCCGGCATCACAGCAGCCAATCGCAGTGGAGTGTCGGTGACCACTCTTAACGTGGGTTATGAGCCCACAGTCATTTGTGATGGATTTACCGGTGTGCGCAGTCTGGGTAGTACCACATTTCAATACATGTTCGGGCATGGAACGTTTAAAGCCACAGGTCGGCCCTATGCTTGCATGCACGAAGGCACGACAGCGATGGACCTTTCAAACAATCGAGTAACAGACCCCGAAAATTGTAAAATAGGTATTGAACATGACATTTACACTATGTGTAATGAACGTGGAAATTCGGTAAGCACCTTCACCGTGGGTCCCGAGCTATACCCGCTGTATGTGTGCGGCGTGCAGGTCAATGCCGACATTGCTTATAATCTTAATCTAAGCACCAAACTAAAAAACCGCGGCTACCTCAAGAGCGGTACCGTAGAATACTACCCCCAAGCCAATGAGCTTTATTTCAGAGGCGCCAATATAGAATATAGCGGTGGTGCAATAGTGAAGAACGGCAACCACAGCCTGACCGATGGCACTGTCGCCCCCGGCATCAACAATCTCAAGCTATCCTTTTCCGGGAACAACACGTTAGGCGGCGGCGCAACGATAGGTATCGACAATAACAAGGCCAACATGAAGTTGAGCATCTATCAAGGCGCTTCCCTGACGATCAACACCCGCAGCGGCATCTACCACAACATGGCCATGGCCAGTGCCGACGCCAACGCCTCGGGCAACTACACGTTCACCATCACCGGCGACAGCTACGGCATTGGTCCCAACGATTCCGCCTGGCTCACGGTCAATGCCAGCGATGGCTGGGCATTCCTTGGCGACTATGGCCATATCTATTATGAGAGTTGTGTGACCAAGCTCACCGGAACTAATGGCGCCCTGTGCTTTGGCAACGGCGCGGGAGTGACCCCCATGGAGTATAAATACACTTCGGGCGACAACACCTACGGCTTCCGTCACGGCGAGCGGCTGACAAAGCAAGGTTACAACTATAACCTCATCGACGCCGATGGCAACGTGGCCAAGACCGCCGAGATAGGCTGGGTGGGCAACACCTACGGCCTAAAGATCTTAGGCATCGCCCTGACCGACTATCACTTGCAGGACATGACCCGCATCCTGGGCAACAACTCGTTTGCCAGTGCGGTGAAATTTGACGGCGACAAGACGCTGACGTTCGACGGCTTCGGCCGCAACACGGTGAATTGCACCAGCGTCAATGTCCCCTTTATCGAGAACGACATCGACGGACTTAAAATCAAGTCAACGGGTACCAACCTGAACAATGTGAGCTATGCCGGCACCGTGCTGAAGCTCAATGCTCCCGCCACCTACTGTCCCGATGCCGCCAACCGCACCCTCCGCCTGAACTCGCTGCAGGGTATAGCCGTGGAACTCACGTGCAACAACGCGCTCACCGTAGAAAACGGCATCCTGGATGTGCGTGGCGAAACCTACGGTCTCGTGGGCACGGAATACCGCACCTCCTACAAGGGCTCTTTCAACATGCAGGGCGGCAAGTTCATGGCTTTGGGTGGCACGGCCAGTGTGGCCATGCTGTATGCGTTCAACCTCAACAACTACGCCATCATTAACCCCGTGGGTGCCACCTGGAGCGCATCGGCGCACGGCGTGGTTGATGCCGATGGCAACCTGATTGCCGGCACCACGGTAGAAGTGGGTACCAAGAACTTCGAGTTGTACGTTGGCGGTGTGCAGGTTTCCAGCGTCAATGCCGGCGACATCCTGGGCGACGGCACTTGCAGCTACAATGCCACCACCAACACCCTGACCATCACCGATGCCAACCTCACAGCAAATAATAATAACTTGAAGGCAGAGATCCCGGGCTTGACCATTGTGTTCAACGGCAATAATGTGATCACCAATGGCTGGGAGAATGAATATAGAAGTATTAATATCTTAGATTGCGATAACGTGACCATCACCGGCACGGGCACAGTGACCATCAACTCGAAGGGCAAACAAGCCATCCAGCTGGTGTGCGACCGGTCAGTTAACAATGTATCGACGACAATCAAAGATGTTACCATCATCATCAATGACAGTGGAACAACAACGAGCGGCTCGATTTCTGCTATGAGTAGCCTTGCCATGGTCAATCTCACCATCGACAATGCTAACATCTATACCTCAAACGGCTCCATCAGTGCATCTACTCTCAACCTCAACAACTGCTACATTGCCAAACCCGAGAACGGTGTTGCATCGGGAGGTACCATAGTGCTTGACGGCGGCTGGATGCAATATACCGGCGAAATCGAGATCTGCAAGGGACAACCCGATGCCGGTGTGGTCGGCGACGTGGACGGCGACGGCAAGGTGGATGTGGCCGACGTGAACGCCGTGATCAACATCATCCTCAAGACCAAGACTGCTGCCGACTATCAGGGTAATGCCGATGTGGATGGCGACGGGAAGGTGGATGTGGCCGACGTGAACGCCATTATCAACATCATACTCAAAGTGAGCTAAATTAATAATGAATAATGAATAATTAATAATGATGAATTCAGAATGATGAATTATGAATTGGGCTGCGCAAACGGGTCTGGCCGAATCTGCGACCGAAGCAGCAATTATTCATTATTAATTATTCATTATTAATTATTAATTATCAATTGTTCTCGAGAGCTATATTATTAACCATCATAAAAACAGCTATTATGAAAAAAGTTTTATTCCTATTTTGCGCTGTGCTGATGCTGAGCATCGGTGTGCGAGCGCAATCGTTTGAGAGCGGAAACTTCAAGTTCCGCATCAGTTATGGCGAGGCCGAGGTGACCGGCCTGACCAGCAGTGCGTCGTCGCTGACGACCATCACCATCCCCGGTTTCGTGACCTACAACGGCACCGTGTATCAAACGCGCATCGGCTCGATGGCGTTTGTAAGCAACACCACGTTGCAACGTGTGTATGTGAACTATGGCTGCACCCGAGTGGGTCAGCAGGCATTTGCCAACTGCACCGCGCTCACCAACCTGCGCCTGCCCAGCTCCATCAACTACATGGGCAGCCAGATTGTGAGCGGTGCCGGCTCGAGCGGCAACCCCATCGTGGTGGCGATGGCAGGCCAGAGCGTGCCCGCCACGTTCAGCGCGTCGGCATTAACGGGCCACAGTGCCAAGCAGATCACCTTCATTGTCTCGACCAATCGTGCCTACAACGCCTTCCACGGCAACAGCACTGTGGCTGGCCAGGTGGATTACTGGATTCAGATGGGTAACATGGCCTACGACTACCAGCGTGCGGGCTACAACGGCTACTATGTGGTGACCGAAATGGCTACCGGCAGCACCCCCGGCGCGATGATGCTCGTGGATTGCTCAAACAGCAGCAGCGCCATACGTGTGCCGAGCAACGGCACCCTGGACGACGGCCGCACCTACAACATCACCGCCGTTGCCGACAGCGCGTTCATGAACAAGAGCACCGTGTCGTCGTTCACCTGGACCAACGCTCCCGCCGGCAGCAAGATAGGCAAGAGGGCGTTTGCCAACGTCCCAACGCTCACCACGGTGAACACCAATGCCGAGACATTTGACCAATATGCTTTCAAAGATTGTCAAAATCTCACTAATCTCACCCTCGGGTCGGGGGTAAAGGAATTAGATGCCTATGCCTTAGCAAACACCGGAATAACCTCAGTGTCATTTCCCGAAACCTTTACAAGTGGTTCTGTTGTAATGTTTGATGAATGCTATAATTTGGCAAGCTTCTCAGTCGCTTCGGGCAACACGAAGTATGCCGCGCAAAACGGCATACTCTACAATAAGGATATGACCGCACTCGTGAAATGCCCTCCCGCCATCTCATCGGTTCCAGAGCTGCCAAAGACTCTGAGAGTGATTCGAATGTGCGCATTTAGTGATATTACAAAAGGAACCGGTAAATTCATAAACCTTCCCTTTGGTGTTAATTCTATATATACTGCCGCATTTGAAAATTCCACTGCGATAGAAAACATACACATTCCGAGCTCAGTAACTGACTATGGAAATGAGTTGTTTAAGGGCTGCACCGGTTTGAAGAACTTAGTTATCAATAGCGTGAATCCTATTGATTATGATGATATAACTTGGAGTGGAGTGCCTCGCAACAGCTGCACGCTGTGGGTGGCTGCCGGCAGTAGCTACTGGGACCAGAACTGGACCCACGAGACCTATGCCGGTGATCATAGCCGCAACCTCTTCCGCGAGTTCAGCCATGTGGAAGTGGGTGCCTACGACGTGGTGGTGGGAGGACTTCCCTACACCCTCGACAAGGAGCATGGCACCGCATCGTTGGTGCGTGGCGAGTGCGGATACATCTTCCCCACCAGTCAGCTAAGCGGAGCCATCAGCATCCCGTCGTCCATCACCTACGAAGGCACTACCTACACCGTGACCAGCGTCAACCGCCAGGCCTTCAGGAACAACACCGCTATCACAAGCGTGACCATCCCCGAGACGGTTACAGCGCTCAGCGGCGTTATTGCGGGTTACGCAGGAAACGAGTCCGATACCGAAGTCTATCGCCGTTCGGGAAGCCAGTTTGAGGGTTGCACGTCGCTCACGAGCGTGCGCCTGTCGTCGAAGATTACGCGCATCCCCATTCGCTGCTTCTACAATACACCCATCTCGCAGATTGAACTGCCTTATGGTCTTCAAGAAATAGGCTATCAAGCCTTTGCCGGAACCAATATCACCTCGCTGACGATACCTTCCAGCATCACCAAGCTGCACCGCGCACTCGGCGGCATGACAAAGCTGCAGCACCTGTACTACAACCGCACCGACCCCGACGGACTCTTCCTCAACTGGGGGCAATTAGAAATTGAGACCGGTTATGTGCCGTCGGGCTTCAACCTGTATGTGCCCGTGGGCTATGTGCAGCAGTTCAAGAACAACAGCCGCGTGATGTTGAAGGCCGCCAGCGTGCAAGCCGGTGCCTACGACATCTACTGCAACAGCAAGTACTTCACCGTGAACAGTGACGGCCAGACATCGAAACTGGTGTATAGCCCTGCCTACGCCAACAACCTGAGCCAGGTGAACATCAACCAAATTTGCTACGACGGCTGGACCCACATCTACAACTGCACGGCACTGGGCGACAGCTGCTTCGCCGGCTCTAACGTGCAGGCAGTGCAAATTGCCACCGATTTCCCAAGCAAGGTGATTTCTCGCTATGCGTTCATGAATTGCACTAAGCTGAATAATATCGACTTCCTCAATACCCATGGCGTTACCGAGCTTGGCGAGTATGCCTTCGCCGGCTGTACGGCACTCTCGGGCACAATCATCCTGCCCGAGACGCTGCGTAAGATCGACAGCAGGGCGTTCTTTACCAACGACAACATCGCTGCCATCTACACCCACGATGAGGAGTGGGAAGACGATGCCCTGTATGTGGGCACTTCCACTCCGCGCACGATCATCTACGTTCCGCTGTCGAAACTTGCCGAACGCCTGACCATGATGAGTAACTGGCATAGCAAAGCCGGAAAGACCGAGTACTTCACGCATCCCTACCTGCGCAACACCGGTGGCCCGCAGCTCATCAGCTGCCCCGAGCACCTGAGCATGAACGCAGCTTGCGACTTCTATGCCATCACGGGCTATGATGCCACACGCAAGGTGTTCACCACACAGAAGGTCAACGGCAACGTGTTCAGGAACTGCGGCAAGGAGAGCGGCGGCCGTGGCGTGCTGGTTGACAACCTGGCCAGCGACTATGTGCCGCTGAAGGTTGCAAAAATCACAAGCGAAATTGAGAGTGCGCAGTCGTGGACCGACGTGACCAACCTCATCCTGCCCATGACCGAGGGCGGAAACCTGACGGGCAACACCAGCTACAGTTTCTACACCCTCGATGGCGCGAACAAGCACTTTGACAGAATCACGTCGTTCCCCCATGCGTTTGACGTAGCTGAGGCCTATGTGCGCGTAACCAGGACCGCGGCCGGTACCACCAATCCCGTTGGCCTCGACCTGTACTACACGTCCGAAAGTATTGTGGGCGACGTGGACGGCGACGGCAAGGTGGATGTGGCCGACGTGAACGCCGTGATCAACATCATCCTCAAGACCAAGACCGCTGCCGACTATCAGGGTAATGCCGATGTGGATGGCGACGGAAAGGTGGATGTGGCCGACGTGAACGCCATTATCAACATCATACTCAAAGTGAGCTAAACCTTAATTCCGCAACACTATAATTTAACTTTATTTATAAGTTCCTGAGCAACAAAAAGTTGCCCAGGATTTTGCCATGTCAGAATTTTCACTTATCTTAGTGTTGCAAAAAGAAAACAAGCAAAACTCTAATATTACATGGCAAAAATACAAATTAAAT
>JAGAYZ010000035.1 GCA_017940245.1 Muribaculaceae bacterium | reverse complement strand
CACCATTTTCTCCACCTCCAGATCAGGAAATCTCAACGGTTGGGGTATAGGCTGTTCAGCCTTCTCAACGCATCAGGTTATATGCGTCTTTTTATCAAAGATGACGCAATTCTGCAAATAATTATTTAGGACAATATTGCCAAAGAACAAAGAAACAAACGTCAAAAAATACATTTTGGTTGGTAATGTAAACAAAAAGCTATAACTTTGTAAGTTCGTAAAAGATTTGCACGATTTCAGCCTTTTTTTCTATAACAATGAAGAGTTATTTCAGCAAAATAATCCACTCGCCTAGGATTATCAAGAACCTGGTAATCATCATCTTGGCGGCTTTATTACTGCTAATTATCTTTGTTGTGCAATATCTCTTTACACGAGAATTACTCACCGACGAGCTGGACAATCGTGCCGAGACCGAGCTGATCATGAAATCCATTCTGGTCAAGGGAGTACTCAAAAGTGCCGAAAAAACGGTTACCGACCACATGTGGGACATCCGCACCAGCCTTGACAATCCGGATACGGTGTTCAAAGCCGCCAAATGGCTGCTAGCTAAAAATAAATACCTGGAAGGTGTAGGCATGGGGTTCGTCCCCAATTATTACCCTGAGAAAGGAGTGCTCTTTGAGCCTTATGCTCAAGAAATAGACGATGAAATCATCACCCGTCAAATTGCCGGCGAGCAGCACGACTACACCAAAATGGATTTCTACCGCATACCCATGCAGACGGGCGAACCCTATTGGTCGGATCCCTACATAGACAGTGTGTCCAGGCACCAACTCATCTGCTCCTATTCACGCCCCGTGCTCAACAAGAAAAAAGAAATCGCCGGCATCTTTTGCATCGACATGTCGCTCGAATGGCTTAGCGACACACTGGATGCCCACCACATCTACCCGTCATCGTTCAACTTGCTGCTCACCGAAGACGGAAAACTCATTTCCAAGCCTTCACCCTCCGACTCCAAGGCTCACGATGTGGAACAAGTGCTCAAACTCATCAACGACAGCACTGTGTCGCGCGACTCCAGCAGCACCCGACGCAGTGTCTATCTCGTATTTAAAAGCAATGCCGATCAGTCGAGAGGCTGCATCTATTACGCCAACATGAGGGGCATACCACACTGGAAGATTGCAGTGGTGTGCTACGACGATGAGGTGTACGGAAAACTCGACAGACTGACGCACTTCATCCTGCTGGCACTGGTGGGTGCTCTATTGCTGCTAGGATTCATCATTATGAGATTCTTCAATAATGAGCGCAAACTGCATCGGACTCAGGTAGCCCAGGAGCGCATCAGTAGCGAGCTGCACATTGCCAACGAAATACAGCAAGCCATGCTCCCCCGCTCTCAGTCTGCCGCTACACTTCACGAGGATCTGGACGTGAGTGGATTACTGGCTCCGGCCAGAGAGGTGGGCGGAGACCTCTACGATTTCATCGTACGAGACGAGAAACTGTACTTCTGCATCGGCGATGTGAGCGGGAAAGGGGTTCCATCGGCACTGGTGATGGCTGTGGTACAGGCTCTGTTCCACGCCGGGTCGCAACACGCCAGCAACCCCAACAGCATCATGCAGACCATCAATCGCACCATCTGCCGCAACAACGAGCGCAACATGTTCGTCACCTTCTTCATTGGCATCCTGGATATCCCCACGGGACGATTACGATACTGCAACGCTGGTCACGATACCCCGATGTTACTCACCGATAAGGCACAGCTGCTACAGGTCAAGCCTAATCTGCCTGCCGGTATTATTCACGACTTCAAATATGAAGTACAAGAATATAAGTTCGTTCCGGGCTCCACTCTATTTCTTTATACCGATGGACTTACCGAGGCCATGGATAGGCAACACCAGCAGTTCGGCCGGCAACGCCTGCTGCAGACACTCAAGGTGGGTATTGACAGGAATTTGACCACCCGGGAATTATTGGATGAGATGACCACAGCCGTGAATCAGTTCACCGATGGTGCCGAACAGAGCGACGACCTCACCATGCTAGCCATTCACTATGCGCCCAAGGTCTATCACGAACTGCTCAACGAGCAAATCGTGCTCCAAAATGATATCAAGCAAATCCCATTGCTTAATGCTTTCGTTGAGCATGTCACCACGCAACTGAACTTTGAGGCCTCATTGTCACAACAAATGAAACTGGCCGTGGAAGAAGCCGTGGTCAATGTCATGCTATATGCCTACCCGGCCGGCACCACGGGCGACGTAATTGTCGACGCAAAAACTAATGGCATCACTCTCAAGTTCATCATCACCGACTCCGGTAAGCCTTTCGACCCCACCGAAGCCCAGAAAGCCGACACCACACTGTCGGTAGAAGAACGACCCATAGGTGGACTGGGAATATTCCTAGTGCGCGAAATGATGGACTCCATCAACTATGAGCGCATCGACGGGAAAAACATTCTTACGTTAAGAAAAAAATTAAACAATAAAATACATAAAATATGATGAAAACAAGCATTGAAGAAATCAACGGCAAGTTGATTGCCACTCTGGAAGGTGAACTCGACACTGCAGCCGCCATCGAGGTGGAACAAGCGTTGCAACCCCTGTATCACAGCGACGGACGCGAAGTGGTTATTGACTGCGAAAAACTGGAATATATCGCATCCAGTGGACTGCGCATCCTGCTGGCCATTCTAAAAGGAGCCAAGGCTTGTGGTAGCACGGTGACACTGCGCAGCATGAACGACGACATCAAGAACGTGTTCAACATGACTGGACTCATCAATCTTTTTAATGTGGAATAACATTTCGCACCATGAACCTACTGACTAAACTTGCCGGCATGGCAGGTATGGTGGCGTTGCTGTCAGTGCCCGCATGGGGACAGGCTACAGATGATGAACACCCCAACACGTTCACCGTAGATGCCTCAATCATGACGCGCGGCGAGTTACGCGACGGGGGATTGCGCGACGAAAATGGCATCAAGAACGATGATGCCCGCTTTATCCTGGAACGCACTCGCCTGGGCATTGGCTTCGCGAGAAAATGGCTGGAATTAAAAATCACTGCGCAACACTCGGGTGTGTGGGGAGAAAAAGGCAAAGGTTCGTTCAATCTTTCCGAAACTTGGGCCAAATTACGAGCCAACAATGGCCTGTTTGCCCAACTGGGACGCCAAACACTAGCCTACGATGATGAGCGCATTTTGGGCAGTAATGACTGGGCCATGGCGGCCAACACACACGATGCGATCAGGCTGGGATATGAAGGACATGGCCACAAGATTCACGTCATTGGCTCTTACAACCAGAAGTCGGAAAGCACCAATGGCGGCACCATCTACGACACAAAAAGTGGTGCTTATCCTCACAAAACGCTGCTCACAGCCTGGTACCATTACGACTTTCCTCGCTGGCCACTGGGGGTTTCGGTTACATTCATGAATGTGGGCTTGCAAAGTCCTGATATCACCGACCCCGAAGTCAAACCCGAGACCCAATACCAGCAACTGCTGGGTGGATATGTTACATTCAAGCCCCGCCGCTGGTCGGTGGAGGTCTCCTATTACCGGCAGATGGGCAAGGATGAGTTCAAGACTCCCATCTCGGCTTGGATGGCCGCTTTGAAAGCCGATTACACCCCGCACGAGAAATGGGGTCTCACAGCCGGATATGACTATCTGAGCGGCGACGACAACCCGGTAGTGCCCAAGCCTGGATCCCTGGGCATGGCACTACACACCAAGGTGAAAGGTTTCAACACCGTTTATGGTTCCCACCACAAGTTTTACGGTGCCATGGACTTCTTCTATCTCAGTGGCTTTTATGGCGGATACACGCCGGGATTGCAGAATTTTTACTTCGGTGCCCGCTATGCGCCCATTCACCAGCTCTCTCTAGAGGCTTATTATCACTATCTGGCGGTGGCCAGTAAAGTTTCTGAAGCCGATCGCAGTTTGGGCAATGAGTTTGAATTTTTGGCTTCCTACTCCATCATGAAGAATGTGAAACTGAGCGCCGGCTACACCTATATGAACGGAACAAACACCCTGAAACGTTTGCAGCGATATGAGGGCAATTGCCGCCTGCATTGGGCGTGGATCATGCTCTCTATCAACCCTAGAATTTTCTCCATCAAATGGTAATTTATTAATTGTACGACAAACTCTATGAAAACATCAGCACCTCTCAACCGAGCACAATACGGACTCTATGTGGAATGTCTCAGCCATGCCGGCGAGCCATGCTACAATCTCCCTTACATTTATATTCTTGACATCAGTCTTGATGGCCAGCGTCTGTGCCGGGCCATTGAGTCGGCTGTGAAGGCTCACCCCACCCTGTTCACCCGCATCTCGCTCGACGATGACGGAGAACCCGTCCAAAGCGTGGACATGGATAACGAGCAGTTCACGATTACCATTGAGCACATCAATGACATCGACACCATCAAGCCTCAACTTGTGGTCCCATTCAACATCATGGGCGACCGTCTGTTCCGCATCCGCTTGTTCTGTGATGGGAAACACTACTATATGTTCCATGATATTCACCACATTGTGTGCGACGGCACTTCAATGAAGATTCTTCTCACCGATATCGAGAAAGCATATCAAAGCCAAGAGCTGCAACCCGAAGCTCTCACCATGGCCCAGGTTGCTCTTGCCGAAGAACAGTTGAGAAAGTCTCCCGCATTTGACGAAGCAAAGCAATGGTATGCGCAAAATTTCGACTGCAGCGACACCTTTACACAACTCACGCCCGACCTGGAAAATCCCGTCCACACCGAGGATAACCTGTTGCGCATTCTCAACACCGACATGACTCGCGTTGAAGATTTCTGTCGCGAGAACGGTGTGTTCAAGAGTTCTTTGTTCACATCGGCCTACGCTTTCTTGCTGGCCAAGTTTAATAACGAGATGGAATCGCTCTTCACCACCGTGTATAACGGCCGTAGCGACAAGCGGTTCAATCACAGTGTGGGCATGACGGTGAAAACGTTGCCGGTCTATTCCAAGTTTACAGCCGAGACCTCAATTCTCGACTACATCCGACAAGGACAAGAACAGATGAGTGGATGCCGCAAGCACGATGCCTACACATATAGTGATGTGGTCAACGACCTAAAGTTGCAATGCAACTCCATGTTTGCATGGCATGGTGAAATCTTCAACAATAAGACATTCAATGGCATTCCCATGGTCACCGTGCGTCTAGGCAACAGCACACTGGAAGCATCGCTCTACCTGAAGGTGTTCATTCTCAATGGTAAAGTCCATGTAAAAGCCGAATATAACTCCAATGAATATTCACGTGAACTTATCGAGCAATTCCTGGAAAGCTACGAAGCCGTCGTAGAAGGCTTCCTCAACAAGACGCTACTGAATGAGATTAACATCTCCACCACGTCACAAACTGACCTTCTAGACACTTTTAACCACACCGATGTGGACTATGATGCCACACAGACCATCGTGTCGCTTTTCACGCGTCAGGTGCAGGCCACACCACAAAACGTGGCCGTGGTCTATAAAGATAAATCTTTCACCTATGCGCAAGTAAACGAGCTAAGCGACCGCATTGCCGCCCACATCATCGGCATGGGACTCGGAATCGAAGACGTGGTATCTGCGCTCATTCCACGCTGCGAGTGGATGGCCATCGCCTCGCTAGGTGTGCTCAAGGCAGGATGCGCCTACCAGCCTCTGGACCCGACCTATCCGCAGGAACGCTTGAATTTCATGATGCAGGATGCCGGCGCCAAACTGCTCATCGCCGATGAGGCCCTGCGCGACATCGTTAACGAATATCAGGGCGACGTGTTGCTCACCCGCGACATCAACTCGCTCCCGGAGCAGCATCTCCCTCAAGTAGATATCAAGCCGCAACAACTGTTCATTCTGCTCTACACTTCTGGCTCTACTGGTGTGCCTAAGGGATGCCAACTCACTCACGGCAATCTGGTAGCGTTCTGCCACTGGTATCAGCGGTTCTATAACTTGCAGTCGCAGCACCGCGTGGCTGCCTACGCCAGCTATGGATTCGATGCCTGCATGATGGATCTGTATCCGGCTCTCACTTGCGGTGCGGCCGTACACATCATCCCCGAAGAAATACGCCTCGACCTGCTCGCTCTAAACGACTACTTCGAGCAGAACCAGATTACACATTCGTTCATGACCACTCAAGTGGGATACCAGTTTGCCACCAGTGTCGACAACAAATCGCTGATACATCTCTCCACCGGCGGCGAGAAACTGGCTTCTCTCACACCTCCCCAGGGTTATCGGTTCCACAATGTTTATGGTCCCACCGAGTGTACCATCTTCACCACTACCTACGAGGTGAAAAACAAGTTGAAGGAAATTCCTATCGGCAAGCCGCTCGACAATATGCGACTCTATATCGTGGATCAGCAAGGACACCGGTTGCCTGTGGGCGCTGCCGGAGAACTGTGGGTGGCTGGGCCGCAGGTCAGCCGCGGATACCTGAACCGCCCCGAAAAAACCGCCGAAGTTTATATTCCCAATCCTTTCACAACCGAACAGAAGTATGCTCGCGTCTATCGCACGGGCGACATTGTGCGCTACTTGCCTGGCGGTGACATCCAATTTGTGGGACGTCGCGACGGACAAGTGAAAATTCGTGGCTTCCGCATCGAACTGAAAGAAGTGGAAAGTATCATCCGCGAGTTCCCAGGCATCAAAGATGCCACGGTGCAAGCCTTCGACGAGGAGGGCGGAGGGAAATTCATCGCAGCTTATATTGTGGCCGATACCACCATCGACATCGAGGCGCTCAACCAGTTTATCCTCGATGAGAAACCGCCCTATATGGTTCCCGCAGTTACCATGCAGATTGATGCTATTCCCCTCAACCAAAACCAGAAGGTGAACAAGCGTGCCCTGCCCAAGCCCGAAAAGAAGGCACAGGCCGAGCAGGAAATGGTCAATGCCCCAATGAACGTGCTGGAGCAGCAACTGCACGACATCGTGGCCGACATCGTGGGTAATCATGACTTTGGTATCACTACCGTGCTGGGATATGCCGGACTCACTTCCATTTCGGCCATCAAACTGGCAGTGCAAGTGAATAAACGTTATGGTGTCTCGCTCGACTCTCGAGCTCTGGTAAAGACGGGCACCTTGCAGAGCATTGAAAACGAGATTCTATCTTCTATGCTTGGCGGTAATGCCTCCACTCCTACCATCTCGCCTGCAAAAGCCGAAATGCGAGTAAGCGCACCACTGTCTTATGCGCAGACAGGTGTTTATTTTGAGTGCCTCAAAAATCCCACTTCCACCATTTATAACATTCCCTATTTGCTCACTTATCCATCTGGAATCAAAACTGAGCAACTGGTTCAAGCCGTCAAGCGTGTGGTAGAGGCGCACCCCGAACTGGGCGTGCATTTCACCACCGAGGGTGAAACCATTGTGCAGACAACCTGTGATAGTGTGCCGGTCGATGTCCCGGTCAATCACATGAGTGAAGAGGAATTGAAGCAATACAAGCATGACTTTGTGCGACCTTTCAACTTGCAGAAACCGCCGCTCTACCGTTTTGAGGTGGTTCAGACACCGCAGGCCGTGTATTTGCTCATTGATGTGCACCACCTGATCTTCGATGGTGGATCGGCCGACTTGTTCTTCAAGCAAATTCATGCCGTTCTCGAAGGAAAAGACATTGATGCCGAGACCTACTCCTACCTCGATTTCGTAGCCGACCAACAAGCAGCCGAAGAAAGTAGCGAATTTTTGGCTTCACAACAATTCTTTGCCGAAAAACTGCAGACTTGCGAAGGTGCAAGCGAGATTCCGGCCGACTTGCCTAAGACCGACGAACAAGGATTCATAGGCGAGGCTGTGTGCCCGGCCGACTTTGACAAGGCCAACGCATTCTGCCGGCAACAGGAAATCACACCGGCTCATCTGTTCCTTGCCGCCACGGCCTATGTGGTGAGCCGCTACACCAACAACCGCGAGGTGTATCTGTGCACTGTGAGCAGTGGGCGTTCTAACCTGCGCATTGCCGACACCGTGGGTATGTTTGTCAATACATTGGCACTGGGAATGAACATTGGCGATACTTCCGTAAGCGAATACTTACACTCGACTAGCGAAACCTTCGACCAGACGCTGCGACACGAAGATTATCCGTTTGCCCGCATCGCCACCGACTACGGATTCCTGCCGGCCATCGCCTATGCCTACCAAGTGGGAGTCCTGTCGAAGTATCAGATCAATGGCCAACCCGTAGAACAGGAACTGCTGGAACTGAACGTTCCCAAGTTCAAAATCAACATCAAGATTGAATCTCGCGGAGTGGTGGTGCAATACGACGATTCGCTTTATAGTCTTCAATTGGCACAGTCACTGGCTCAGAGCATCGCGACTGTGGCATCGCGCATGACCGAACAACCCGAGACTCGCGTGCGCCAGTTGTCCATCGTCAGCCATGAGCAAGAAGCGGAACTCGGCAGCCTGCGGCAGACGGCCACCGGCGACGCTCCATTCAGTTTCTTCCACGAATGCATTGACCATTTCGCCCAATCTCAACCCGACCATGAGGCCCTGGTAGCCATCGACGGCAAATTCACTTATCACGAGATGAATCAGGCTTGTAACCGCATTGCCTGTGGTTTACGTGAGCGTGGAGTAATGCCTCGCGACCGTGTGGCTCTGCTGTTGCCGCGCACGAGCCGACTCATTTTATCGCTCTTCGGTGTGCTCAAGGCAGGAGCCGCATACATCCCCTGCGACCCAGAGTATCCAGCCGACCGCATCAAACTGATTCTGGAAGACAGCGAGGCTCGTTTCATCATCACCACAGCCGACCGAATGAACGACGTTCCGGCCGACAAAGCCATCGATGTGGAGCAGCTTCTTAATGGCGACAGTGCCCCGGTGGCTCCGCAGTGCGACATCACACCCGACGACCTGGCCTACCTAATCTACACGAGTGGATCGACAGGCCGTCCTAAGGGAGTAATGCTGCGCCACGAAGGCATCTGCAATTACCTCTATGGTCATCCTGCCAACGTCTTTGCCCATGCCGTAGCCACCGATGCCCGACGCATGCTGAGCGTTACCACCATCTCGTTCGATGCAGCCCTGCAAGACATCGGCATGGCATACTTTAACGGGAAGACGCTCATTCTGGCCACAGAAGAGCAGGCCAACAACCCGCTCGACTTGGCGCACCTCATCAACGAACAACGCATCAACATGGTCTCAGGTACGCCTTCACGTTGGCAGACCTGGCTCACCAGTGATGATTTCTGCCAAGCTATTGGCAAAATCGACATCGTGCGCGCCGGCGGAGAGAAATTCTCCGACCAACTGCTTAATCAGTTGCGCAACGTGACTAAGGCTCGCATCTTCAACTGCTATGGTCCCACCGAAATCACTGTGGCTTCCAACAACAAGGAACTCACTCATGCCAAACTGGTCACCGTGGGCAAGCCACAATTGAACGTGAAAGAATTTATTGTGGATCAAGACGGAAACGAGCTGCCGGTGGGCGTTGTGGGCGAACTTTACATTGGCGGCCGAGGTGTGGCACGCGGTTACAATAACCTGGATGAGATGACGCGAGAGCGATTTGTGGATTATCATGGCGAACGCATCTACAAGTCGGGCGACTATGCCAAGTGGCTGCCCGATGGCGATGTGGTGATTCTGGGACGCACCGACCACCAAATCAAATTGCGTGGACTACGAATTGAGCTCGGCGAGATTGAAAACGTCATGCTCAAGGTAGACGGCATGAAGAAAGTGGTAATCCTTATCCGCAAAATCAACGACAAGGAACACCTATGCGCCTACTATACAGCCCAACGCACCATCGCGCCCGACGCGCTCAAGGCCGAGATTTCCAAAAGCCTCACGCAATACATGGTACCCACGGCCTACCTGCAACTCGACGAGATGCCCATGACACCCAATGGCAAGACCGATGTCAAGGCACTCCCCGAGCCGGAACTGGCCATCACATCGGCCTTTGTGGAACCGGTGAACGACACCGAGCGCACCTTCTGCGACATCTTTGCCGGCATCCTGCAAATGGACAAGGTGGGAGCAACCGACAATTTCTTCGAACTCGGCGGCACCTCGCTGGTAGTGACACGTGTTATTATCGAGGCCGATAAGGTTGGGTTGCACGTAGCCTATGGCGATGTGTTTGCTAACCCCACTCCACGCCAGTTGGCACGGCTCATCACAGGAGAGGCTGCCGACGATGGGCAGGACGAGGTGGCTCGATTTGATTATACCGCCATCAACAACACGCTACAGCGCAACACCCTCGACAACTTCCGCCGCGGGGAGCGCCAGCAGCTGGGCAACGTGCTGCTCACAGGTGCCACCGGCTACCTGGGCATACACATCTTGCGCGAACTGATTGACTCAGACGCTGCCAACATCTACTGCCTGGTGCGCGGGAAAACGCAGGAAAAGGCCGAGAGCCGACTGCGCTCACTGCTCTTCTACTATTTCGACAATGCCTTCAAGCCTCTGTTTGGCACTCGCCTGCACGTGGTGCTGGGCGATGTGACTGGCAACTTCGACTCACTGGCCGATGCCGGCATCAACACCGTGTTCAACTGCGCAGCTATCGTGAAACACTTCAGCGAGGGCACCGAGATTGAGGATGTGAACATCGGCGGCGCGCAACACTGCGTGGAATTCTGCATCAAGAACGGAGCCAAGCTCATCCACATCTCCACGGCAAGCACCCGTGGCCTGTGGGCCGGTGAGACCAAAGACGAGACCTTCACCGAGCAGAAGCTCTACATGGGACAATATCTGGGCAACAAGTACATCTATTCCAAGTTCATGGCCGAGCGGCTCATTCTGGATGCCGTGGCACTGCACGGACTGAGTGCGAAAATCATGCGCGTGGGCAATCTGGCTGCACGATCCACCGATGGCGAGTTCCAAGCCAATTTCTCCACCAACTCGTTCATGGGCCGCATCAAGGTTTACAACATGCTGGGATGCTGCCCCTACGGCATGCGCAACAAGCGAGTGGAATTCTCGCCCATCAACGAGGTGGCTCATGCCATTGTGCTGCTCAGCTCTACACCCAAAGAATGTACCGTGTTCCATCCCTACAACATCCACGGCCAGTTCCTGGGCGACGTGCTCACCGGTCTTCACAGCGTGAGTGATGGTGTGAGATTTGTTGAGCAGGAAGAATTCGTTCAAGCCATGGACCTCGCTAAAAACGATCCGCAGAAGGCAAAGCAGATGTCGTCGCTGCTCGCCTATCAGGACATGGCACACGGACAGAAAACCACCGATGTGAACCGCGACAACGACTACACCACACAGGTGCTCTATCGTCTAGGATTTGCCTGGTCGCCCACATCTTGGGACTACGTGGAACGCATGCTCACAGCCATCAGTGGCTTTGGTTTCTTTGAATAAATCTTAGGAAATGCAGCAAAACACCGACAATATCAACGCTCAATTCTATCGTTATCTGTGGGCCTACATCCTGGTCGCCTTGTCGGGATGCCTGGGCAATGTGGTGGATGGCATCATCGTGGGAAACTTGATCAGTGAAGATGGTGTGAGTGCCATCAACCTGTCCAAGCCCATCACTCAGTTCATCTTCACACTGCACCTACTCATCAACGCAGGTGCCGGCATGCTGGTGGGCTACGCCCTAGGACAGAACAAGACCCTAGATGCGCGACGTTTTTTTACCCGCGCTCTCACACTGAGTGTGAGTTTAGGGCTACTGCTCACCATCGTGGGAGGAATGATGTTCCCTAACCAGATGGCGAAGCTGCTGTGCAGCAATGAGCAAATATTGCCTCTGGCACGCGACTACCTACAGGTACTGCTACTGGGCAATCCTGCCTTTATCCTCATGTGGGGACTTTCAACCATGGTGGGTGTTGACGGCAGTCCGCGACTGGTGTCGCTGGCGGTGATTATCGACAACGTGGTGAACCTGTGCCTCGACATTGTGTTCATCCAGTGGCTGGGATGGGGAATTACAGGTTCGTCGGCGGCCACTGTGGTAGGCCACCTTGTGGGTATTGCGATTCTGCTCATGCACTGGCGAAAACCGGAGAACAGGCGTCTCACACTGGATTTCACCACCAGCGATTTGATGGTATCGTGGCGACGTATCGTCTCACAAGGTGCTCCACTTGCAATAGCCTCCATCTGTTTGACGTTGTTGTTGCTTTCGGCCAACACCATCGTGCTTTCCTCTTTGGGACGCACGGGTATTTTCGCCTTTGCGGTGTGCATGAACTTGCTGCAAATCTACAACCTCTTTGTGTCGGGCACCTGCCAGACCTTGCAGTCACTGGGTGCCATCCAAGTGGGTAAGGGCAACGAAGACGGGTTGCGCACCGTGTTGCGCAAGGCCTTCCGCTTCATCACCATCGCCATGGCAGTGACCTGTCTGTTTGTGTGGATCGACCCACAAGCCATCGTCAAGTTGTTTGGAGCCAACGAACCTGAACTCATTGCCGAGGGCAATCATGCCCTGCGCGTGTTCGCACTGAGTTTCATCCCGTTCTGCTACATCTATGTGCTCATGATTGTCTATAAGCTCTATGGACATCACCACATGGCACTTTTCATTTCGTTTGCCCTTTCACTCACAGTGATTCCGGTGCTGTGGATCATGTCACGCACCATGCCCTCGCTGCTATGGTACAGTTACTTGATTGCTTATCTGATTGAAGCTCTGGCAATCGTTGTGCTTCACCGCAGCACACATGTGGAGTTTAATCTCAAATCATAGTCAAACAACTAATAACTTGCTGTATATCGACGACAAAGTGCACCAACTCGACCTCACGGCGGCCCTGGCCGCCGTGAGCGATGAGCGTCGCAGCTATGCGCTCCGGTTTCGCCACGAGCAAGGCCGGCGACTCTGCCTGGCCGCTTTCCTGCTGTTGCAACGTGCACTCAAAGAGCAGTATGGAATCGGGAAGGTGCCATCGTTCACCTACGGGGCTAACGGGAAGCCCAGCCTGGATGGATTCCCTCACATCCATTTTAATCTGAGTCACTGCCGCGAAGCCGTGGCCTGTATAGTCGACGACGAGCCCGTGGGAGTGGATATCGAGAGCATTGGCCGCTATAGCCCCTCGCTGCTCGACTACACCATGAGCCTTGAGGAGCAGCAACGCATCTTGCAGTCGCCCGAACCCGCTGCCGAGTTCATCACGCTGTGGACCATGAAAGAGAGCCGGCTCAAGCTCACAGGAGAGGGTATCACCCGTGACCTGCACTCTGTGCTTGTCGACGAGCATCAATACCGTTTCCACACCATCACCCGCCCCGACTACATTGTCACCACTTGCCATCATCGGCACTAATGCGCCGATATATTTTTCGCTGGCAGTATTGCGCAAATCGAGAAAAAGGCTGTATCTTTGTGGCGACCTTTAACCCTAAATGGAAAAGAAGATGAAAACAATTCAGTCATTGATGATGAAATCGGGGGCCATGCTATGCTGCATCGCAGCATTGTTCTCATGCCGTCCCGGCACAACCAGTACAGAACAAACCGCTGAATCCACCGCCGAACAGCAGACACAGCAAGAAGACACGTGGCAGATGGCCATCGACCGCTATCTGGTTGATTCCATTGCACCAGGCTACAGCCAGGGTGAAATGTGCATTCCATTCACTCAAGTTGTGGCAACCGATGAGTCGGCACCCGACTCAGTTCTGGTGTGGGGCAGTTACTGGGTAATGAACTATAACACCTCGGGCGACACACTGAAGACAGTCTCGGGCGGTAACCACGCCGGACTGATGCACGTGAGCCATGACGGTGGTCACTGGAGAGTGACAGCTTTTGATGCCGTGGGCGATGGATCGAGATTCCAGCCTACCGCCAAACAAATTTTCGGGCCCAATTTTGAGGCTTTCATGAAAATCATTTCCGACGAAAAGACGCGCGAAATGGTGAGAAAAGAAGCCATTGCCGATTATGTGAAGCAGCGAGGACTCAACGTCACATTATATCAAGACTTCGGTTGGGAACCCATTCCCATCAAGTAATGCCACCAGCCTAAACTAACGAAAACGCCTCCCCACCCTAATCGGATGAGGAGGCGTTGCTCTTCCAGTCAATGCCATACAATGGCTTTACTGCTCCATTTCTTTGCGCAGACGCTCGGTGAGCATGGGCACGATTTTGTGCAAATCACCCACGATACCCAGATCGGCCACGCTGAAAATGGGAGCGAATTTATCTTTGTTGATAGCAATGATAAAATCAGACTCTTCCATTCCGGCTAGGTGCTGAATAGCACCGCTGATACCGCAAGCCACATAGAGGTTGGGACGCACGGTCTTGCCCGTCTGACCCACCTGGCACTCATGAGGCATCACGCCATTGTCCACCATGGCACGCGACGAAGCCACTTGTCCGCCCAGCACGTCGGCCAGAGCCTGGAGCTTGTCGAAACCTTCCCGATTGTGGACTCCACGGCCACCCGAAACCAGAATCTTTGCTTCCGAAATGTCGGCCATCTGCTTGTCGGCCTTGATGGTTTCCACCAGTTTCACCTTAAACTTCGAGGTGTCGAATATGGGGGTAAACTCAGTTACCACTCCTTGACGACCTGGCTGACGCTGCATTTTCTGCATCACGCCAGGACGCACCGTTGACATCTGTGGGCGAGTGTTGGGGCACACAATGGTAGCCATCAGGTTACCACCAAATGCGGGACGGGTTGAATGTAATTCCAGTTCTTCTTCCTTGTTTGGCTTCACTTCCAGTTTGGTACAGTCGGCCGTGAGACCGGCTTTCAGGCGCGATGCCAGACGGGGAGCCATGTCGCGACCGATGGTCGTGGCACCGTAAAGCACGATGTTGGGCTTGCGATCGTCTATGATTTGATACACGGCTTGCGAATACTGCTCGCTGAGGTAATCCTTCAGTTCGGGAGTATCTACAACAATCACCTCGTCGGCACCAAACTCAATGAGCGTCTGAGCCTGATCCTTGATGCCACTGCCCAGCAGCAGAGCCACCACTTTCTGGCCCAGGTCATCGGCCAGGTCACGAGCCTTACCTAAAAGTTCAAATGCAACGGACTGGATAACACCTTCGCGTTGTTCTGCAAAAACGAATACGTTCTTATAATCTTTCTTTTCCATAGATCCGACTTTTAGATGATGTGTTTCTCTTTCAGTTTACTCACAATCAGCTCAACGGCTTCTTCCTCGCTCACTTCGTGAACTTCACCAGGAGCCTTCATGGCTTTGGGGAATGACTGGAACACCTTAGTGGGCGATCCTGCCAGACCCAGCTTGCCTTCATCGACGTCAATCTTGTCGGCACTCCACACTTCCACCTCGCGGTCGTAAGCCTCCACGATGCCACTCACGCTCATGTAGCGCGGTTCAAATGCCGAAGCCAGCACCGTGAGCAGGCATTTACCTTCAACTTCCAGCACCTGCACACTGTCTTCGTTCTCCTTGTGCACAAGCAGGTTACCGTTGTCAAGCAACTTGGCGTCGGTTACGTAGGTGATTTGCGGCAAATTCAGATGCTCGGCCAATTCCGGACCTACTTGGGCTGTATCACCATCGATAGCCTGACGGCCAGCGATAATCAAGTCATAATCCAGCACGCGGCACAGTCCCGAAAGAGCGTAGGATGTGGCCAGTGTATCGGCACCGGCAAACTTGCGGTCGCTGAGCAGAATGGCACGGTCGGCACCCATGGCGAGCGCTTCACGCAGCATCACATCGGCTTGGGGGGGACCCATTGAAATCACAGTCACATTTGCACCCACTTTGTCCTTCATCTGCAGGGCCAGCTCCAGGCCACCCTTGTCATCGGGGTTCATAATGCTCGGCACACCTTCACGAATCAAGGTACCCTTCACGGGATCTATCTTGATTTCGGTGGTGTCGGGAACTTGTTTAATACAAACTATAATATTCATATTGCTTTCCTTTTATTATTTAAATAAATGACCGGCAATGACCATGCGCTGGACCTCCGATGTTCCTTCGTAAATCTCGGTAATCTTGGCATCACGCATCATGCGCTCAACAGGATACTCACGCGTGTAGCCATAGCCTCCATGGAACTGCACAGCCTTGGTGGTGACTTCCATAGCAGTCTCGGCGGCAAAGAGTTTTGCCATAGCTGCATCGGCCGAATAAGGCATGCCATTGTCTTTCTTCCAGGCTGCACTGCGCACCAACAGACGGGCGGCCTCAACCTTTGTCTTGAGGTCGGCCATTTGGAACTGCGTGTTCTGGAATTTGGCAATAGCGCGGCCAAATTGCTTGCGCTCCTTGGTGTACTTCACGGTCTCGTCAAGGGCTCCCTGAGCAATACCCAGAGCCTGTGAAGCGATACCGATGCGGCCACCGTCGAGGGTCTTCATGGCGATGCTGAAGCCCTTGCCCAACTGCCCGAGCAGGTTCTCTTTGGGCACCTCGCAATTTTCGAAAATGAGCTCGCAAGTGGCGCTGCCACGAATACCCATTTTCAGCTCCTTTTTACCAATGGAGAAACCGGGCATGCCCTTCTCCACGATAAAAGCAGAGATTCCCTTCGTGCCTTTTGACTTGTCGGTCATGGCCATCACGATGAACACGTTGGCATAAGAGGCATTGGTGATGAAAATCTTAGAACCGTTAAGAATCCACTTGTCGCCAGCATCCACTGCGGTGGTCTGCTGCATGGCTGCGTCGGTGCCGGCATTAGGCTCGGTAAGGCCAAATGCGCCAATCCACTCGCCCGAAGCCAGTTTAGGCAGATACTTCATCTTCTGCTCCTCGGTGCCGTGCTCCATGATGGGAGCCATGCACAGCGAGGTGTGGGCCGAAACAATCACACCTGTAGTGGCGCACACGCGTGAGAGTTCTTCAACGGCCATGATATACATTTGCACTGTACCTCCTGCGCCGCCATACTGCTTGGGCACAGGAATGCCCATGATGCCGAGTTTGCCCATTTTCTGAACGGTCTCGATGGGGAAACGCTCTTGCTCATCGACCTCGGCAGCCAAAGGCTTTACTTCGTTCTCAGCAAACGAGCGAATCATCTGCAGGAACAGTTGTTCTGTCTTTGAATAGCTAAAATCCATTTTCAGTATTGTTGTGAGCAACCGTCTTGTCGGTTTCAAGCCACACACCATAATTCACTTATTGGTGCTCTTGAAACCGGTTGCTCGTTTACTAAATTAATATTTATAGAAACCTTCACCGGTCTTGCGACCCAGCAGTCCGGCGCGCACCATCTTCCGCAACAGGGGATGAGGACGATACTTGGGATCACCAAACTCGTTGTAGAGCACCTCCATGATGGCCAGATTCACATCGTTGCCAATAAGGTCGGCCAGTGCCAACGGACCCATCGGGTGATTGGCACCCAGCATCATGCACTTGTCAATATCTTCGGCGCTGGCAATGCCATCGGCCAAAATTCCAACGGCCTCATTGATCATGGGAATGAGGATGCGGTTCACCACAAAACCCGGAGCCTCGTTGACGGGCACCGGAGTCTTTCCGATTTCCGTGGTGAGGTCGATGATAGCCTTGGCGGTCTCATCGCTGGTAAGCTGACCCTTAATGACCTCTACCAGAGCCATGCGGTCGGCAGGATTGAAGAAATGGCAGCCGATGAACTGAGCCGGGCGGCTAGTGCAGGCAGCTATCTCGGTAATCGACAGCGACGACGAGTTGGTGGCAAAGATAGTTTCGGGCTTGCAAATCTTGTCCAGCTCCATGAACACATCTTTTTTCAACTGCATGTTCTCGACGGCGGCCTCGATTACGAGGTCGGCATCGGCAAACGTGGCATAGTCGGTCGTAGTGGTGATGTTGGCCATAATGGCATCCATTGCATCTTGAGCAATTTTACCTTTTTCGACCAGCTTGGTATAACCCTTGGCAATCGAAGCCATAGCCTTGTCCAGGCTGGCTTGGGTGCGGCTCTTCATGACCACGGGCATCTTGGCAGCAAAAGCCTTGACGATACCTTTAGCCATTGTTCCAGTTCCAATTACACAAATTTTCATGACTATAATTACGGTTTATAAATTAATGATAAGTTTTTTCGTTATTTGCCATTGAACACGGCCTTTTGCTTGTTCAGGAAGGCAGCCATGCCGTCTTTCTGGTCTTGAGTGGTGAAGCACTTGCCAAAGAGCTTGTTTTCGAGGGCGATGGCGGCATCGGCATCCAGGTCATAACCCTCGTTGATGCTCTGCTTAGCAGCACTGATGGCCAGCGGAGCATTGGCCAGCATGCGCTCGGCCATCTCCAGCGCCTTGCCCATCAGTTCCTCGCGCTCGTAGACGGCGTTGACCAGTCCGATGCGCAATGCCTCGTCGGCACGTATCACCTTGCCGGTATAAATCATTTCTTTGGCATAGCCCTGCCCCACCAGTTTAGGCAAGCGGTAGGTGCCTGAGAAACCGGGGATAATGCCCAAGCCCACCTCAGGCTGGCCAAACTTGGCATTACTAGAGGCGATGCGAATATCACAGGCCATAGCCAGTTCACAACCGCCACCCAGCGCAAAACCGTTGACGGCAGCAATCACGGGAATGGGCAAAGTCTCAATCTTGCGGAACACCTGTGCGCCCAGTCGACCGAACTCAAAGCCTTCCTGCTCGCCCAAATGAGCCATTTCCGAGATGTCGGCACCGGCTACAAACGACTTTTCACCATCGCCAGTCACAATGAGCACGCGGGTGCTCTCATCCAGATGCGAGACGAAGTCGTCCATTTCCTTGAGCACAGCGGAGTTCAAGGCATTCAGCGACTTGGGTGCCGACACCATCATCACGGTAATGGCACCCTTGCGCTCGATTTTCAAGAAATTGTATTCCATGACATGAGTGGAATTAGATATCCATGGGCTTCAGGTCGGGAGCGATGATGAGCTTGGCCTCGGTGGCAGCCTGCACTTGCTCCACAGTGAATTCGGGATGGATTTCGCGCAACACGATGCCCTCGGGAGTGATGTCCATCACACCCATCTCGGTAATAATCATGTTCACCTGTCCGGCTGCGGTGAGCGGCAGTGTGCACTCTTTCAAGATCTTAGGAGCACCCTTCTGAGTGTGTTCCATGGTGAGAATCACGCGCTTTGCGCCCACTACCAGATCCATGGCGCCTCCCATGCCGGGAGCCATCTTGCCGGGGATAATCCAGTTGGCCAGGTTTCCTTTCTCATCAACCTGCAGGGCACCCAGGAACGAAACGTTCACATGACCGCCACGAATGATAGCAAACGAAGTGGCCGAATCAAATGTGCAGGCACCGGGAGTGAGGGTTATGTAACCACCACCGGCGTTAATCAGGTTCTTGTCTTCTTCGCCCTCGGCGGGAGTGGCACCCATACCCATAGCACCGTTCTCGGTTTGCAAGGTCACCGATACGCCATCGGGAAGATAGTTGGGAATCATGGTGGGGATTCCGATACCCAGGTTCACTACATCACCATCGTGCAACTCCTTAGCAGCACGTTTTGCGATGACTTCTCTCATTTCACTTTTTTCCATAATGGTACTATTTTATGAGATTAATTTTTAGTTGTATGGTTAGTTTCAAAATTATTTCATTCCACGTTTTACCATTTCCTGAACCACAAACGAGGCCACATCGTCGGCATAGGTATTCATGCCGAAACCGGCATCAAAGCCGAGTTCTTTGGCCAGTTCGTGAGTAATGCGGGCTCCGCCACAACAGCATATCATCTTGTCGCGCAGACCTTCGGCCTCCATCAGCTCGATGAAGTTGGTCAGGTTCTGGATATGCACATCCTTTTGCGTAACCGTCTGCGAGATAATCAGTGCATCAGCATGCAGTTCCAGGCCCTTGGCAATGAATTCCTCATTGGGAACTTGCGAGCCCAGGTTGTAAGCCTCTATCATCTCATAACGCTCCAGCCCATAGTGTCCTGCATAGCCCTTCATGTTCATGATGGCATCAATGCCCACGGTGTGTGCGTCGGTACCGGTCGAAGCTCCTACAATCACAATCTTGCGGCCCAAGTTTTCCTTGATATACTCGTCGGTCTCGTACATGTCCATCGTGTTCGACTCCACTTTGGGCACATAGATGGTGGAATAATCCACGGTGTGGGTGCAACTGCCATAGCAGTTGAAGAAGGTGAACCCTGGGGTCAATTCCTTGTAGTAAACCACACTGGGATTGTCGAAGCCCATCTTGCGCAATAACTGCTTGGCAGCCTCTACCGCCTCGGCACCACAGGGCACCGGCAAGGTGAAGCTAAGTTGCACCTTACCATCGTTCATGGTGTCGCCATACGGCTTTATCTTGGTGAAATCTAAGGTTTTGTCAAAATCCTTAGCTTCCATTGAATATAGTCCTTCGCTCATGTGTATCTTGTTCCTTTTAATTGTTATCGTTTACCTTTCATCAGTTCCACAAAGGGATTCAAATAGTTGTCGCCTTTCATTGTCACGCCTTCCAGACCCTTGCCGCCGTTCTTCGGGCGTTTCACATCACCGAAAATACCTTTTTCCAATGCGGTGAACAGGCCTTCCTTGGTAATTTCTTCCAGCAACTTGATGGTGTTGCCCAGCACTTCTTTGGCGCGATTACGACAGATGCCGCCTTCCACAAATTCCATTTCCTCGCCTATGCTCTTCATGTTGTTGAAAATGTACTTGGCATTTTCAATCGACAAGTAGCGGTCGCTCATGAAGGGTGTGTGGATGGCCTCGGTGGGCATACCCAACAACTGGATTCCTTGGTGAGTCCAAATACCAATCATATTGAACAGGGCATCCTGAATGTGGCCACGGAAGATGTTGCCGGTCATGAATTTCGTGGGCGGCATATACTTGAGTGTGGCCTTGGGGAAGATCTCGCGCGTCATCTGTGCCTGAGCAAGTTCCATCAGGAAACCATTTTCCAGCATGGGATCCATCTCAAAGGCGTGACCCAGACCCATCTGCTCCTCGGGCAAGCCAGCCATGAGAGCCAGTTGCTCGTTGATGAGGTCGGATGCCAGCACCGTGTGAGCGGCCT
This sequence comes from Muribaculaceae bacterium, assembly GCA_017940245.1. Lineage (GTDB taxonomy): Bacteria > Bacteroidota > Bacteroidia > Bacteroidales > Muribaculaceae > Sodaliphilus. The sequence goes on along the minus strand of JAGAYZ010000035.1, from coordinate 16,687 downwards.
CTACGGCATCGGCGGTGGTCAGATAATTGTCCTCGCCTGTGTTGATAATCACACCGGCAAAACCATTGATAATACGGCTCATGTACTGGTCAACCAGCGTGCGTTGCATGTTGATGTCGCGGAACAAGATACCATAAAGAGCATCGTTGAGCATCACATCCAGACCCTCAAAGGCACCCATAATGGCGATTTCGGGCATACACAAGCCTGAACAATAGTTGCACAGGCGAATGTAGCGTCCCTGTTCTTCGCCCACCTCGTCTAGGGCCTTGCGCATGATGCGGAAATTCTCTTGTGTGGCGAACGTGCCACCGAAACCCTCGGTAGTGGCGCCATAGGGCACATAGTCGAGCAGACTCTGACCCGTGGTGCGAATCACTGCAATCACATCGGCACCTTGGCGGGCACCGGCCTGGGCTTGTACCACATCTTCATAGATATTGCCCGTGGCCACGATGATGTAAAGGTAAGGCTTGGGGCCTTCACCGATGGTGTCTAGGTAATGCTCACGACGGGCACGACGATTGCGGATGCGCGTCATGCTCTCGTCGATGACAGGCTGCAGGGCTGCGGCAATCTGCCGCTGGTCGCGGGTCACCACCTGGGTGATGTCGAGTTCGCCTGCGGCAACCTTCTCGGCAATTTCCTGCGGTTTCAGGCCTGTCTGAATCATGGCATTGGCAATGAAGAACAATGCGCCCTCACTTAGCACGCCCTTGTCCTTGAGCGCTTCGACCACTACATTGGGCAGCGGCACTTGGTTTTCGTCCACGCCGTCAATGCCCATCAAGCGACACAATGTGCGCTCCACAGCCACAGTGGTGTACTGCTCAACGAACGACTGCACGTCTTCGGCAATGCCTTTAGCCAGTCCTCTAGCATACTCTACTTTTTCAAAATCTAGTCCTAACTTACTTCTCTGCATATTATATAGTAAAAAAATTATGTCGTTCTGAAATCTGAATTTAATATCTCGCGAGCGGCGGAAATCCACTCTGCGTCTATGCCTAGGCTCTGGGCAATGTTCAGGGCCTCATGCGGTACTTCACCGTCGTGAACCTCCACCAGTTGATAGTTCATCTGGCCATTTTCAAAACCCTTTACGCGCAAGCAGCGGGCTTTGCCAGGCTCTATATCGTAATGCGTGGTCATGACCAGGCTCATGCGCTTGCCCGAAAGCACCTTGAGCAGCGCGGTCACCAGTGCTGCACCTTCGGTAGGATTAGTGGTGCGGGCCGGTTCATCGATCAACGCTAATATCTTTCTATCTTTTCGTGATGCACGTATAACGGCATCTATTTTCTTCATTTCTGCGGCAAACGACGATAGCCCTTTCTCTACCGACTGCTCATCGCCGATGCAGAAATACACATCATCCACCACCGTCATCTCGGCCTCATGGGCCGGGATGCCAAATCCAAACTGCAGCAGATACTGGCACATGGTGAGTGTTTTGAGTACCACCGTCTTGCCTCCCATGTTGGCACCCGTTATCAGAGTGGGAGCCTGGGAATATGCGATATCAACTGGCTGGAATTCCTTTCCAGCGGCAGCCAATGCCGCCTTCACCTGTGGATGGAACAGTGCGGTAAAGCGGCTAGTGTCAGAGCACGAAAGCCGCGGGAAACATAGGCCCTGCCGACATATTTGTTCCGCTTTTGCCAGATTTACGTCAATTTGAGCCAAAGCCACCTGAGCCTGCTCTATGGCTTGAGCATAAGGATATAACTGACTGCTTAAATCACGTCGCACTCCTTCTTCGAGTTCACTAGCCTTCAGCAAAAGGTCATCTTGATCATCAGGTTGCCGACGCATCTGCATGCGCACATCACGCAGTTCGGCACAATAGGTGTCATAGATGTAGAACGTGGCCATCTTCAGGCCATCGGGATCTAAAATATCAATGACTTTGCTCAAATCGGGAATTTCCACCACTTCACCCATACCATGCTTACCAAGCAACGCAGCCACTTCTGTAGCCAAAATAGCCAGATGCTTCACCTCAAACAGTTCGATGTCGTCGAGCACAGCATGCTTGGAAAGATTCTGAATGGTGGTGCGTATATCTTTTAGGCCCTGCAACTTGAAGCGTAATGTATTTATATAAGGTGTGTCCACCTGCTCAAGAAACGTCACAAAACGCCGCACCACCCCATAGGCAGTTTCAATCGCGGCTGCACTGGTGAGCATAGGCATATCCAATAGCCACCGGCGTGCATAACCCGATTGCAATTCCAGCTCATCTAGCATGTAGCGTAGACCGCAGGGCGATTCTATGACATTCTTCAGTTGCATGGTTTACTTTTTAGCAAGTCGTACACAGGAAGGTGTATCGCCTCCCTGAGTTTGTTGCACAACAGGTCGGAATCAAGCACATATCCACTGGGAGACGTAGGATTGACCGTTACTGCAATCAGCTTGCTCTTTTGGAGCACGCTGATGCGCCCACCTGCTTTAATAAACAGCCTGAATTGCTGAGGCGATATAAATATTTTGGTAAAATCGCGCACCACAATCTCGGTCTGTTTCAAGTCTTTGTTTTTTCTCACTTTCTCGAGGAAACTATCAACCAGCGCTCCGGCCACATAGAGTGCCGCGCACCGTTCCATCCCCTCGAAATGGATATCTTGCGACAACGACGTGAGCGTGTTCAAGTCGTGAAGGCCTTCATCGGTGTCAATCATCCACACACCTTTTTCCAGCGGCATCAGCATTTCGCGCCTGTCGCGGGCGGCGAGTTCCAAGTTGATGAGTTCGACCACAAAAGCCGTCTTCTGCACCAACGTGTTCAAGTTGGCCGAGTAAGCTGCGCCGGTGGCCAGTATCATCGACTGGCTCACAGCAGGCGAAGCAGAACTCAATCGCGACAATGCGCCATCGATAATCACCAGGTCAATATCGAAGCGACGCATGTCGGCCATCCACCGGCGCAGGCTCGCGCCCGACGATGGCCCCGAGAGCAACACTTTTCCCTGTGTCAATGCCCGGGCGGTTACCACCCGTCCCAGTGATGTGGTCTCATCGCTCACGTCGATGAGTTCCGACACCAGCCTGCGTTGCCTGTAGTGCATCTCCGACGTCCCGAAGTACATGCCCTCGCGCAGCACAATCTCTGGTTTCTGGGTGCGGGTCACCTGGTCGACTGTCTCGCCATCAATGCCTATCGAAGTCACGGCAACTCGTTTTTCGGTCAGTGGAAGCCGCTCGAGCACGTATTTCAGACACTCGGTCTTGCCCGTGTTCTTCTCGAGTCCCACAATGGAGAGACTGCCGTAGTTCAATATTTCACCAATGAAAGGCAAAGCTCTTACACCATCCCTGGGGCCGGGAGTGCGCCCCGAAGGCACACTCCCCCACTCCATGGATTCTTTCCTTATTGCTTGTTACGAATTTCGTTACGCTCGTGACGCTTCAGCGCGCGAGGCTCGATGTTCATGCGCTCACCTTCAAGCAGCGAGATAACGCCATCCACAGCCTTGTCGGCAGCCACTTGCTCCTTGGCGCGGGCAGCCTGGCACTCAGGACAGTTGCAGTTGTTCTGGTAATCCATAGGCTCGGTATAGGTCGTGATCACGCCCTCAAAGTTACGCAGCACTACGCGACCGGGCGACTGTGAGATGACATACTGCGGCATGACAGGAGTCTTGCCACCGCCACCAGGAGCGTCGACCACAAAGGTGGGCACGCAGAAGCCTGAAGTGTGGCCACGCAGGCCCTCAATGATCTCGATGCCCTTCGACACGGGTGTGCGGAAGTGCTCCAGACCCATCGACAAGTCGCACTGATAAATATAATAAGGACGCACGCGCATCTTAACCAGCTCGTGCACCAGATGCTTCATCACGTGCACACAGTCGTTCACGCCACGCAGCAGCACGCTCTGGTTACCCAAGGGAATACCGGCATCGGCCAGCATCTCGCATGCGCGCTTCGACTCGGCCGTCACCTCGTTGGGGTGATTGAAGTGCGTGTTGATCCACACCGGGTGGTACTTCTTGAGCATAGCACACAATTCGGGAGTGATGCGCTGCGGGCACACAACAGGAGTGCGGGTTCCCAGACGGATAATTTCTACATGCGGAATGGCACGCAGGCGTGAGATGATGTATTCCAGCTTCTTGTCACCCACCATCAGAGCATCACCGCCAGAGAGCAGCACGTCGCGCACACACTCGGTCTTCTCGATATACTCCAACGCCTTTTCAATGCGGTCGGTACCACACTCCTTGTCGGTCTGGCCGGCAAAACGGCGACGGGTACAGTGACGGCAATACATCGAGCACATGTCGGTGATGAGGAACAGCACGCGATCGGGATAACGGTGTGTCAAGCCCGGTGTAGGCGAATCTTCATCCTCGTGCAGCGGGTCTAGCAAATCGGCTGCAGCCTGATGTGTCTCGGCACCGGTGGGAATGCACTGGTGACGCACAGGATCGTTAGGATCATCAGGATTAATCAGACTCAGATAATAAGGCGTGATGGCCATGCGCAGAGTGGAAAGTGTCTTCTTCACACCTTCTTCTTCTTCCGGAGTCAAGTGGATATACTTCTTCAGTTCCTCGAGCGTCTCAATGCGGTTACGCACTTGCCATTTCCAGTCGTTCCACTGCTCGTCGGTTACTTCAGGAAAGAGTTGTTTTCTTCTTGATTCTGCCATAATCATTCACCTTTCAGAAATTAAGCATAGAGTTCTTCAAACACCTTGCGCAGTTCAGGACTCTCACGCAACTCTTGCAGTGTGAACTCGGCATGACCCTTGGTATAGCCGTTGCCGATAATCATGTTCACATCGGCACCGATACCTTCGGCACCCAGCGCTGCCTTGGTGAAACTGGTGGCCATCGAGAAGAAATAAACGATACCATCGTCCTTGGTGCAAAGCACGGCGGTCATTTCGCAATCGGGTACGTTCACGCAGTTGATTGTCACATCGGCCATCTTGCCGTTGGTGAGTTTGCTCACCAGTTCGTTGATTTGCACGGGAGTCATTCCTGCCACGCTTTCTACCACGTCGCAGAAGCCCAGGTCCTTGATGCGCTGAGTGGATTTGGGACTATTGGCCAGTCCAATCACCTTACCGGTAACGCCCGCGCGTTTCTTGGCCTCATAGCAGCACAACATACCGCTCTTGCCACCGGCACCCAGAATCACTACGTTTTGGCCATACTGGCACAACTTAGCAGTCTGTGCAGGCGCACCGGCCACATCCAGAGCGCTCAGCGCGAGTTTCTCGGGCATGTCGTTAGGAATCTTGGCATAGATACCACTCTCAAACAGGATAGCCTTTCCCTTGATGTCAACCTGATCTACATCGGCCTTGATGTTCAGAATTTCATCGATGCGCAGTGGGGTGAGCGACAGCGACACCAGTGTAGCAATGCGGTCGCCTTCTTTCAGGTCGATTTTGCCCTTGAGGGCGTCGCCAATCTTCTCAACGGTACCCAGCAGCATGCCGCCCGAACCGGTGCGACGGTTACGGTGCTTGCCCTGCAGTTCCACATTGTAGAACATTTCTTTTTTCACTTCTTCCATCACTTCGGCCTCATCGTTAGGATTCTTGGCCTGGCTCTTGGCATAGTTGTGAATATCAGTAAAGGATGCGGAATCGATATTCAGCGTCTGGACATCAATCAAGATCTCGTTGTCATAGATTTCGTCCATGTTGTTGTCGAGCTTGTTAGCCGGCTGGGGGAGAACACCTACGGGTTCAATCACTCGGTGAGTACCGAATCTATTTCCATGTTTCTGCATTGTTATTCGAAGGTTTTAATTGTTAAACTATTATTGTTTTGATTTTTCAATTATTTGCGAGGCTTCAAACCCAGAATTTCGCGAGCCTCGTCGCTGGTGGCGATGGGGCGACCCAGTTCTTTGGCCAGGCGCACCACTTTCTCCACCAGTTCGCCATTGGACTTTGCCAGCACACCCTTTGAAAGATACAGGTTGTCTTCAAAGCCCACACGCACGTTACCACCCATGGCAATAGCTGCTGCGGCCATAGGGAAGGCATGGCGGCCCACTCCGGTCACTGTCCACGTGGAACCGGCTGGAATGCCATTCACAAGCCAGCACAGATTGGCCACAGTGGCAGGGGTGCAACCAGGCACGCCCAGCACAAAGTTGAACTGCATGGGGTCGCCGGGCACTTGCCCCTTGCGAGCCATGTTCAGGATGGTGTCGAGATGCCCCATTTCGAAGCACTCATATTCGGGCTTGATGCCGCGCTCCATCATGCGCTTGCCAAAGGCACGCATCGTGGGCATTGTGTTGTCGAAGATTTCATCGCCAAAGTTGCACGTTCCACAGTCGAGCGTAGCCATCTCAGGCAGCGGAGTGGTGTCGGTAGATTGCAGGCGCTCGTCGGGCGTCATGCCGACGGCTCCGCCGGTAGAAGGAATCAAAATCACATCGGGACACACCTTGAGGATTGCTTCTTCACACTCCTGGAAACGGCCACGGTCTTGAGTGGGAGTACCGTCGTCCCAGCGCACATGCAGGTGAACGATGGCAGCACCGGCATCGACTGCCGACTTTGCCTCACGAACGATTTCCTCAACCGTATAGGGAACGTTGGGATTTTGCTCCTTGGTCACCTCGGCACCGCATATAGCGGCTGTAATGATCAATTTATCCATATTACTTACGTTGGCAATCTTTAGGGGTTACACATGTTCCCGAGGCTCGGCACACCACGATGGGTTCATCCAGTTCGTCGGCAGCCGACGGAGAGATGTCGGGACGAGAGATGGCCACCTTGCGGGCTTCAAACTGCATGTGGCGCGAGGTGTTGCCTTCCTTGTCGATCCAGCCTTCGGCCTCGATAAAGTCGCCGGCATAGACAGGTGCCAGGAAATCAATGTTGTCATAGGCACGGAACAGACCTTCGTCACCGTCACGCATAATTAAAAGTTCGGTCGCCACGTCACCAAACAGGTGCACCATGTGGGCACCGTCTACCAGGTTGCCACCATAGTGGGCATCCTTTGCGCTCATGCGCAGTCTAATCTTCGTTCTGTATTCCATCGTGATTCAATTTTATTTTTCCACATAAATAGCGTCTACATAAATTCCCGATGCGTGAACACACTCGGGCTTGATTTCGCCCACCTTCACCAGCTTCTCGGCTTCTACCACCACATAGTCGGCAGCAGTGGCCATCAGCGGGTTGAAATTATTGGTCGTGCCCAAGAACACCATGTTACCAAACTCATCAACGATATTGGCACGCAGGAAAGCGATATCGGCCTTAAGCGGCTTCTCCAGCAGGTAGTCCTTGCCATCCACATTCACGATCTGCTTGCCATCGGCCATGATGGTGCCCAGTCCGGTGGGAGTCAGCACGCCACCCAGTCCGGCGCCATAAGCACGGATGCGCTCGGCCAGTGTGCCCTGAGGCACATATTCCACAATCAGAGTGCCCTCATTCTTCTGAATGGCAGTCTGCTTGTTGGTACCCGTGTGCGACACGATAGCTTTCTTCACCTGATGGTTGCTCACCAGCTTGCCGTGGGCCACCTCATCGTAGGCTGTGTCGTTGGCAATGATGGTAAGATCTTTCACACCCTTTGCTACAATGGCGTCAATAATTTGAGTGGCACTTCCCACGCCCAGGAAACCGCCAAACATAATTGTCATGCCGTCATGCACTTTCTCGACGGCTTGTTCCAGTGTAATTTGCTTATTCATAATATTATGTTTAGGAATTTGTTAATTACGGTTTATTTACGACTGCAAAAATAATCAAAATTAATGATTTTCGGACTATTCTACCGCTTTTTTTATTTTTTATTAAGGTATATATAAAGCGCACTCCCTTATTGCACAAAGCACACTTCGGCCACAATGCCGCAAAACGCCAACCGATGCAGTAAAAAATTTTCTCATCTTTCGTTTTTCTTGGTCTTATTGTTAACGATGAGCCGTATCATCGAGAATAATTTGTAATTTTGCACTTTGTTTACCTGCGCATATCAACACATGATCATCAAGTATCTTACACTTTTCTTTGTTTTTATCGCCTGCACTTGGAGCTCTGTGCAGGCTCAAATTGTCACCTTTGGCGACCAGAAAGATTTCAACACCGACAGCATACGTCGCGACTTCGACAAGCGTCCTTTTTTTGGACTTTACAAGGATAATTACTTTACCATAGGCACGTCTATAGGTAGCCGTCCCACGGCCACCAACAGCGACGTCAAGTTCCAGATCAGTTTTGCTCAGCGCCTCACCAACAGCGTGTTGCCCTGGAACACTTACCTGTATCTTTTCTACACGCAAAAAGCCATGTGGAACGTGTTTGAAGAGTCGCTGCCCTTCCACGACCTCAACTTCAACCCCGGTATCGGCTGGACAAAGCCTTTTTTTGTAAAGGGACGACTCGTAGGCAAGGCTTCGCTCATCCTTGAGCACGAGAGCAACGGGCGCGATGGTGAAGCATCACGCAGCTGGAACAAAATTTCACTGAGCGGAGCAGCATTCATCGACCCCAACATCATGGTCCATGCCAAGTTCTGGATTCCCATCATCGACGGGGGACTGAACAAAGACATTCTCAGGTACAGCGGCATCTACCAGGCTGGCATACAGGGCATATCCGCCAACAAGCGATGGGTGTTCGACATCACCTTCGTGAAGCGCAAGGGCTGGAACTTGAATGGCAACACAATCATCAACTTGGGATTCCGTCTTTTCAAGAATCACAACCAGTTCCTCATGCTGCATTACTATAACGGTTACGGCGAGAACCTGCTCGACTACAACAAGTTTCACTCACGTCTGCGCATAGGCCTGCTCATCCGCCCCAACCTATTCAGCGACTTCTAACTCCCAGGAATCCACCCTCCGTCCCCAACACATTGAATCATGATAAAATCGCAAGCGACATTTTGGCAGGTCGCTTGCGATTTCGTTCTGTGGAGCTGGAGGGGGTTGAACCCTCGTCCAAACGCGGAAACGATAAGGTTTCTACATGCTTAGTCTAGACTTGCTTTTCGACCGCAGGCAGGCTCAAGACTACCAACCTGTGGCTTATCCTCTAAATTTCGGGTTTGGCCCGAGGCTTGCCGCACCCTATCTCCGATATTCCAGCACCACCTTGTCGAAACGCCTCGGAGCGAGGGCAATCGGGTGATGTCTCGTCTTAACCATCCTAGGGCTAAGATAAAGCAGATCTACTATACTTCGATCAAGCAGCGAGAGCGTAAGTGTTTTCGCCAGTTAAATTTAGTAATGACTGAGATTTGAGAGCATTGCCATCATCGCTCTGCATGCTTGCTTACCACCTCTACACGCTGTCAAAGCCATGTCAGCCCCATAGTGTAGTATAAGCTTTATCTCAACTTAGCAAAAAGTGTGCCAAGCACATCCTTCCAGCTAAATGAGACTGCAAAATTAATGATTTTTTTTTGAATCAAGCATCATTCATCGCATAAAATCATCTCAACCAACCGGGAATCCACTGCCGAGGCAACACAATGAGCATAACGCCCACCAAAATGAACAAGATTCCTGCACACACGCGCAGGGTAAGCATCTCTCCAAATACCATCACTCCGATGGCAACGGCTGTGAGCGGCTCAAGCGCACCCATGATGGCCGTAGGCGTGGGACCTACTCGTTGCACGGCCAATGTCATGAACTCGAGCGACAATACCGTGGGCACCAGCCCCAGCCAACAGCTGTAGAACCATGCGCGTGGCGAGGGGGGCAACATGAGGTGCAGTTGTGGAGACGTGAACGAGTACAGCAGCAAGCACACCATGCAGAAGAGCATGGCGTAGAATGTGATTGTCAACGATGACAACTGTCCCAAATCGGCCTGTTTGATGACTACGATATAGACTGCATAAAGAGCCGACGACACTATACATAAAGCCACCCCCCACGCGCTGAGCGCCACTCCTGCCGGCCCTCGATAAAGCAGTGCTATGCCCACCAGCGCCAGTGCCACCGACATCAAGGTGATACGTGACAAGCGCTCGTGAAAACATAGTGCCATGATGCCCGCCACCATCACAGGATAGACAAACAGAATGGTGCTGGCTATGCCGGCATCCATGAAGTGAAAACTCTGATAATAGGTCATGCTTGACCCGGCAAACAGCACGCCCAAGGCCATCAGCACACGCATTTGAGAGCGATTTGCCACAAAGCTCACCCGGCGCACCACCATCAGTCCTCCAAGCAATATTACGGCCAGCAAAAAACGGAAAAACAACACCGAAGATGTGTTTTCTCCTTCCTGATAGAGCGGTAACGCACCCAGGGGATTGGTGCCGTAACACACGGCCGACAGTATGGCATAAATGATGCCACTCCATCTTTTATGCTTTACCGATTTCGTATCACTTTGAATGGTCATATCTTATTATTTTTCGACAAAACGGCTGCAAAGTTACATCATATTTTCCATCCAGACACCATTGACAACACCTATTACCGCAAGAAAAGCCAAATACTTCCCAATCGGTCGCCACCCGCGCAACGGCCGAGTGAAACATTTCTGAGTTTAATACTGCACAAGCATTCTCCGAGTCAAAAAAATCATAATCCTTAATTCTCCATTCATAATTCATAATTATTTCGTAATTTTGCATCGTGATGTTGAAATTTACATTACATATCGTTTCTGTGATGGCGGCAGCATTGCTGCTCGCTACCGGATGCAATGACCGTCACGCCGTGCCGCACTGTGGCTACACGGTGACTTTCACCATGGACGACAGCACGCGTCACGACAGCCTTGCCACCCTCCACATCGTGGACGACACCTATGGCCAGCTCATGCCAGACATCACCGAGCATTTTACCGATGGCACCGCCACATTTACGGGTCAGACCCACTGTGCGCAGGTCGCATTCGTCACATTCGACTCTATTACCCCACCCTTCTATTTCGTTCTGGAACCGGGTAACATCAACATAAACATCAAGTTGGGTCGGTGGTCCATCACTGGCGGACGCGGCAATGCCGAGTATGTACGATTCCTCAACAAGCGCCAGCGCATCGTCGATGCCCGCAAAAAGGGATTTAACGACTATCGGCGGGCTGCGCTCGACACCACGCTCACCCTACGTGCCGAACGCCGCGCCGCCGAGCGCGACAGCCTGCTTGCCGACTCACTTCAGCGCATGCTCCTGCAGCGCATGCAGGGCAGTGACCCCGTGTCGCGCATCGTGCGTCAGCGCCTCATCGGCACCCTCACCCCGGCCACACTCCAGCGACTGGGTGGTGCGCCTCTGAGTAGTTCCGTCCCCATGCCGCATTAACCGAGTTACCGATCCCATGCCGAGAACAAAGCCGAATTAAAAAATTCATCGGTCATCATTCATAATTCATAATTAAATCGTATCTTTGCAACCGGAAAGCAATTCTAGTGTGAACAATTATCCTATTTTAGGCGCCTGTGGCGCGTTCAACTCAGTCAGCAACGGGAATGCAACTTGCGTTTCTTGCCATCTTTTCGGCCCTAAATTGTTCATGCACGCCATCACCCAACCGGGTGATTTTCTTTTTAATAAAGCATTCTTCAACCTTCTAAATCACTCATCTTAAACATCAGGTTATGGAAATTCTCAAGCACGAATGTGGCATCGCCATGATCAGGCTGCGCAAGCCCCTCAGTTATTATAAAGAGAAGTATGGCTCCTACCTCTATGGTCTGAACAAGCTGTACCTGCTCATGGAGAAACAGCACAATCGCGGCCAGGAAGGTGCCGGCGTGGGATGCGTGTTCATGGACGCGAAGCCGGGCGAGGAATATGTCTATCGCGAGCGAGCATTAGGCTCGGGAGCCATCGACGAAATCTTCGGAAAAATCCGCAGCCAGATTCATGAGGCCCTCGTCAATGGCGAGCCACGCACACCGTTTGCAGGCGAACTCTACATGGGCCACCTGCGCTACAGCACAACCGGAAAAAGCGGCATCAGCTATGTGCATCCCTTCTTGCGACGCAACAACTGGAAGTCGCGCAACCTGATGCTTTGCGGTAACTTCAACATGACCAACGTGGATGAGATATTCAACGATATCGTCAGCCGCGGCCAGCACCCGCGCGTGATGAGCGACACCATCATCATCCTGGAGCAACTGGGCGAAGCTCTCGACGACGAAAACCAGCGGCTGCACCGTCAGTATCGTGCCGAGGGCTACACCGGTGAACCGCTCACCAATCTCATGGAAGGCAACCTCGACTTCAAGCGCATCTTGCACCGGCCTGCCACCACATGGGACGGCGGCTACGCCATGTGTGGCATCACAGGCAGCGGCGACATGTTCGTGATGCGCGACCCGCACGGCATTCGACCGGCGTTTTACTATTGCGACGACGAAATCTTTGTAGCCGCCAGCGAGCGTCCCGTGATTCAGACAGCCATGAACGTGCCCGTGGAAGAGGTCAAAGAACTCACCCCCGGTGCAGCCATTATCGTCAAGAAAGACTCAACGGTGAACATCGAGCAAATCTTGCCTCAGCTCGACAATCGTCGGTGTTCGTTTGAGCGCATCTATTTCTCGCGTGGCAGCGACCGCGACATCTACAACGAGCGCAAGGCCCTGGGACGCAATCTGGCCCCACAAATCGTCAAGGCCGTGGATGGTGACCTGCAGCACACCATTCTATCGTTTATCCCCAACACCGCCGAGGTGGCCTACCTGGGCATGATTGAAGGCATAGATACCTATCTACAACATCAGAAGGCCGATGCCATCAAGGCTCTTGACCCGTCGAAGCCCGACTATGACAACCGGCTGCAACAAATTCTGTCGCAACGCCTGCGCATTGAAAAAATCGCCATCAAGGACATCAAGCTGCGCACATTCATTGCCGAGGGCAACCAGCGCAACGACCTGGCGGCACACGTCTATGACGTGACCTACGGACAAGTGCAAAACGGCATCGACAACCTGGTGGTCATCGACGACAGCATCGTGCGCGGCACCACCTTGCGCCAGAGCATTCTGCGCATCCTCGACCGCTTGCACCCGCGCCGCATCGTCATCGTCTCGTCATCGCCACAAGTGCGCTATCCCGACTATTACGGAATCGACATGAGCCGCATGGCCGAGTTCTGCGCTTTCAAGGCTGCCATAGAATTGCTGAAGAACTCAGGGCGCCAGAGCATCATCGATGAGGTGTATCGCAAATGTAAAGCACAAGAAGGCAAGCCCAAAGAAGAAATCACAAATTATGTGACCGAAATCTATGCGCCTTTCACCGACGACGACATCTCGCGCCAGATTGCAGCCATGATCACCGACAAAGACATCAACGCCGAGGTGCAACTCATCTACCAGACCATCGATGGTCTGCATCAGTCATGCCCCGAAACGCCGGGCGACTGGTACTTCAGCGGCGACTATCCCACTCCTGGCGGTAACCGCATGGTGAACCAAGCTTTCATCAACTGGTATGAGGGCAACACACTCAAACGCTAGAGGTGATTAACTCACACAAGAATAATTGCAAGGGGACTCGTTCATAATAACGACGCTTTCCCCTTGCAATTTCATGATTCTTTTGTAACAGGTCACTGCGTTTGCGTGATGAACGCAGTGCCATCGGGCTATTCTGCGGTGCTACCGCCAGTCTTCGCTGTATCGGTTTTCTTCTTTTTAGACAGATAATCACCAAGTCTATCTAGGCCAACACCTATCCCCACCACTCCAAAGCTGGCCGCAACAAGTAAAAGTATTTCCCAGATGGTATGTCCAACCATTGAAGGGTGCACATGAACTTCATAGGTCATCCCTGCCGCCATAAGCATCAGGAAACCGCTGGCAAACATGATTGTCGTCCGCCAAATGGTGCTCCACACATTGAATCCAAATAATTGCTTAAAAGCAAATATGTAGTAAAACGGAATGAGAAAATAGAAAATGCTGAAAGTACAATCGGCTATGTTGTCATAAATGAGCACAATCAGACTCAAAAACACCAGAATAAAAAAGCCTTGTGGCAAGGTGTGCTTGCTGTTGCGTGGAGCATGGCGGAACAAAAGCCACACTGGAATCAATAAGAACATATTCACCAGCAACCATCCCCACCCCGGATTAGCCTGAAACCATGCCAAAAACGAAGCCATAAAGTCGAAACGGCCATTACTGATCCGCTCAGCCACCCGATCCTTTATGTGATTTCGGTGCGTGAGCTTGTCTATTAAGACACTGGCAACACCCAAGATAACCAGCATTTTCACAGGCGGGAAACTGATTTGTCGCTTTCCGTTGATGTAATCACTGATAAAATAACCCGGACGAAACATGAGTTGCAGCACACTATAGGGCATGGAGCGCGAGTGCAGGCCCCACACTTCCATCAGACCACTGCGCACAGTAGCCCAACCTATGCGGCCCAGACCCTGTTTCTGCGAGCAATAAGGACAATAGTTGCCTTGATAATCATGGTCGCAATTAGCGCAATGGTTAGTCCCGGGCGACTTGAACTCGTAGGTCAGAGCCACTTTCTGCCACCTGCGGTAACGTTCTCTGTACTCGAGCCAAGTATCTCTATTAAACCACTTCATCTGCAATCTAAATCTAAAGGAATGCAAATTTACAATTTTTTTCTGACCTGCGGCATTTTCGCGCCAGTTTTCGTTTTTACCGAGAAAAAACATCCAATGCATAATGTTTTCAACAACCTTTTCAGGCAGCGGAATACAGTAGTTTTATCTATATTAATTGCACATTTAAATCAAATTTTATAATTTTGGCATTTAGCGTAAACAAATATTATTTCCACTTTTACATTACATTAAAACTATGAACACAAATTGCTTGAAACCATTTCTGCTCATGGCCTTTGCTTGCATGAGTATCATCGCCACAGCCTACGACTTCATGGCCGATGGACTTGCCTACCTCGTTAATGATGATGGCATGACCGCTACAGTTACATATCTAGAACGACGCAATGCGGCCAACTACAGCGACCTCACTACGGTGGTCATCCCCAGTCAAGTCACCAACCCCGCCGACGGTAAACTCTACACGGTCACCACCATCGGTGAGAGTGCTTTTTATAGCAACAAGACCATTACCAGCATCACCGTCCCGCCCACCATCACACGGATGGAAAAGGACGCATTCGGCACCAGCATGCCCAGCAAGACCGTGGTGCACATCAGCGATCTGGCTAGCTGGTGCGCCATCGACTTCGAAAACGCTGGCGCCAATCCGCTTTACAACATGATTCCACTCTACTTGAATGGTGAAATGGTAACCGACTTGGTCATTCCCAAGGGTATCAACAAAATCAACCGTTTTGCTTTCATTCGCTGCAAAAGCATTACCAGCCTAACCATCGAGGCCGATGTGCCCGCTATCGAGAGTGAAGCGTTCCGCCAGTGCACCGGCCTCACTCATGCCGACATTGTGGGCAACGTTGTCACCATCGACTCTTCGGCCTTCCAGTTGTGCTCCAAGTTGGAAAGCATCAGCCTGCCGGCATCGGTCGACACACTGGGGCCATCGATTTTTGCCAGTTGCACCAGTCTCACAAGTTTCGATTGCCCTCCACAAGTGCGCACCATTACACGTAACGCATTCAGGGGCTGTACCCAACTCGCCACAGTCACACTCGGCCCGAAGGTGGAAATCATTGGCTCCACAGCATTCTCACAATGCAAGAACTTGACCAGCATCAACTATCCACAGGGACTGCGAGCCATTGGCAGCAACGCATTCAACGGTTGCACATTGCTTGCTAGTGCCGACTTGCCCATCTCGTGTAGTGACGTGCGCCACAATGCTTTCCTCGGCACTAAGTGGCTTAACGACCAGCCCGATGGAGTGGCCTACGCGGGATATGTGGCCTATGCTTTCAAGGGCACTATGCCCGATGCCTATCACTTGCAGTTGCGCGACAGCATTGTGGGCATTGCACAATATGCTTTCTACAACCAGAAGTCGCTCGAAAAGGTGACCCTGCCTTTCACCATGTTTGACCTGGGTGGATGGAGTTTCAGCAACTGTTCAAACCTAAAGGAGGTGCACTGCAAGATGAAAGCTCCTCGCTACACCGCCAGCCAGTATAACCTCTATGGGGGCTGGGCCGTGTTTTTGGGCGTAAACCTGAGCGAAGCGAAACTCTATGTTCCGGTAGGATGCAAAAATGCCTATGCCACCAGTGTGTGGAACCAATTTGGTGAAATCATTGAGGAAGGATTTATCGTGGGCGATGCCACAGGCGACAACAAGGTGGATGTGGAGGACGTGAACGCGATTATCAACGTCATTCTCAAGGCTGCATCACCCGAAGAATATATCGGGAAAGTCGATGTCAACAGCGATGGCAAGGTGGATGTAGAAGATGTAAATGGTGTAATCAACTTGATTCTGGGTCTCTCTTTCTTCAATGAATAAATAGATTGAAACAGATTTCAAAACTCCTACAATTTGTATTTGACACCATATTGTCTGCCTCTAATCACGCCCAAATTACTCCCTCTCTCGGAAACGCAAAAGAAAAAACAAGTCTTTTCTTTTGCGTTTCGCTCGCTTATTCGTCATGTTGGCCTGCGGCCCAAATTACTCCCGCTCGGAAATGCAAAAGAAAAAACAAGTCTTTTCTTTTGCGTTTCGCTCGCTTATTCGTCATGTTGGCCTGCGGCCCAAATTACTCCCGCTCGGAAATGCAAAAGAAAAAACAAGTCTTTTCTTTTGCGTTTCGCTCGCTTATTCGTCAT
>JAGAYZ010000034.1 GCA_017940245.1 Muribaculaceae bacterium | reverse complement strand
CGTAGGCATAAGTCACCGCACCGTCTGCCATTGGACTGAGAGCATGGTCAAAGCGATGGCACCCAGTATAGAAGCCTGTTTTTTTCTTCATGAGGATGATAGTTGATATCAATATTTCACCGCAAAATTACAACAAAAACGAGGAAAAACCTATGAAAATGCAGTATTAAAATCTTTTTGGCTTCACCATTCACCTTGCACAATGCAACTATTCAGTCCCCTAATTAAGCGGGGCCTAAGTGGGGGACTGAATAGTTACGGCCTGCGAGAGGCTGCACAACTGCGTCAGAATGTGATGGCCGGCCGAGTGCCGGGATGCTGGGGGGCATAGGGGACATTGAGAATCTTGGCCACCGTGTGTGCTATCTGACAAGTATAGTACTGACCACTCGTGAGCATACCACGAGCTGGGATTCCGGCTCCGAATGTCAGCAGCCATGTCTCATCGCTGTGCTTGTAGCGATTGCTGTGGCTGCGCCACTCGCGCGGATTTCCGGCATTGTCGCCACGGCCATGGTCGCAGGTGACAATGAATGTGGTGCGATCGCGATAGAATGGGTCGGCTTGCGCGGCATTCCACAACTGACCGATAAAATTATCTACCCGATGGATGGCATCGAGATAGCCGTCGTAGCTGCCATGATGAGCATATTCGTCAACATCGCACAGTGCCACATAGAGCACTTGCGGATGCCGTGAGCGCATGGCCTCGAGGGCGTAATGAAAGGTGAACGCATCGTCGCGCTCGCCTTGAAATTGCACAATGGTTTCATCGAGCAGTGTGTCGAGCAGGCGCTCGGTGGCTGTGGGATGAGGTGAGAGCGAATGGCACTGGGCCGCATTCACCTCCAGGCCACTGCGCTCGGCATTGAGGATGGCAGGGAAGCAATCCCATCCGGCAAAGCACAGCACCTGCCCGCGATAACGCGGGTCGCGGTTGATCACTTCCAGCACCGTTTCGTTGGGATTAGGAACGGGCTTGTTGCTGGTGATTCGCTCATCGTCGGCATAGCCACACAGGGCCTCGCTGTAACCGGGATAAGAAAAATGGAACTTATTGGTAACATTCATCATGCAGCCTGCACGGCGGTTACCGGCCATCCAGCCCGTGCCACTCACGGTGCTCCACACGAAAGGCATGAGCAACTCTCGCCGCTCTTGCTCGCTGGCACGCATGTAGCGCGAGCGGGTGGCGGCAGGGTCGCTCACGAAGTCCTGGTTGCCCACCAGCAGTGAGTCGGCTCCACCATACACTTCCTGCCAGCGCAGCCCGTCGATAGTGATCCACACCACACGTCGCTCCTGAGCTTGGCACCATGCTGCACTGGTCATCATGAGCGCAGCCATCAGTAGTAAAAAAGTTTTTTTCATCGCTTTCAATTTTGGTTATGGTTAATAGGAAAATATTCTATTCTCTATGTTGCTATGGCTTATAGACAACGTCTATATTGACTGGGCTGGTAACTTCCACACTTGGGGTCGCGCCACGAGTGTCGGCGGTATTCCAGTCGACAGTGATGGTGCGGCTCTCGCCAGGCAGCAGATGCAGATAATTGTCGCTGTATACGACGGGAAGTATCTGCTCGCCGTCGCTCCCCTTCAAGTTGAGCCGCAGCATCAAGGCAGGCACGGCACCCGTGTTGGTCAACGTCACGCGCGCTTGCGTCGCCCTCAGGTGCGTGACTACCGAGATGGTGGCTGCCGTCATGGAACGCAACGATGTGCGGTGACCCGGCTCGGTGCTTTCCACATAGTCGTTTTGCGAGCGCAGATTTCCGTGCTCGTCGGTGAGCGTGAGCCGCAATAGATACACGCCGGCAAACGACAACGGCAAGGTCACTTGCAGGGTTTCCAGCGTGGTGTCCTCGCCACAGTCATAGGGTTGCCGCGCGCTCCACAATGTGGTTCCGTCCATAGCCACCGCTTCGGCTCGAACTTCACCCTGCTGGTGCCCCGCCGAGCGATTAACCACCTCCACCCGGCAAGTGACGGGATTCCACTGCACGTGAAGCGGCTCGCAGGCGTGCTTCACGCCAAAGTAGGCCGCGGTGGGTTCCAGGTAGTAGTCATAGGTCTGCCACACCATAGATGGCCAACACGGATGGCTCATCCAGATGAGCAACCCCATGCGGTCACGACTGCCGGCCTCATACATGGCACGGTATCCTTCATAATTAATCCATTGCCCCCACTGCGTGAACTCACGGGCCGAAGCCGGGCTGCCAAAGTTTTCGGCCACCAGTTGATTGAACGCCGCCCCGTGTTGTGCGCCTTCTTGTGTGAAATCGTGCCGTCCCCAGTACCGATTCTGCGGCCATAGGTGGTTGGGAGCCAGGGTGCGCGCCAGTCCTTCGTAGGTCATCACGCAGGGCATGCCGCGCTCGGTGTGCAACTTGCCCGTTTGCTTAACAAAATATTCCGGCACACTCAAGGCTCTATACGGACCATGGCCACTCACGCCATCATCGGCCGAACTAGAGATATAGTCCATTCCCCGATGCAAATTTGCCACAGCACGGCGCAACCCCTGGTCGAGCGTTGCCGGTGGGTAACCCTCGTTGCGACCACAGTAGATGGCCAGACACGGATGCCGGCGTATCTTGAGCAGCAAGTCGTGGGCATTGGCCATGAACATTTTTTCATCTTCGGGATCAGGTCCATCGGCAGGATTGGCCAGCCAGAAGTCCTGCCACACCATGATGCCATAGCGGTCGCAAGCCTCATAAAAATCGCGGTGGGCAGTCATACCCACCCAGTTGCGTATCATGTTGTAATTCATCTCGCGGTGATAGCGCACCGCGGCATCATATTCGCGACCGCGATAGTTCAAATTGTTCTCACTGAAGGCCCAGTTGCCGCCCAGCGGCACCAATCGGCGGTGGTTAACAAAGAGCTGCAGACGGGTTTCCTTATTGCGTACCTCTACCTCGCGAATGCCGGCACGGTAGCTCACGCTGTCGCGCTGGCGGCCATCAACGGCAAACGAGAAACCGGCTTCGTGCAAGTAGGGCTCACCATAGCCATTGGGCCACCACAGGCGCATGCGCCGGTCGCGCAGTTGGCCATACTGCTCGGGCGAAAAAACGACTTCTATCTGCGATAGTGCGGGCACGGTGACCGTTTGCTCGAAGTGTATGTCGCCTATGTAGCCGCTCACCGTTCCACTCACCGAATGGTCGGCATGATTTGTGAGCAT
Source organism: Muribaculaceae bacterium (assembly GCA_017940245.1). Lineage (GTDB taxonomy): Bacteria > Bacteroidota > Bacteroidia > Bacteroidales > Muribaculaceae > Sodaliphilus. Next base: position 1,219 of record JAGAYZ010000034.1, on the reverse strand, counting down.
CACCGCCGGAGTCATCGTTGCCAAGGTATCGGCAGCGGCCAGGCGCGTGGCCACCATGGGGTCGCTCACCGTCACATCGCCCGATGCGGTGAGATACACGTCGTCCCAAATACCCATATCGCGCCCGCGGATGGTAGAAATCCAGTCCCACCCCACCGTGGCATGAAACGTGGGATTGTCGGCACCCAGGATGCCACCATTATAATCGGTATTCTTCTCTGTTTTCAGTTTCACGCCTCCAGGGTTGGCATTAGCTATAACGCATACTGCCAGCACATTCCCTGCCGGCTTGAGCCACGGCGTGATGTCGCACCGGCCGCGCACGAAAGCGCCCTCCACCCGACTCACACACACGCCGTTGAGCCACACGACGGCCTTCCAGTTGATGCCGTCCAGATTCAGAGTTACGCGACGGCCTTTCATCTCAACCGGCACATCAAACACGCGCCGATACCAGAAATCACCCTCAAACCACGACTCCGATGCCAGCAGCAAGTTGTCGTCGTGGTTCATGTCGGGCAATGCACCGGCATTGACATAACTCGACAGCACCGTGGCCGGGACAGTGGCCGCCACCCAGCGGCTTGCATCGAAGTGCGGCGACGAGATCTGTGCGCCAGTGGCTTTCACCAGCGAAGCGCGTTGCAGGCGCCAGTCGCCGCCATCGAGCAACCACCGCTGCCCTTTCCACCCGGCAGGCGCATGCGGCATCACGGTGATGCCTCCGGTGCCCATCACCTCCACTTCACTGATGCACAGCGGCTGCGATGCCGATGGCCCCGGCACCATGTTGAGGCGCACATGGCGGCATTGCACCGGGTCGAAGCGCACTTTCTGACAACCGGCATTTTTTGCTTGTGGAATCCGAGCCACCATGCGCCAGTTCTGCCCATCATCGCTCACCTCGATTTGCCCTTGCGATGGAGCATTGAGCCAATGAATCCCCACTTGGTCAATCATGGATGCCGCACCCAGGTCGATGCTCACCCACTCCGGGCCGCTCGTGGCACTGCGCCATGCGCTCACGAAGCGACTCGCCGGCAAGATGCCGCCGGCTCGCCGTCCATCCTTGCGCATGCGCAACTCGGTCACCGTCCAGTGCACGGCTGCCGGTGCGCTCATCTCCAACCTGATGTGCGAGCACTTGCCTGCCGCCACCTTAAACGAGTAATCGATGCGGCGCGTGGGCAACAAGTCGTCGTCGCCAGTGTTTTTATTG
>JAGAYZ010000033.1 GCA_017940245.1 Muribaculaceae bacterium | reverse complement strand
GCACCATTTTCTCCACCTCCAGATCAGGAAATCTCAACGGTTGGGGTATAGGCTGTTCAGCCTTCTCAACGCATCAGGTTATATGCGTCTTTTTATCAAAGATGACGCAATTCTGCAAATAATTATTTAGGACAATATTGTAAAAAAGGGCTAAAAAACTGCCGGCGGAAAATTCTGCCGGCAGTTCACAAAAGCCTAAATCTTATGAAAGTGGATGATTCCGTAGCCCTAAGGCTCAATCATCTTCATTCTCACATTACAAGTCGAGCAATCATTCACTCTTCATTATTAATTGTTCTCCTTGCCCAGGATGATGTTGATCAGGGCGTTCACGTCGCTCACGTCGATGTCGTCGTCATCGGTGATATAGGCGCGACGGTCATAGTTCTCGGCCTGGTCTCTGCCCAGCACGATGTTGATCACGATGTTCACGTCGGTCACGTCAACCTCACCGTCGAGGTTCACATCGCCCACAAGACCCGCTGGCTCGTCGGGAGTCTGCTTGAGTGTCACCGTCTCCAGGTTGGACCATTCCGACTCGCTCTGGTTCGTGTAGATCGCCTTCACATCGTAGGTGTAGGTGCCGCCTCCGATAAGGTCGTTCACCACATAGAACGTGTCGGTGATGCCCTCTATCACACGGTAGGTGCTGTCGCCGGTCTCCACCGAGGCCAGCAATTTGGCTTCGCCCTGATCTTCGTTCACATCGCCGGCATAGATCTTGATGCCGTAGATGCCAACATAAGCCCAGTATCTTGTGCTGGTCGTATAGGGATTAAACCTCAACGTCTCGCTCGACGATGCATCGAACACGTAGGTGTAACTGCCGCGGTCGTTCGTGAGCATCTGGGTCTGCGTTCCACCCCCATTCACTGTACTCACGGTCAACCCGGTCTCAATGTCGGTGCTGTTGGCCTGAACGGCCTCACAATCCACAACCACCGAAACTTTGTCATAGCCCTCAGGCACATTGACCGAGGTGCGCAGGGCACTTGACGCATTGCTTTGTTCACGCACGATGATGGCACCGTCGTCGATGTACAGGTAGTTGTTCACCGTCCAGCCTTCGGGCAAATAAGTGGATGCGTTATTGGCCTGATTGGTATAAGAACCGCTGCTGTTGGTCACGGCGCTAAGACCCGAGAAGTCGGCTTCACCTATCAGCACGTATTCCGGTGCGGGAGGCTCGGGACTCACATAGTTCACACGCAGGGTGTAGCTGGCCACGTTCTCGGTCGGAGCGGCGTCGGTCCAGTCGGCACGGAACGAGGTGTATTTCACCTTTGTCGTGTCCACCGGCTGCATCACAGGCACGGGATATGCGCCGTTTCCTGTGAGGGTCACCGTCACCGTCTCGGCGTTGCTCGAGGCCAGTTTCACGGTGGCAGTGTAGGGCACGTTCTCCTTCGGGGTGAAGGTCACGGTCACGTCCTTTCCGGCAAGGGCGTCATTCTGGCTGATGGTGCTGTTGCTCAGCTTGAACACGCCATTGGCATCGGTGAGCGTCAGCATCACGATTCCGCTCAGGTTGGTGCCCGACACATGCAGCGTCTGCGTGGCGGAGGTGCCTACTGCCGCGTTCTCGAAGGTCATGGTCGAAGGCTCGACTATGATTTCAGGTCCTTCATATTTACCTTTTCCTGTAAGCGACACTTCTACACTCGACGCATTGCTGCTGGTGAGCGTGATGGTGCCGTTGTAGGTGGCATTGGCACCGGCTGTGGGCTTGAACGTCACTGTGATGGTAGCACCGTTGCCCTCGGCTGTTGCTTGAGCCACGCTGGTCACCGATGTAGTGAAATTAGCACTGCTGGAGGCCACAGTGATGTCGCCTTCCAGATTCGTACCCGTCACCTTGAATGTTTTGGTGGTAGTGGTTCCTGCCGCGATTTCGCCGAAATCCAGACTGGTGGGATCGGCTGTAATGGTAGGAACATTGCTGGAGGCAGGAGGCGCGATGCCAATGATCATGGCCTCACCATATTTAAACACGTAAGAACCCGACTGCCCGGTAGCACCGGTGGCCGTGGTGAAGTTGTGCAACGTGCAGTAACCATTGCTGTCGCCGCTCCAGCCCCAGTTCACATAATACTGGCCGCTACTGTTGCAGCCGAAAACGTTGAAGGCGTGACCCGAAACTTCACCATTGGTAATGTCGTAAGCCATATACTCGATAGGGCGACCGGCCTGAAGCTCTGCCATCATCCATTCGTTCCACTGAGCGTCGGTATACTTCTGTGAACTGTTGGTATAGCTCCACCCCGACTGCACCAGTTCGGTGAGCGTGAGCAGTTGAGCATCGGTGTAACCGAAAGTGTGGCAGGCTTGCAGAATTTCAGGGTCATTGGCCCCGCTACCGCTGGTGCTGTAACCCATGTTACACGCCTGGCCCACATAGCGCATGAGCCATGATACGGCCTCGGCCTGCGCATTGGTGTAGTCGTAGTTTGTCGGTCCGGTGTACTCATCAATCATATTGTCCCAATCGGCGGCTCGTTCCTCTAGCGCTGGGGCAGCAAGATATCCATTATAGTTGTCAGCTGGAATTGCGGGAAGGGCGGGATAGGTTGCCGGCCATTTATACATATAGAAACACATGGCCAGCGAGGTTGCCGGACAACCGGTGTAGGCATGAGTACTGCCACTGGTCGGGGTGTGATTGTAATATGGCTTGGTCTGATCCCAGTTGGCCGTTACTAGCGGAGCGACAGCAGTCGCCGTTTTGGGAATGGCTATTGCCTTGCGCGTACCGGCTTTGATACCGTCAATCTGAAATTTATACTTGTTGAGCAACCATTGCATGGCGGGCGGAATGTTGTTCAAATCCACGGTGCCTTCTTCACCATACATCAAGATTTCCGGTGCCTCGTCGTCGCCTGCAACAACCACATACGACTTATCGCCATTAAAAATGTAGTAGTCCACAGCAGCTGGCTTGGCCACCGATGCCTCGGCCTTTAGCAGAGTCAGGTTTGAAACCGCCGCTGCTCTTAGTCGACCGTTTGCGACTTGTTTACTCATGAACGCTTTAGCCGCATTTCGAGCGGTAGCCAAATCCACATCGGCCGCCGAAGCATGTAATGCAACTAGCACAAGAGTCAAAATGGATAGAATCTTTTTCATACTAAAAAATTTTTGAAACTATTTTCTTGTCTATGGATAATGCACACCCATCAATTCAAGGCTATTAAGCCTCCAGAGTCTTTCTTCTTGTCATGTCAACAATGGACGAAGGAATAGGCTTTCTCAAAACTCATTCCAGTCTTAAGTGTCTACCAAGCAGATCTTGATGACAAATCTCACAACCCTCATTTTGACAGACTGAATATGCAAATATAGCGATTTTTTTCAGGTAAGTAACATGATTATACACTTTTTTTCAACCAACTCTTGATATTTAATATTTGAACCCTCTTAATTTCGGTTGTATTTTTTAGATGCACAAGTATCAAAAAAGTGGCGACCATCACTGGCCACCACTTTCTAGATATTATGAAACGATGATATTATTTCTTATTTCTCATTTTTCAAGATGATGTTGATTAGGGCGTTCACGTCGCTCACGTCGATGTCGTCGTCGGCGGTGATATAGGCGCGACGGTCATATTTATCGGCCTGGTCATTGCCCAGCACGATGTTGATCACGATGTTCACGTCGGTCACGTCCACCTCACCGTCGAGGTTCACATCACCAATGATGCTATCACCGCTCAGCTGCACTCGCATGGCATTGCTCCACGCGCTCTCGCTGCCATCTTCATACACGGCTTTCACTTTCACCATGTAGAGCCCACCGGCATTCAGTCCGGTAACGTTATAGCTGGTTTCGGTAATGCCTGTGATGGTGCGGGAATTGGCATCGCCCTGCTCGGTGGCTCGACGCGGAGCTTGTGCCGCAGCTGAGGCATCTCCGGCATAAATCTCAATGCCCTTCACCACGATGCGTTTCTTGTTGGCCAGGGTTTCGATGGCCACTTGGCCGCCATCGGCCACGTCCTCGAAGAGCACTGTCACCACTTCACCATCCTTGAGAGCCGTAAACGTCTGGCTTTGCCCACCGCACGAAACCTTATAACTCACACCTGAATCAGAGCCATAAGAATTCACATTGAGTTTCACGGTCACCTGGTCGGCACCGCCGAGCGACAGGCTCGGGCTCTTGAGCAGACCCGTTGCCTGACCGGTTCCCAGCTTCAAGCCACCTTTGTACTTGAATACCTTCGAACCCGTCCAGCCTTCGTTTTCCATATACTCATCGAGCTTGGATCCAAGGTCTTCCGTGCCTTCGAGATTGAATATGGCCGTGGGGAACGACTCGCTCAGCAGCAACTCATAGGGCGGCAGCGTGCTCACGTCGGTGAGTTGCAGCGTGTAGCTCTGCGCATAATCCACCTCATTCCAGTGTGCGGTGAAGCTGGTGGCCATCACATCGGTGGCTTCGGTCAACTGCGGCACTTCTTTCACGATGGTACCTTTCATAAACCACAGCGAGGCCGTTCCGTCGCTGTTCAAGTATATTTCGGTAACGGGTTTGTCAACAACCCCGGCACCACCCGTCGATGAAGCCAGCGAACCGCTAGCGGTCATGTTGGCTTTCATCGCAGGCGATGAAGTCGACGTGTAAGCGTGGTTGGTTTCACCATATAAATCCTTGCTCTCGCTATAACTGCTCAGCGAGTTATCGGCCGGTATAATGGTGGCCAGCTGCACGCTTTTGTTGTTAGGCGTGTTATCTTGCCAGCGGTCGTAGATATAAGTGAAGTGAGTGATCATCACGCCCTCATCGGGAATGTACTGGTCCCAACCTTGTTTGCGGCGATTCTCCAGTATCCAGTATTCATTCTCATTGAACGCTGTGATCTTGATGGCCTGATCTTTTTCCAGGCTCTTGCTGTTGAACACAGGCAGGGTGTATTGCGTGTTGGCCACGGGATTAATCAACTCAATCCAGTTCATATAGGCTTTCTCATAGGCGCTATAGCCGATGGGCGTATCGCCATCCACACTGCCGCCATTGTAACAACCGCTATCCATCAGGCTCCAATTGCCCATGCCATAATACCCGCTATAGGTCGTGCAATAGAAATCGGGCAAGCCCAGGCAGTGCGAGAACTCGTGGCAGAAGGTGCCAATGCCGTCGAGCGTGGTGCCATAGTCGCTGCTGCCGGCAATCTCGTTGAACACGGCAAACTTGTCGATAGTCACCCCATTGCGCGTCTGCGCCCCGCGACCATCGTTATACTGTCGGGCATCGCTCAAAGACCACTGGCATGGCCACACAGAATTGCTTACGCTCGACTGCGCCTCACCCACTCCGGCATAAACCACAATACACACATCGGCCTCACCGTCGCCATCGTTGTCATACTGGCTCCAGTCTATATCGTTGCCGGCTTTATCAATCGCATCGTTCACCATCAGCGCCACGCCCTTGTCGTTGCCGCTGCTGTTGCCTCCGTAAACCGCACGATTGCTAGGCAGCGTGTAGATGCCATAGAGGTCATATTGAGGGGTGTATTTACCATTGCTCTGATCCTTAAAATACTGGAACACACTCTTGCTGCCAGTCTTATACTGAGTCTCAAATTTAGCCATGGTGTTCGACATCTTCTTGTCTTGATACTGCACCAGGATAATGGGCACACGCGGACTGCCCAACGTGGGCACCTGCGTGAGCGCGCGGCGAGCCACAGCCTTTTGGGCGCGGGCACGCTTGGCGGCAGTCATTGTGGCCTGCATGGTAAACTGGCCCTCGTTGGCAGCCAGAAACGACAACTCGGCAGCCGAGCGTTGCGCAGCATCGTGGGCACGCATCGTGGTCATGCCGCGAGCCGAAACATAGTAGAAATCGCCGTCGGCACCCTGCTCAATGGTCAACCGGTCGGCAGTCGCCAGGCAGTGATGGAACTCATCTCCCAGTTGTTGCACTTGTAATGTCGTGCCGTCGCTCTGCGTCACGCTACGCAATCCAGGCTTGGCTGGAATAGCCCATGCCGATGTGCAAAGCAGCATCGCCGTGGCCATAAATGTGAAAAATCTCTTCATTTCTGTCACTAATTAAATATATTTTTTACAACACTGTATTTCAGTGGATTTCAAATAGCGAAATTACATCAATAATTTGAAATAAACATTTTACCCCCACCAAAAATATAATTATTTAACGAGTTTTCGAATTTCTATTTAAAACACAAGTACTGGCCGACCATTCTGCCAGTACTCATTCATTGTTGCCTAGAGCCTCTAGTCCATCTAGACCATTTAGAATCTCCAGCTAGCCCAGTATCACATTGATGATGGCGTTCACGTCCTCAACGTCGACACGGCCGTCGCCCGTCACATCGCTTGCCGCTCGCAACTCATCGCTAGCGGCAATGCCGAGAATGACGTTTATCACAGCGTTCACATCCTCAACGTCAACCCGACCGTCGCCAGTCACATCGCCCGTCACCAACTCGGCTGGAAACCCTCGAGCAAACCATAGCGAGGCGCTTCCATCATTGTTCAAATAAATCTCCGTCACCGGCTTTCCCATCATTCCTGCTTTGCCCGACGGGTACCCGCTGAACTCCATGAAAAGTTGAGCTGCAGGAACCGAGCTGTCGGTAAGTTCATGGTTGTCGTGGCCATAAAGGTCACCGTCTTCGGTGGCTGTACTCAGGTCGTTGTCGGCCGCAAATATTGTCATCAACTGCACATCGCCATTATTGACCGTGTTCTTTGACCATCGGTTGGCCACATATGTGACATGCGTGATCAGCACGCCCTCATCGCGGATATAGCTGTCCCAGCCCTGCCGAGCCCGGTTCTCCAGTATGTAATATTCATCGGGATGAACAGGACTCAATACTTTGAGTGCCATGTCGTTGCCATGATTGAGAACCGGGAGAGTATACTGCGTGTCGTTGCGGGCAATAGTATAGTCCAGCCAGTCCATATAATTCTTCTCATAGGCGCTATAGCCCACCGGTGTATGCCCACCGTCGTTGTAGCAGCCCTCGTCCATCAGGCTCCAACTGCCCATGCCGTAATAGGGCACATTCACCGTGGGATAAAAATCGGGCAGACCCAGGCAATGCGAGAATTCGTGGCAAAACGTGCCGATGCCGTCCAGCTCGGTGCCCAAGTCGCGCCAGCCATGCACCTCGTTGAACACCGCAAACTTGTCAATGACCACACCATTCTTTTTCATCGGGGCACAGCCTTCTTCGCCATATTCCTGCGCTTCGCTCAGGCTCCACTGGCACGGCCAAATGCTCGATGGCACGGTTCCGGTCGCCTGTGCCTCGCCCACTCCGGCATAGACCACGATGCAAACATCGGCCTCGCCGTCGCCATCGTTGTCATAGCGGCTCCAGTCAATCGTGTTGCCCGACATCGTAATGGCATCCATCACCATCGTGCCCAGCCCGGCATCATTGCCGTGACTGTCGTTGGTCCCGTAACGGGCACGGGGCGACGGCAGCGTGTAGATGCCATACAAGTCAAACTGTGGGTCAAACAAGCCATTGGACTGATCGGCAAAATACTGCCGAGCCGAGGTTTCGCCCACATAGAAGTGACGCTCAAAATCGGCGACGGTACTCGACATCAACTTGTCGGGATATTGCACCATGATTACCGGCACGTGAGGCCTACCCATCGGCTGCACCTGCGGCACTCGCGCCGACCCGGCCCTGCGAGGCGCACGGCGCCCCACTGCCCGGTCTCCGCCCATCGACGATAGCTTGAGGGCCTGCTTTTGAGCCAGAATAAAGTCACACTCTTCTGCTTCACGCAATTCAGGGTTATGAGCACGCACCGCGGTCGGCATGCCGGCCATGCAGTAATACAAATCGCCGTCGGCGCCATGCGTCACCACCAGCCCGTCGGTCGTCAGCAGGCAGTGCCACCACTCGTCGCCCACGGCACGCACCGTCAACGTGGTCCCGTCGCTCTGCCTCACCGGCATCGACCACGGCGCCACCGGCACCGCCCACGTAGTGATTGCACTAAACAGCAACGCCACCAATGCCGCAAGTTTCTTTTGTGTTATCATCATTGTGTAATAAACTGAACGGGTCGCAGGCTGGCTGCAAATTTCACGTGCGTATCCAATTATTGCAGCCACACCCTAACCCGTTCACAGTTTCTGTTTCCAATAAACTATTTCATATTAGTCATGCGATATTCGGCCTCTTCCATCTTCATCTCATCCATATCTGAAATTGGAGTCGGACGGAAACTAGACTTATCCACTAATGGAGCCTTTGCACTGCGCGTCAATTTGAATTCCATCACCTGTGTCATATCGCCTTCTCCTGCACCTACTGCATAAACGCCAGTAGCAGGATTTACACCACGTTCAGGCTTTAAAATATTGCCTTTATAGCGCGCCACAATACACCAGCTCGTAGCAATATTTCTATTGCAGTTAGCAAACATATTCACATACACTTTATATGTGCCGTCCTCTATCATCGCACTGGGGATATAAATATTCTCATTGTTCAGATAGTCCAAATAACATGCTGCGTTAGAATCATGGTCTAGGCCATAACTGATAGCTCCTCCGGTAGCCGATGACACAGTTCCGCCACGATGACCGAAGAAGATGTGTTCGCCACTGGGTGTGACCATGTGCAAGTCTATATCCTTGGCATTGCTAAACGTCAAATTCAGGTTTAAGTCACCACTCTCACTGTCCACATGCTTCACGCGGGGATTATAGGGTCGTGTGATTTTGCCCTCGCCGTTCTCGCCTGCCACAATCATGACGATGTCGGAGTTATAGAGCGTGCTGTACATGATAGGGATGATATAAGTGTTATAGCCACCCGAAGTGTTTTGTGTGATTGCTGTAAACACCCAATACCCCCTAATTCCTTTCACTCCCACAAAAAAACGCTTATACACCTTTTCGGTGATAATGGTGATGAAATTCATGCCGCCGGTCAAGGCTCTGTCATTGATGGTGACACCTTCCAGGTCTTCGCTAGACGTGGCCGAGGGGAAATCACCATCAACATAGGTTCCGTTCTCTATGGAGAAATAATTTTTCTCCAGTTCGCTTTTATTCTTCGATGGTTCATCGCCATCTTTGTCGCTGCTGCACGACGACATTACTCCTGCGCAAAAAAGCGCCGCGCATAAAATCATTAAAAACTTTTTCATAGCTTCACACTTTTTGGTTAATAATTGGATTTATCTTCTTTGGATGCACTTTCGTCTTCTGTTACCGATTCGAGATTACCGTCGAGCATGTCATCAGCCGACTGCAACTGCAACAAGCGGCGCGCGGCCTCGGCCTCTTCTTGAGCAATTTTCAAGATGATGTTGATGACCGCATTCACATCTTCCACATCCACGCGTCCGTCACTGGTCACATCGCCATGCAGCGGCTCATCGCCAGTCCCCACTGTCACCTTGCACATGGCCAGCAGGTTGCTGCCATCGGTTGTCTGCACAGCAATCGTCGTCACTCCTGCCGACACAGCGTGAATCAGGCCGCTGGCATCCACTGTGGCCACTTTGGGATTCTGGCTACTGAATTTAACGGCACTGCTCATGTTAGTCGGAGTCACTTTATAGGCCAGAGTGGCTTCATCATCAACATTAAGTGTAATTTCGTCGGCCATATTCAGTGCCAAGCCATCGATACGCGGAATCACAGTCACATGGCAGGTGTCGCTCAGATTTGTTCCATCGGTGGTAGTGACAATAATGTCGGCCTCGCCCAGCGAGCGCGCCCTTACATAGCCAGTCGAAGTCACTTCGGCCACCCAGGCTTTGGTCGATTTCCAGGTCACCTTTGAGGTAGTGACAGCACTGGGAACCAGCCGTGCAGTGAGATTGACGGCATTCTCCACTTTGATGCGCAGCGAATCCTTGCTCATGATAATGCTGTCGGCATAGATGAGCGGTGTGACCGTGGCGCTGGTCGGAGTTCCATAATAACCTTTTTCGTCACTTACTCGCGTGAATACCATGTTGGAAAACTCGATATTTCCCACTTGTTCAAAATCGGTTTCGGCATGGAGTTTAAGTTTGGCTATACCCGTTTTCTTTGTGTTAGCTTTCAATTCATTCGCATTGGTGAACAACATTCTCATCATGTTGTCGGCAGCATAATACTTGTAATCCAGCACCGTCGATCCCATCGCCTGAATAGCGACCGAGTCGCCCACCGTCAATACGGGCCTTACCCCTGCAGGCAATACCATATCCACTTGATAAGCTCGCCCTATGGGAGTCGCATTGAGCAGATTCAGTGTAATCTCACACAACGAATCGGGCATCACCTTCAGCACATCGGATGAGATGCTGTATCCTGTCAGTGTGGGATAAGTTGGTTCAGGGATTGAGTCTTCGGCTTTCGTGGAAATGCTTGCCGACATCAGCAGGCTTACCGCCAAGAGTATATATTTGCTTTTCATCTTTTTCGTCTCTTTTTTCGTTAATCTTTCCAGCTCAATCTCTCATTATGGCTCCATCGCCAGGCGGAAACCAATACCCAGGTTGTTACTGCCCGGCTGATACCCGCTTCTGTAAGACATGCGGCATATCGTGCCTTCTTCTCTGAACGAGCCGCCTCTGATCACACGTCCAACACCCGTCGATGGACCCTTGGGGTCGGTTGCCGCAGCGCTGGTATAGCTGCCAAACCAGTCTTCGCACCACTCCCACACGTTGCCGCTCATATCGTAGAGTCCCAACTCATTCGGTTTCAATTTGCCCACCACATGAGTTTCAATGTCACTGGTATTCCAGTACCATGCCACTTCGTCGATATTATCACTTCCAGCATATTTATAACCATAGGTCGCTGAATCTGTAGCCACATAATGATAGCCGGTACCACGGCGTCCTCCACGGGCAGCAAACTCCCATTCGGCTTCTGTCGGTAAACGGAATTTTGCTCCGGTCAGTTCATTCAGTTTGGTAATAAATGTCTTACAGTCATTCCATGTAACACACTCAACAGGGTGTTTCAAGTCATCATTATAACGGCTGTAGTTGGTATCCATCACCGCTACAAACAGTTCTTGGGTCACCTCGGTTTCTCCAATTCTGTAATCTTTAGTAAGCGTCACTTTATGAGCCGGCTTTTCATAACCGGTCACTTCGCCGCCTTGCTCGGCCGTTGCACCCATCGTAAAAGTCCCGGCCTCCACCAGCACCATGCGGAATTTGATGCCATTCACATTAAATTCTTTCACACGTTTCATTTCATTCATCAACAAGTTGGCATCCACTGCATCTATGGTGCCGTTGCCATCAATGTCGTAACGGACATCGTAGTCTGCTGTTTTGTCGATGATTCGCATCGCCAGCAGTCGATAGTCTAGCGAGTCCACATTGGAATCACCATTTAGGTCATGCTCCACGGCTCGCGCTTGCACTCCCAGCAGCAACACCGCCACCAGAGCCATCCATCTCCATTTCATCATTTTCATCATATATTTCATATTTAAAGTAAAAATCAAATCGATTAAAACTCCGAGTCCTCCGAGCTCTCCGAAAGTCTCCCACCTTCAGGATGGGTTAGGTGTGGCCTTATATCGGTGCAGCCGGTTGCCCACAGCATAAAAGGTGGTCATCTCACGCCCGCGCATGATAATCAGGCATGGCACATCGTCTTGCATCACCGGCGACCAGTAGGCCGTCGACTTCTTTCCATCGGCCGAACGCACCTCGGCTGTTCCGTCTTCATAGAGGCGATATCGCGTCTCCCAGCCATCCACGTAACTGCCCACAAACTGGTCGTTGCGCCGCCGCTCACCCCGCAACAGCCACATGGTCACTCCCAGCACTGCCAGGAGCACCACAATCATTATCAATATGTAGATCACATCCCGATCCATAACTTTGTCAGCTGCTGGCAGTTAGCCTTTAGCTTCTAGCCCTTCTAGATTCTCTAGAATTACTAGTTTATTTTTTTCAAGCCTATCGGCTTGCGACTTTTCAAAAACAGGCCCGCAGGGAGTGTCACCACTCCCTTAGGGCAAAAGCAAATTTTTCTCATGGTCCTCTAAAACGAAGCGTAACAAATATATTAAGGTAAACATTCTTGTAGCTCTTTCATAGTCACGCTTTTGTTGAGACTATAAAGTAACATTGGCTATTTTTCCATCTTTCTATTGCGAGCCGAAAGCCCGCCGATGAGCAGCGTTGAAAAAGAGCCTTTGCGGCAGTTCGCCACAATGGTGAACCATGCAAAGGCTCCAACCAGACTACTCAATTATTGTTCATCGATACAAACAACGTTCTATCATCATTTATTTTGTCGCCCAACGCCGCACGCGGGTCAAGCGGGATATTTCTTTTCCTAATCGCAAATCTTCCATGTTGCGATACAGCGCATTGCTGTTCATGACCACTTCCATGCCCGATGGCATGGAGATAATGGCTACCGACTGCTCTCCTTCGTAGATATGATTCCACCGGCCGGTTTCGGTTTGTTGAGCATCGCTCATCGTGATTATGGCTGTCATGTCGGTGCGCAACACGATGCATAGGCCTCCGTTTCCGGCATACTCTCCGACCACGCTCCAGTGCGGTCCCAGCCAGTACATGAGCACCAGCGGCAAGACCAACGTCAGCACGGCGGCAACCAGCATCCACATCAGCAACATCGAGTTTGACACCATCATGCACACCTGTAATTTACCGAAAAAATTCGTCGAGGTCCCCTGCTCTACCCTTGAAGGCATCGCAAGGGCTCGACGAACTACTATGTACTGTGCTATTCTTTCTTGATTTTAATGGCCGCCTTACCCTGCTCCATGTCGTCGCGATGACGATACAGGAATCCATCGCGCATGAAGTAATAATTCACATCTCCATTATATTCGATGGTGGCAAACGGGCTGTTGTGAGCAGGTCCATCAAACCAATGGGTCTCGTTCACCGTCTCCTGGCCCGCAAACTGGATAGTGGCAGTATAGTCCTCGCGCAGCTCGAACTTGTTGCCAAATTCATCTTCATACTTGCCAATGAATTTCTTGTCGCTACTGCCGGCCGAGCTGCCCGAACAAGACGACAATGCCATCGATAGGGCGACGATACCCATCATTAAATAACCAAAAAGTTTCTTTTTCATTACGTTTTTTTTCATTAAAGAGAATGGCACTCTACGTGGCGAGTGCCATTCTCAGTCATATTAGAATAAATTCTAGTTTAACAGAATTCTTTCATTAGCGGCGGGGAGCCAGGTTACCGGTGTTCTTCACAGGAACCTCAACATACACTGTTACAGTTCCCCAACCATAGGTCACCTTGAACGGAACTTTGAGCCATGCATTGTGCAGCAGCACGTTACCATTGTTCTTGTAGGTCAAGCACCTCACTAAAGGAGATCCCATCATTTGAGTAGTAACTTCAAACTTCTCGTTCTTCACCCAGTTACCGCTCTTCACCCAGTCGTTTCCACTGGCCTTACCATAGTCAACTTCAACATCGTTGCTGTTCACGTCTTCGTAAGAGAACGGACCATAGTACTGATAGTAGTTCTGGTTGATCTCAAACGAGTAGTTATTCCTCAACGGCAGAGTGAGAATATTCTGAGTGGGATTAGCAATGTAGTTCTGGATTACATCGCGCCAGTCGTGCGGCTTCAAGACCTTAGTCACGTCGATGTAAGAACCTTCATTACCGAAGTCAACACCATCCTGGAACGGGTCGGTACTGGTCTGCTCGAAGAAGACGGGACGCATCAGCAAGGCCACATAGTAGTTCTTGTCGCCAAAGAACTGAGCATCGAATGCCTTGTCGTCGTCACCGCAGGCATAGCCGGTGAGCGTGATCTTCACTTTCCAATTACCACTATTAATCAAATCCTGAGCAACCTTCTCATTCTTCTTCACCTCAATCCACTGTTCAAAGGTCTGGCTATCGACAGCCTTTGCAGTCTTGTTGTAGATGGTAGCAACATGAGCGTTGCCTTTCCACAACTCTGATGTGCGGACACCGGCATTGTTATAGTTCTTAATCGTATAGCCCTCACTAGTCATAACGTTGCTGAAACGATAAGCCAGTTCCATCTGTACGGTGCCATTGCCGGTCAAGGTGTAACGGGCATAACCAGTCTCGTTGGTTCCGGTCGTGCGGAACGGAGTGTTCAAGTTAGCCTGCAATTGGCAATTAGCAGCGGTGGTCTCACCAGCGCGAGGAGTGCGAACGTTGTACCAAGTTTCGGGAGTGTTGGTCCAGTAGTTAGCGATACGGGCATCAGCAAGCACCTTCAGACTGGGGTTGAACGGGTTGATGTAAACCTTGAAGGTCACATACACATAGGTGTTGGCAATGGTTCTGTGTTTGTAACGAGCCTGCTGGTAGATCCATGTGCCCTTGTTGTTCCACAGGTCATTCTTGCTGAGCAGCCACTCAATCACGTGAGTTCCTTCTTCCGACAAGTCACCGCCGCTACTTGCGCGCTCCGACATGTTACCAACCGAGGTGTGAGTTCTGCCATCACCTGCAGTGATTTGAGGATCAGACTTGGCCTCTTCATTGGCAACGATTGCCGAAGGACGGTAAGCGTTATCAAATTCATAGGTGTCGTGGAACTGCTTCTTGCTCATGTTCATGTCGCGATACACATACTTACTCATCTCCTTATAGTCGATAGCAAGCAGTTGGTTATTGCAAGCAAAGTCGATATTGCTCAACTGCAGCGTGAGATACTTGTCGTCGGCTGTGATAGGAGTAACATCGTCAATCTTCACCTTGATATAGGCCACCTCCAGCACATCGGTGCCGTGCATCAGGCGCACGCACACGATGGGAGTACGCTTCAGGGCTGAAGACTTATAAGTCTCGCTCACTTGCAGAATGCCATTGGCCAGGGCGTAAGTGCCGTCGTCGTTCCTGTTACCGTGGTTGATGTATTCTTCTTCCTCGGTAGCGTTCTTACCAACCTGGTAGCGAACAATCGAGAAGTCGAAGCTCAAGCCGAAGCGCTCCATGTCAAACACAGTGCAGGTCTTGGGCAGCAGGTGAGTCATCACAAAGTCGTTCAAGTTCAGCACGCCATTGTCGGCACCGATGGCCTTGTTCTTGTTGTAAGGCATCACCAGGTCGATAGTTTTCTCGGTGTCCAAGTCGTTCTGTACAGGCATGAAATTGGGGATACCGGCTTCTATATCATTCTTGGCCACATAGCGGCGATAATGATAGTCGTCCTTAATACCGTTCACGTGCTTGTAATAACCCAGATTGTCGTTATTGATGCGAGCTGCAATGCGCAGGCCTTGATACACATCTTTCTTATAGATGGTTGCGTAGTCCGAAGTCACGTCCTCACCATTCTTCTTGGTGGTCTGCAGAGCAACAACCGAAATCTTCTCGCCAGTAGCGGGAGTGCCTTTCACATGAACTTTCACGCGGATAACACCATCTTGCATACCATAATCCTCATCCAACTCGGCGGTTACGGCGAAGTCAGTAGAAGCAGGTGCTTTACGAGTCACATAGAAGTCATCGTTGGCTTGAACAACAAACTTGATGTTCTTCAGGTCTTCAAACTTCGCGTTCTTGGGATTCACGTGGTAGTAAGCCTCGGTCTCAGGATTCACCACACTGACTTTGGTTCCCTTCACATAGTTAGGATCCTGTGCCCACACATCACTGTTATCGGGATCGGTCACTTTCTTTCCACCCTTGGTATAGCTCATGGGATTGTATTCGAGCGACTCCATCAAGATAGCGGGAACACCATCAACGTAAGTGGCGGGTTTGAACACAAAGCCACGCAGAGCGTTGCTCAGAGCCACAGTCACATAGCTGTCAACACCTTCCACACCGTAGAGTTTCAGTTCACCGTCGTCCATCACAGCGGTAATGCCGTTGGGGGCGTTGCTGGTGATCTTGATAGCGTTAGGCTCGATAATGCGGCCTTCGCTGTCGCAGAAGTCGAAGTAACCGTTCTCGTTGGGACGATAGTAGCCACCATCCTTACCGTCTTTGCCGGTTACGTTGGTGCCATCCTTACCGTCTTTACCCACGGCCTTCCAGTTGGTCTTCACACCATTCTTGTACCAGTAACCATCGGTACCAATGGTCCATTCTGCGCCATTAGTGCCATCGGTTCCTTCGGCCTTGACGTTGGTCTTCACACCATCCTGATACCAGTAGCCATCGGCTCCGATTGTCCATTGGATAGCATCCTTACCGTCCTTACCGTTTGTTCCGTCTTTACCAAGTGCATAGTACTCGGTCTTTGTGCCATTCTGGTACCAGTAACCATCTTCACCGATGGTCCACACAATTGCGTCGGTACCGTTGGTGATGGTGTACTTCTGGCCATTGCTGAGCGTGACCTCAATACCATTACCAACCTTCTCAACTTTTGTGATCACACTACCATCGGTAATCAAGGAGTTGATCTGGTCGAACGTCTTTTTGTTGGCGTCCAACTGCTCCTCAAGACGGGCAATGTCATCATCATAGTCCTTACAGGACGTGAACACACCCATGGCAGTTACAAAGAATAACGCCATAAGTAATGAACTAATGAATCTTTTACTCATAGTAGTTAAAAAATTAGTTAATAAATAATTACAGTTAATTTAGATTGATATTTTGTTCTGTTTTTCCTCGTTTTATAAGCATTTATAGTCTTGTAACTCTTGCGCAGAGTTACAAATAAAGACAAATTCTGTGTTTTAATATAGATTTTATGTGCTTTTCGTAATAATCTATATTTATCACTTTTAAAAAGTGGTGAGCCACGCTAATTTTTGTGCTAACGAGCAGTACAGAATTTAGATTTATAATTTGCGTAATGTTTTCAATAGTATATAACACATATTAATATGGTTAACATTATAAGTAACTGTTCAGCGATTCTGCGATATATGCATCGAAGATGCGGGGTGGGTCGAAGACCCGACGTTGTGTTAAAGACCATGCAAGAACCCTAACGGGGTTCGCAGCTTGGTCATCAAGTGCGACAAAGCGAAGTGCCTCGCAGAGGAACTTCAACCAAATCTGTGACAATGGTTTGAATGTTAAAGTTCCTCTTTCGAGGCACCTTCCGGACGTGTTCTCGGGGACCAAGCTTCGCGCATCTTCGACGCACTCGCATGGTCTTTAACACGTACTCGGACCTACGGCCCGAGCCTCCTTTTCAAGGTGTCATCCGTCTCATCGCAATCTGAATAGTTAACATTATTATATAAATAAGGTGTAACGATGAAAAAAACAGTATGGATTTCGCTGGCAGGAGTTTTGTTGCTGCTGGCTGGGGCTTTATGGCTGGCTTATTCCTCTCACGAGGAAGAACGCATCGCCCGCATGACAAAAGGAGAAGCCCAAATTACCTTTGGTGAGGTATCGCACGATTTCGGGAACATTGAGGCCGATAGAGGTCCGGTGTATCATGATTTTGAATTTACCAACACAGGCCGCTCGCCACTGGTGATTGAACAGGTGAAGACATGGTGTGGGTGCCTGACCGGAGAATTTCCCAAGCATCCCATAAAACCCGGGAAAAAGGGAAGAATCAGAATCACCTATGATCCAATGGGCGGTTCCGATTCGTTTACTAAAACAGCAGATGTTGAGTCAAACGCCGATCAGTGTATCGTGATATTGACGGTTTCAGGCAATGTGGTGCGGTAAAACTTCCAATAATAATAGCAGTATTATTGTTCATCTATACCCTTAAAGGGAAAATGAACTTTTTTGTAGAATTTTTTAAAAAAATATCTATTTTATTTGCACCGTTATGAATTTATGCCTAATTTTGTCCCCTGATATGTAACTCTGCGCAAGAGTTACAAACTACAAAAATCTATAGTTTTATAAATAAAATCAGTAAAATGTATTAGCAACAGAGAAATTATCGTCTGTTGTCTTTTTATTTTTTACCCAATTCCTTACCAATTTTCAACTCGAATATCCTTTCGATTTCTCGACAACATCACCCGGTCTTAATCTGTAACTCCTGCTCAAGAATAAAACCGAGATATTGGTTATCACCACTTGATTCTGCCCCTCTTTAGCTGCGAGCTATAAATAAGCCGTGAGCCACTGCACCTCGTTCGGCCGGATTTGTAATCCGGCCGCCCACCGGTGCGCCACATTATTAATTTAATTAGCTAGTAGCTATTGACAGTATCACATTGATGATGGCGTTCACGTCCTCAACGTCAACGCGGCCGTCGCCCGTCACATCGCTTGCCGCCCGCAACTCATCGCTAGCGGCAATGCCGAGAACGACGTTAATTACAGCGTTCACATCCTCAACGTCAACGCGACCGTCGCCAGTCACATCGCCCGTCACCGGAGCTTCGGTCTTTTTCATATACCATAGCGAGGCCGTGCCGTCTTCATTCAGATAGATTTCGGAGAGCGGCTGCTCCAGCAAGCCCGCACCACCGGTCGTTGTGGCCAGCGAGCCGTTGGCTTTCATATTGAGTTGGGCCGCAGGGAGCGATTCGTCGGTAAACTCATGATTGATCTCGCCAAATAAATCTCTGCTCTCGGTATATATATTCATGGCATTGTCGGCGGCCATAATCGTGGCCAGCTGCAATGCGTAATCGTTCACGGTATTGGCTTCCCATCGATCAGGCACATAGGTGAAATGAGTGATCATTACACCCTCATCGGAAATATAGGTGTCCCAGCCCTGCTGACGGCGGTTCTCCACAATGAAGAACTCATTTTCGTTTAACGGACTAGTGAGTTTAAGTGCCACGTCGGTATCACGGCTACCGGTGTTGAACACAGGCAGGGAGTAGTGCATGTTGGCAGCGGGTGTAACCAGGTCTATCCAATTCATGTAGGCTTTTTCGTAGGCGCTGTAGCCGATGGGGGTATCGCCGCTCACACTGCCACCGTTATACATGCCATTGTCCATTAAGCTCCAGTTGCCCATGCCATAGTAGCCGCTACTGGTAGTGCAGTAAAAGTCGGGCAAGCCCAAGCAGTGAGAAAACTCATGGCAGAATGTGCCTATGCCATCCATCGTGGTACCATAGTCGCTGGCGCCTTCAATCTCGTTGAATACGGCAAACTTGTCGATAAGCGTTTCGTTGCGCGTGACCGGCCCACTGCCGTCGTTCCACTCTTTGCCTTCGGTCAAGCTCCACTGGCACGGCCACACCGAACTGGCCACCGTGCGCCATGCCTGCGCCTCTCCCACTCCGGCATAGACCACGATGCACACATCGGCCTCACCGTCGCCGTCGTTGTCATAGCGGCTCCAGTCGATGGCATCACCTGCCGCGTCGATGGCATCGTTCACCATCTGCGCCACCCCCACGTCATTACCGCTGCGGTTGCGGCCATAGGCGACTCGGTTCTCGGGCAACGGGTAGATGCCGTAAAGATCATATTGTGGCGTATAGAGACCATTGCTCTGGTCGGTGAAATACTGCAGCACACTCTTGCTTCCCGTCTTATAATGCGCTTCAAAATCATCAAGTGTGTGCGACATCTTCTTGTCTTGATACTCCACCAGGATGATGGGCACGCGAGGGCTGCCCAGTGTGGGCACCTGGGTAATGGCGCGGCGCATTGCAGCCTGGCGGGCACGACGTGCGCCATTACTGGCCGATGCTGGTGTCAACTCGTCATGATGCGCGGCAAGAAAAGCGGTCTCGGCAGCACTGCGGCCTGCCGCGTCGTGAGCGCGCACAGCGGTAATACCTGCATTGGTACAATAAAAATAATCACCATTGCCGGCTTGCGCGATGGTCAGGCCGTCGGCCGTGGCCAAGCGGTGATGGAACTCATCGCCCAACGCTTGCACCTGCAGTGTGG
Organism: Muribaculaceae bacterium; assembly: GCA_017940245.1. Classification (GTDB taxonomy): domain Bacteria; phylum Bacteroidota; class Bacteroidia; order Bacteroidales; family Muribaculaceae; genus Sodaliphilus. The sequence continues at coordinate 30,664 of JAGAYZ010000033.1, read as the reverse complement.
TGCCATCGCTTTGTGTCACGGTAGTCAAGCCACGCTTGGCCGGTGCCGCAAATGCAGCGCCAGCCAGCAAAAGTGCCGTCACGGCCAATATGGTCATCCTCTTCATAACTGTCAATATATAATGTGTTGTATTGTTTTTTACTTGGTTAATTCTTTCATCAGCGCATCGGCCAGCAGCATGCCCTGCAATTCGTAGCCGGCTTCGAGTTGATGCAAATGGTCATTGGGATTCATCAGCCCTGCCGACACCCACTTGCCGCTGGCTCCATAACCGCCGGCCACTGTATAGAGATCCCACACCGGAATCTTGTGGTTGCGTCCATAGGTCATGATGATGTCGCGCACGCGCACGATATTGGCGTTGGCAGCATAGCTGGTCACGGTTTTATACACGGTTTTATAGTGTGCCTTGCGCCGTTTACCGCCGCCCACCTTTACTTGCTGTGCCACCTGGCGCGAGGTTTTGCGACGGCACTCCATGGGGGTAGTGAGCAGAATATGCGCGCCAGGCATCGCCTTGCGCAGGTTGGTAACCAGGCGGTGAATATTGTCCTCCACGCCACTCAGATTGCCGAATGCCTCATTGGTGCCCAGCGATATAATGATGAGGTGCGGATTGAGCACTTTCATCTGTTCGGCAAACTGCGGCACCTTCAAGTAGGTGCCATAGGTGGCACCATTATTACCTATAGCATGTGCCATCACACCGGTTTTTCCATTAGTGATGATGGCACCATAGAAGTCGCTCTTGCATGGCACACCCATGGTGATAGTGTCCACGGTGTGCTTCAAGTCGATGCGCGAGGCCCATGCCGACAAGGCTTTAGCCACGAGCACTTCGCCACCCACCATGGCCGTCTCGTATCCGCCATGAGGGGCATGCAATAGTGTCACCGACGAAAACTCGTCGCCTTCTTCTTTGGCTCGAATAGACAGTTGCGTAAAAGCCGAATCCCACCTCACTGCCACGCCCGTGAGACCGATTTCGGTAGTCCACGTGCGCGACAGCAATCGGCTGCTTTCTTTCACACGGTCGCTCGACTTCAGATAATAGTCACGCGGCTCGTTGGTACGTGCCAGATTGAGGGCGGCAATCAGGCCGCGCCCACCATTGCCCCACTTGTCTTGCATCTTCCAGCGCACTTGCGCCGTCATGATGCCAGGCTGGATATGGCTGTCGCCTATCTGCACCACCTGCCATTTGCCGCCAGTCCACGACTTGGAATTCTTGAGCGAGCGACGCATGTCGCCCCAGTCATCACCATTCATGATGATGTGGTTGACTTCATTGTTGATGAAATCTATCTCTTGCGCCACCGCGCCCATCGCGCAGGCAAACAGCAGTAGCGATATGTGCAGCAATCGTTTCATTCGCCGGGCACGTTGACGTTATGTGTCATCACCAAGTCGTGGGCACGTTGCATGAAACGCGTAAACTCGCCGCGTGAGTCGGCACGCAACAACTCGGGACGATTCTCGGGAATCACCACATAGTTTTCTCCACGATAACTGGGTTTCTGTACGAAAAACAATTGATAACGCGCATCATGCACAAGCGGCTTGTTTCCGTTCATGGTGACCGACACTTTTACCATTGCACCGCCACGGCTGTCAATGTCGCGTTGGTTGGAGATAAAGTTGCCCATGCTATAGACCAGCAGCACATCTTTATCATAGGCTTTGCTGTGACGCATCTCCATGGGTTCCACCACGTGTGGATGGCCTCCGATAATTAGATCCACGCCCTTCTCCACGAGCCAGTCGGCCAAATCGCGCTGGCTCTGCACGGGTTTTAACTGGTACTCAATGCCCCAGTGAAGGTTGACGCATAGCACCTGTGCACCCAAAGCACGTGCCCGCTCTATGTCGCGAGCAATGACATCGCGGTCTATTAGGTCCACGACGGCATCGCCCTGCACCGCTATGCCGTTAGTGCCATAGGTGTAGCAAAGGAATGCAAATTTCACACCCTTGATGGTGGTAATCAACGGCACTTGTTGGGCTCTTGCTGCTGGATTGGCATAGGTCCCTAAATGTGGGATGCCCATTGAATCCAGTGCCGCGATGGTGCGCCGCAGGCCATAGTCACGCCGATCCAGACAATGGTTGTTGGCCGTCAAGATCAGGTCAAAGCCCGACTTCTGCAACTGAGCTGCATAACTGTCGGGCGCGCTGAATGCCGGATAACCCGTGTAAGGCTTTCCGCCCAGAGGGCACTCCAGATTCACCACTGCATAGTCGGCCCATCGGATGTCTTCTTCCACATAGCGGAAACACGGCGAATAGTCGTAGGTGCCTGCCGATGTGAGCGCAGCCGTCAGTTGTGGCGAATGTTGCATGGCATCGCCCACAAACATTAAATCTACCTGATTATTGCTCTGCAAGAGCGACACCAGCGACAACAATAAGACGGAAAGCAGGTTCATGATTCAAAAAACAAAACAAGCCGCTCCAGAACAGGCCTTAAATCGTTTCACCCATGTCCAGAGCGACTTTGATGGCATTTTACTTGTTATAAATCTCATGCTTGGCGGCAAGCAGTGTGTTGTGCATGAGCGAGACGATAGTCATCGGGCCCACACCACCCGGCACCGGAGTAATGTAACTACAGTGCGGTGCCACATGCTCGTAATCCACGTCACCACACAAGCGCCAACCGCGCTCGCGGGTGGGATCATCAACGCGAGTTGTACCCACATCTATCACCACTGCACCCTCTTTTACCATATCTTCGGTCACAAAATTGGGACTTCCCAGGGCAGCAATCAGAATATCGGCCTGGCGGGTAAATTCTTTGATATTGAGTGTGGCACTATGGCACACGGTCACGGTGCAATTACCGGGAGTGGCTTTCTGCATGAGCAACGAGGCTACGGGTTTGCCCACAATGTTGCTGCGCCCCAGCACCACACAGTGCTTGCCTCGGGTCTCGATGCCATAACGGTCGAGCAACATGATGATGCCCGAGGGTGTGGCCGACTTGAAGCACGGCAGTCCTATCGACAAGCGGCCCACATTGATGGGGTGAAAACCATCCACATCCTTGCGATAATCGATGGCCTCAATCACTGCCTGCTCGTCGATGTGACGCGGCAGAGGCAACTGCACGATGAAGCCGTCTACGCCATCATCCTCATTGAGCCGCTTGATCTCGGCAATCAGGGTTTCTTGCGTCACATCTTCATCGAAGCGGATGAGCGACGACTTGAAGCCACACTGCTCGCAAGCCTTCACCTTCGAGGCCATGTAACTCTCGCTGCCGCCGTCATGCCCCACCAGCAGTCCTGCCAGGTGCGGAGCACGGCCACCGGCAGCTATGATTTCTTTCACTTGTGCGGCAATCTCTTCTTTAATCTGAGCCGACACTTTCTTTCCATCAATCAGTTGCATACTTTACATTATATATTTTAAATTAGGCCGCGACACAGTCGCGACCCAATATAGATTTACTCTTTGCTAACGGCCAAAACGCATTTTGAATGGATGCTTGGCCGTAGACACCATGTGCATCATTTTGCGGGTCTGTTCAAACTGTTTGAGCAACCGGTTCACTTCCTGGATGTCGGTTCCGCTACCTGCTGCAATGCGCTTGCGGCGGCTGCCGTTCATCACCTCGGGATGCGTGCGCTCGTAGGGGGTCATCGACTGGATGATGGCCTCAATGCTCTTGAAGGCATTGTCGTCGATGTCGATGTCTTTGATGGCTTTGCCCACGCCGGGAATCATCGATGCCAAATCCTTGAGGTTGCCCATCTTCTTGATTTGACCTATTTGAGCCAGGAAGTCATTGAAGTCGAAGGTATTCTGGCGCAGTTTCTTTTCAAGTTTCTTGGCCTCTTCCTCGTCATATTGCTGCTGCATGCGATCTACAAACGACACGATGTCGCCCATGCCCAAGATGCGGTCGGCCATACCGGCGGGACGGAACGGGTCGATGGCTTCCATCTTTTCGCCAGTTCCCACCCACTTGATGGGTTTGTTCACCACCGACCGGATTGACAATGCAGCACCGCCACGCGTGTCACCATCGAGCTTGGTGAGCACCACGCCGTCAAAGTCGAGACGGTCGTTGAATTCTTTCGCCGTGTTCACCGCGTCCTGTCCGGTCATAGAATCGACCACAAACAGCGTCTCGGTGGGATTGATGGCCCGCTTAATGGCTTCAATCTCCTGCATCATCTGCTCGTCTACGGCCAGGCGGCCGGCAGTATCCACAATGACCAGGTCGCGACCGGTGCGCTTGGCCTCGGCGATGGCGTTGAGGGCGATTTGCACCGGGTCTTTGCTCTCGGGCTCACTGTAAACGGGCACCTCGATTTGTTCGCCCAGCACCTTCAACTGCTCAATGGCGGCAGGGCGGTACACATCGCAGGCCACCAGCAACGGATTTTTGCCTTTTTCCTTTTTGAGTTTGCGTGCCAGCTTGCCGGTGAACGTAGTTTTACCGGAGCCTTGGAGACCCGACATGAGGATGATGGCCGGCTTGCCCTCAATGTTGAACGGTGCTTGCTCTCCACCCATGAGCAGAGTGAGCTCATCGTGCACGATTTTCACCATGAGTTGACTGGGCTTGATGGCGTTAATCACATCCTGGCCCAGTGCCTTGGCCTTTACCGTGTCGGTAAACTGCTTGGCCACCTTATAGTTCACATCGGCATCGATGAGTGCGCGGCGCACCTCTTTCAGGGTTTCGGCAACATTAATCTCGGTAATCTTGCCTTGTCCTTTCAGTATCTTAAATGATCTCTCAAGTTTCTCTGATAAATTGTCAAACATATCTTTTTGTTTTCTTCAAAATTTCGTGCAAATTTAGCAATAATTGTCCTAATAGACAAACGGCTAAATCAATTTGTTGGTGCGCGTGTCGGGGAACACCACACTGGGCTTAAACGTTTTGGCTTCTTCAGGCGTCAAGTAGCCATAAGCCATTATAATCACCACATCACCTGGCAACACCTTGCGAGCTGCGGCGCCATTGAGGCAGATGTCGCCCTTGCCACGCTCACCCTTGATGACATAAGTATCAAATCGCTCACCATTGTTGTTGTCAACGATGTAAACACGCTCGCCCTCTACGATGCCGGCGGCATCCATCAGGTCTTCATCGATAGTGATGGAACCGATGTAGTCAAGATTAGCTCCTGTAACGGTAACGCGATGAATTTTCGATTTTACAACCTGAATAAACATGGTGCTTTATTTTTTATAGGTGATATTGTCTATTTCTCTCACATCGCCGCAATAAACGGTGATGCAACCCACCACATAGTCGCTGTCGTCCCAGTTGTTGAGGGGCAGCAATGTGGTGCCGTCACAGATGCTGAAGTACTCCACTTCCATCTCGGGATAGGCGTTGATCGTGGCCACCACCCAGTCGTGAGTCTGCTCCAGCGTGTGGTCTTCGGCAAAACGCAGGCTTTCTTTCAACGTGCGATATATGGCAGGCGCCACCTTGCGCACTACGGGCGTGAGACGCACGTTGCGACTGCTCTTGGCCAGACCGTCTTCTTCGCGGATACACGGACAAGGCACAATCTCCAACTTGAAACCGAGCTGCTTCACCATGGCCCGTATCACGGCAATCTGCTGGAAATCCTTCTCACCGAAATAGGCCCGGTCGGGCTCAACCATCATAAACAACTTGCTCACAATCTGGCACACCCCGTTAAAGTGACCGGGTCGCATGGCTCCCTCCATCACCTCGGCCACACTGCCCAAGTCGAACACCCGCGTGTCGGGCTCGGGATAGATGTCTTCAACCGTTGGCATAAAAGCCACATCCACACCGCATGCTTCCAGCATGGCGGCGTCGGCGTCGGCCGTGCGCGGATAGGTGCGCAGGTCATCGGGATTATTAAATTGTGTGGGATTGAGAAACACGCTCACCACAACAAAGTCATTTTCCTTGCGAGCCCGTTCTACAAGCGATTTATGCCCTTCGTGCAGCGCACCCATTGTAGGCACCAGGGCCACCGACAAATTCTTTTCTCGAGCTTCTTTCACCGCCTGCTTGAGCAAGGCAACATTGCTGATAATTTTCATTGTTCTCTAAATTAAGCCACAAAATTAATACCGTTACACCGAACTTGCAAATTATGTGCCAAAAAACACGAAAAACACATGCACTTTCGTTCGCTTTACGGTTTTACGGCTAATCCACACATGGTCTCATTATCTTCGCAATCCACCCAAATCGTTCACTCCAGTAACCTTATTTTAAATATCATGAGCACCACACAACTAAAAGATGAAAAGGAGATGCCATTTTTTAAGCATTTTATGGGAAGTACAATTCTTGTTCTGAAAATTATTACTAACTTCGCAGCCAAATTTTACCTGCAAAAAATGAATTCTTACGGAAAACTGAAATATCACCTGCTGGCCATCATCACCATCATCGTGTGGGGCGTGTCCTACCCTAACACGCGCATTCTGCTTGATGCCGGCCTCAACCCAACAGAAATCTATGTCTATCGGTTCATCATTGCCTACATCGGGCTGGTGGCTTGCTCACGTTTTCGATTCACCATGTGTCCATGGCGCGACGAGTTGCGCATGGCACTGCTGGGCTTGACCGGTGGCACGGCCTATTTCATCGCTCAAAATGTTGCCCTCGACATGACACTGGTCACCAATGTGGCCATCTTGGTCGACACCACACCGCTTTTCACCGTCATGCTTGCAGCAATTTTCCTTAACGATGAGCATTTCACATGGCAGAAGGCAGTAGGGTCGCTGCTGGCGTTCATCGGCGTGGCCATGCTCACGTTCCGTCATGGCTTTGTGTGGGGCAGTGGCATCATGGGCGACATGCTCGCCATCGGTGCTGCCATTGCATGGGCCATCTACTCCATCATTCTCAAGCGGCTCAACAACCGCTACTCCACCCTGCTCATCACGCGCAAGACCTTCTTCTACGGCATCATCACCTCGTTGCCCATTATGCTGGCACAAGGCGATTTTGCACCACTCTCCACGCTCACAAGCCCCATTGTAGCAGGCAATCTGCTTTTCTTGGCTCTGCTGTGCTCCATGGCGGCATTCTTTGCATGGGGACGCGTCACCAAGGCACTGGGAGCCATCAGGGCCAACAACTACATCTATCTGGGTCCCATCGTCACCATGACGGTAGCTGCAGTCTTCCTGGGTGAGCGAGTGGGTGCAGTCGGGCTAGCGGGTTGCGCCATCATCCTGGCAGGCATCATCCTCGCCGACCGGCCACACCCATCTTCTACCTCTAGTGAGGATGGCACCGAAACAGCCAATTCTTAATCACCGCTTTACTTTACAGACGCAGCTGGGTGGTTACGCTTTCTTTGCCCAGGTAGTAGGCACGCGCCTTGACAATGGTGGTGCCGGCTGGCACCGACACCGGAGCCGTCCACAGCGACGAACGCACACTGGGCTCACTGCCATCGAGCGTGTAGCGCACTTCCACATCGGGATATTGCGTGTTCACCATCATCATGCCGTTTTCCACCTTGATTCCGGGCTGGCCTATGCGGAAGTTATAGCCGCGACGGTTGAGCAACGGCAACTCTCGCGTACCGATTTTTAGGTTGTACTGATGGCGGGCACTGTCGTAGGGTGCGGGGTCGCCGAGTTTCAATGCCCAGTCGGGCTGAGCGTTCCACCCACGTTCTACAAATCCCAGCACTTTTGGCAGCATGAGATACTGCACCTGGTCGAAGTTACGGATGGTTTCGGCCCACAACTGCGCCTGCACACCGATGATGTTTTCCTTCTTGTCAAGGGCTGGTTTGCCGGCCCCGTTTGTCGCCACATTGATGGAACTTCCGTCAATTTGGGTACGCGCGCTGGCATAGACGTTCCACGGCAGTGCGCTCCAAGAGTCCAATTCATCCACTTTTCCGCCCCAGTGCAGTCCCTGCTCATAGGGGTGCCAATTGTAACCCATATCCATATAGAAATTGGTTACATTAGACAAAATTACAGGATAACCACTGTTGGCAATCTCATAGGGCACCACATCGCGCTTGCCCACGGTGCTCCACGCGTTCACACCGGCCACACGCCTAGTCATCTCACGATTGAAGGCCTCACCATGATTTTGCGCGATTTCTTGCCACCCCTCGATGCGGATGCCGCGAGGATAAAGAATATCGGTAATGCGGCGCAGGTAATACTCGTTCACGCCATGTGCGTCCTTAATCCCCTCACGCTGCATGAGCGACTGCACTGCGGGCGACTGGTTCCACGCCTCCATTGCCACCTCGTCGCCACCCAGATGCACGATGTCGAGCCGCAGTCCGGCCTCACGATACATCTTGGCCAACTCGTCTATCACCTTGGTGAGGAATTCATACACTCCGTCGCTGGCCACGTTCAGCACATTGTCGTGGTAGCTCTGGGCCGAAGTATAGACCGACGTGTTGCGGTCGTCCCACAGCACATACTGGTTGGCCATTTCGGGATGACTCGACGCATATTTGGCCTGACGGTTCTTCATGGCCACTATAGCCGCCCTGGCATGGCCGGGAGTCTCGATCTCGGGAATGATCTTCACGCCTCGCTCATGGGCATAGCGCAACAAATCAATAAACTGCTTGCGGGTCACATATCCATTGGCACTCTGCGAACGATCGTCGGGATTGCCGTTGCCATCGAAAATCTGAGCCAGGAATCCTTGCTCGGTGAGCGTGCAGCCACGACGCGAGGCCACCTCGGTGAGTTCGGGCAAGCCGGGGATTTCCAGTCGCCATGCCTCATCGTCGGTGAAATGGAACTGATAACGGTTGATTTTGTAATACGACAGCAGGTCAATGAAACGCTTCAAGTGGTCTACCGACTGGAAATTGCGGGCAATGTCGAGCATAAAACCGCGATAATTAAGGTCGGGCCAGTCGGTCACCGAAGCGTTTTGCAGGTTGCGCCCTTTGCTATGGTCGATGGCGGCCATAAGAGTCTTCACGGCATTGAGTGCACCATCCACACTGGCACCCACCAGACCGACATGGCCGTCGGCCACCTCCATGGTGTAGTATTCCGGATTCTTGCTGATACCTTTATCAATGGAAACACTGATTTTCATCTTTTGCCCCGAAGCCTGATAGATGCCACGCCCCTTGAGTTCTTCCAGTAAAAAGTTTTTCACACGGCGCATATCCTTGTCCCAGGGCTTCCACCACGTGCTGCACTTCACCGACACCAGGCTGGGTATACTCGTGTAGCCCTCATGCACTTCCACTTGCTTGGGCGCCGGGAAGATGTCGTAGTCATTGCCTGTGTAGGCATCGCCTATGTTGTTGACTTGCTCGTTATAAGCCCATATGTAGGTTCCGTCGGGATAAGGTACGCCGCCGCGCCACTGCCCGGGCTTGTCGAGCAAATTGTAGGTCATGGCTACAGCCTGCGGATGGGCCATATCGCCGTTGAGAACGACGTGGGCGCCCTGCGGCCGGTAGCAATAATTCACCATGGTGCCGCGCATCATCACGTCAATCACCAGCGAGTCGCCGGCCGCCAACGGGCGATAGCTCTTGTTGGGCACCATGCGATAATAGGTGGTCGACACCTCTTCAATATCAACAGGTGAAGTGGCGGGCTGTTTCACGGTGCGTGAGAACTGATTGAAAAACAGTTGCCACTCCTTGTCAATCACTTTGCCCGACGTGTTTTTGATTACAAAGCGTGAGCTGTACCATCCTGGCTCTGCATCGTTCTGCCCCATTTCCCAGCGCACGCTCATCGGTGCCTGCGCCGCTGCAGCCACGGTCACAGCCACGGCGGCAATCATTGTAATAGTTTTATTATTCATAGCCATCATTTTTTCCCTTGATTTAATTGTTCTTGAGAATACTTGCCAGCGTTTCCAGCATGCGAACGTTGAGCTGGCGGCTGTCGTCCAGCACGTTCCACACGCCGTCCTGGCTCAGAACTCCGCGCTTGAGGTCGGCAGGAAGGCGTCCTGCGGCATCGTCATCGTAGTCTTGGTTCCACTCCTCACTGCCCAGGTAATTGTTCAGTTCACTGAGTAGCCCCTGCGCTGCCACATACTTGTCGAGTGCCTCTTGCATGTCGTTCACTGCCTGCTCGGCCTCGTCGAGATAACTCTCCATCAATCGGATTCTTTCAATCTGTTCCATCGTCATTGCTTCAATTTTTGGATAATATTGGCTGCCGTTCAGCAAAATCAAACAAGTTTATTTTTGCATTCACCTTGCACAATATTTTGCAAATATACTAAAAACTCCCCACCCGACAAAAAACGCACCCCACCGCCCAGGCGATGCTTTTATCACGTTTCTTATTATTCTCAACTATGCGTGCGGCGATGAGAAAAAGGGTGCTAGCTTCTTAGTCCGTAGGAAAGACAACAATCATCACAACAAAAAACAAACTTTTTCTCTCCCCCGCTGTTGTTATAGGTTGTTCCAGTTGTCGTAATTTTTTATTACGAGCGTAAACACACAGAATTAGCTGAGCAGCCGAAGGCAAGCCGCGAGACTCGCTTCAGCTATCGGCCTGCGCATCATGGGCTACCGCAAGGCGGCCAATGGGGGGCGGCGACGACGACGGCATCATTGACACAGAACTACCGGCGGCGGAATGTTCCGCAAGCGGGGCGGGCCTTGAGGGCCTGCGCCCTCGCATTGCTGCACATTCCGCCGAACGTTTTTTTATCTTCTTCTCTGTTTTACTTTTTTCTTCTTTTCTTGGAGAAAGGTGGAAACTATAGGGCAAGTCGGAAGCCCATGTCGCTGCCGCGGCCCGCCGGCGTGCTGTAGCCGCGGTTCGACACGCGGCAGCGCCGCGCGCTGCTGCTCCAGTCGCCACCACGGCGCACACGATACGAGCCACTAGAGGGACCCGTCGGGTTGGTCTGAGCGTCGCTGCTGTAACTACCGTAGCAGTCCTGGCACCACTCCAGCACGTTGCCGCTCATGTCGTACAAGCCCAACTCATTTGGAGCCTTGGTGCCCACCGGCTGAGTGCCGTAACCTGTGGTGCCTTCTGATTGCGATGGTATATTGTCCCTATACCACGCCACATCGCCCACGGTGTTGCTGCCAGCGTACTTATAGCCCTTGCTCTTGTTACCACCACGCGCCGCATACTCCCACTCGGCCTCTGTCGGCAAGCGGAACTGCTTGCCCGTGAGCTGGTTCAACTTCGTGATGAACTCCTGGCAGCCGTTCCAGCTCACATTCTCCACTGGACGCTGCATGTTCGTGCCGTAATCGCTATCTGTGGATGACTGAAAATAACTCGGGTTGCTCCCCATCACAGCCTGCCACAGCGCCTGCGTGACCTCGGTCTGCCCGATACGGTAGCTCGACAAGGTCACCTGATGTGCAGGCTTCTCACTGTCGTAGGCATCGCTGCCCTGCTCCTCCGTCGCACCCATCGTGAACGTACCGCCCTGCACGCCTACCATCGTAAAGCTCACACCATTTACAGTAAACGTCTGCGTGCCCGACTGGCCGCCATGCGGCAGACGCAGAATCACGTTCACCACTTCGTTCACATCTTCCACGTCAACACGGCCGTCGCCGTTCACGTCGCCATACACATCGCTCCACACAGGGAAAAACATCGCAGCACACACCGCCACTAATAACATTCTCTTTTTCATAGTTTCATAAAATTAATAATGGTTATAATTAAATACAAAATTACAACATTTTTGACAAATCACAGCATTTTGTGACCGTTTTCTTTTGGAAAAGAATTATTCAATCGAAATTGCCTGGATGCAATCACTGCGTCCAGGCAACTCATGTAATGAATTCACAGATTATATTTATGCGGACGTCCCTTTTCCTCGTTTCCGCTCCACACTAATTAGACGCGATGAAATGTCAAAAAGTTGCACTCATAGCGCAATCACGCCATTTTTTCGTTTGTCTTGCGCCGCATGAGAAACACTACTAGAAACGACCAAAAGGGTAGATTTTAGTTTTTTTATCCCCTAAAATAAAACATCAAATAAAATATTGTTTTACATTTGCAATTTGTAAGCTAAATCAATAACATTTCATTAATTAATTAAATTTTTATTCACAATGAAGAAAGTATTTACATTTTTGTTTGCCACAATAGTGGCAATGAGTGCTTTCGCTCAGACCAACCTTGCTGTGGGTTGTGCCTCGATAGCCACATCGGGCGAAGCCGCCCTGGCTGTTGACGGCAACAACGGCACACGCTGGGAGTCGGAAAAATCAGACCCGCAATTGTGGCAGGTGGATTTGGGCGAAGTCAAGGCGTTCAACACCATCAACATCCGTTGGGAAGGTGCTTACGCACAGTCGTTTGAAATCATCGGTGGCAACACCGTGGGTGCCGACGGTTATCTCACCGACGGCACTGTGTTAACCTCTGTGACCGGCATGACCCTGGGCAGCAATCTCGTGCAGTCCATCGCGCTGGGAGACCAAAGCTATCGCTACGTGCAGTTTAAAGGCACAGAGCGCGCCACACAATGGGGCTACAGCTTCTTTGAGTTCGGTGTTTACAATCTCAGCGAAGCACTGGCCTTGAGCAGCATGACCCTCACTGCAGCAACGGGCGAGACACCAATCGGCACACCCGTAGCTCTCACGCTGGCCGGATTTGACCAGTTAGGCGGTGATATTGCCACTGGTGATGTGGAATATGTGCTCGGCACTCCCGCTGTAGGATCGGTTGAAAACGGACAGTTTGTTCCTGCAGCCACCGGCACAACCACCATCAAGGCCGTAAATGGCAATGTTGAATCAAACGAAGTGACTATCACTGTAATCGCCGGACAAAAGATTGACTTGTTCACCGACTGGAACGTGCGCATCTATAACCTGGGGCTGGCCACCAGCAACAGCAAGGTGGGTGCCTTCGACGATAACGATGGCAGCAACTGGGACATGCTGGGCAAGACCACCGGCGCCGACGAAGCCAGCCGCACCTACGACGTGGGCTTCATTGCCGACCTGCGCGGAGTGTATAACCTCTCAAGCATTTCCATCCACTTCGAGGGTGCCTGCTCAGAGGCCTTCACGCTGGCATTTGCCGGCGAGGACGGCGTCTTTGGCGAGCCTACTTACTCTGGCGGTATGCCCGGCATCAACAATCACACCGAGACCTTCGGTGGTGCACAGGGCGTGCGTTATGTGAAGTTCCTCAGCACCAAGGCCGCTACCGAGTGGAGCGTGAAGATTTTCGACTTCTCGGTATTCGGAACGAAAGTGAGTGACATTGCCGACACCGAGGCTCCCGCCATCAGCAATATCACCACCGATGCAGCCGAAGAAAGCATTACGCTCAACATCACTGCCACCGACAATTCGTCGAAGTATCTGGCCTACGATGTGAATGGCACAATTTACACTCCAAGTAGCATGACTGGACAAACTGCGGCTGTTGTCATCGATGGTCTTAACGGCAACACCGAATACACATTCGACGTAGTCGCCATCGACGCATTTGGCAACCGCTCGCAAACTACTCAGGTGACAGTCAAGACTACCGGCGAAGCATTCGTGCTCACTGTCGCTCCCACTCCCACAGTGGATGCCGCAAACGTGAAATCGCTCTACAGCAACGCCTACACCCCCGCCACTACTTACAACTACGGCTGGTGGGGACAAGCTACCGCTGTTAACACCGAAACCGTGGATAATGACGAGATGCTCAAGCTCACCAACTACAACTACCTGGGCTTTGAGTTCGCTCAAGACATCGACCTGAGCGACATGGAGTATCTCCACATCGACATCCTGCCCATGCAGGAAATGAACTTCGGCATCACGCCCATCATGCGCAATGCACCTACCGAGAACTCTCAATCGGTGGGCACGCTCAACGTGAAGCAGTGGAACAGCATTGACATCCCATTGAGCCAGTTCGTTCTCAATTACACCGACAACACCGCATTCCAGCTCAAGATTGACCGCGGCACGGGCAGCGAGATGGTATATGTTGACAACATCTACTTCTACAAGGAAGAAAGCGGCGAAGAGCCTATCGTTGATCCCAATGCCCAAGTACTCACGGCCGACGGCCACACCATTTCGCTCGTGGGCTACCACTACACCGGAACCGACAACTATGAGCTCATTATCACCAGCGAGGAGACAATGACCGGTCTGGGCGGCTCGTTCTGGAATGTGAATGGCGTAGGTGGAACTGACATGCGCACCAACATGACCGTCAGTGCCGACGGCAAGACGATCACCGTCACCGCCACCTCTACCGTGGCTCCTCAAATCTACACTCCGCTGTATGTGATGATGCCCGGCGAGGTGAACTTCGGCGAGGTTACCATTAACTGGATTGAGAAGGCCGGTGAAGAAGTTGAAATCACCGCCATCACCATCGAGGCCGACGCTTCGGAGGTTGAAGCCGGAAAGACACTGCAGCTCACCGTCAAGGATCAGGATGGCAACGTTGTGACCAACGGACTGAGCTTCGCCTCGAGTGCCGAAAGCATTGCCACCATCGACGAGAACGGACTCGTTACCGCTATCGCCGAGGGTACCGCAACAATCACTGCCACCTACGTGGCTCCTCAGGCCAATGGTGCTCCCGCACGCGCTCCTGGTGATGCCATCACCGCACAGTTTGAGGTTACCGTCACCGCTCCGGCCAAGCCCACCGAGGGACAAGTGCTCACCGCCGACGGACACACCATCACGCTCGTGGGATACCACTACACTGGCAGCAACGAGTACCAACTCATCATCACCAGTGAGGAAGCTATGAATGGTCTGGGCGGCTCGTTCTGGTACATCAACGGCAATGAACCGACCGACGTTCGTACCAACATGACCGTCAGCGACGATGGCAAGACCATCACCATTACCACCACCTCTACCGAGGATCCTCAACTCTACACTCCGCTGTATGTGTTGATGCCCGGCGAGGTGAACTTCGGCATGGTGAACATCGACTGGATTGAAATCAGTGATCCCACCACTGGAATCAACGGAATCGCCAACGATGTCACCAGCAGCAATGTCGTCTACAGCATCGATGGCCGCATCATGCAGAATGGCGGCGACCGACTGATGACCCTGCCCGCAGGCATTTACGTGGTCAACGGCAAGAAGGTTGTGGTGAAGTAACGTATCACTCATCGGTGAGGCGCTGATGCCTCACCCTCTACACAGCAGGGGCTGCACTCATCGTCGGTGCAGCCCCTGCTCGTTTTAATGTTTCACACAGTGTCGTTACTCTTCGTCGTGGCCCGAAGCCTTGGCGATGCGCTTGCGCTCCAGCTCGTCGAGGATGATTTTGCGCATGCGCAGGTGGTTGGGAGTGATTTCCACATATTCATCGGCCTTGATATATTCCAGAGCCTCTTCCAGACTGAACACGATGGGCGGGATGATGCGCACCTTCTCATCGTTGCCTGTGGCACGCATATTGGTGAGTTTTTTGTTCTTCGTCACGTTGATGACCAAGTCTTTGTCCTTAGCATGCTCACCCACGACCTGGCCGCCATACACTTCCTCTTGCGGGAAGATGAAGAATTTGCCACGGTCTTGCAATTTGTCGATGGCATAAGCAAATGCCGTTCCACCTTCCATAGCAATGAGTGACCCGTTGATGCGGCGGGTGATTTCGCCCTTCCATGGCTCGTAGTCCAGGAAGCGGTGAGCCATGATGGCCTCGCCCGCACTGGCGGTAAGCACATTGGTGCGCAAGCCGATGATGCCACGCGACGGAATCTTGAATTCCAGATGGATGCGGTCGTTCTGCGTTTCCATTGATGTCATCTCACCCTTGCGGCGAGTGACCATGTCAATCATCTTGCTGGAGTATTCTTCAGGCACATTGATGGTGAGCACCTCGATGGGCTCACATTTCACACCGTCAATTTCCTTGATGATAACCTGTGGCTGGCCCACCTGCAACTCGTAGCCCTCGCGACGCATTTCCTCGATGAGCACACTCAGGTGCAACACGCCGCGGCCATACACGAGCCAAGCGTCCTCATTGGGTGTGCGCTCCACGCGCAATGCCAGGTTTTTGTCCAGCTCACGCTGCAGGCGATCCCAGATGTGACGCGAGGTGACATATTTGCCGTCTTTACCGAAGAACGGCGAGTCGTTGATGGTGAATAACATCGACATCGTGGGCTCATCAATGGCAATGCGCGGAAGTGGCTCGGGAGCGGCCATCGTGGTCACAGTGTCGCCAATCTCAAATCCTTCCAGACCCACGATGGCGCAAATGTCGCCACACTCCACCTGGTCAACATGCTTCTGTCCCATGCCTTCGAAGGTGCGCAGTTCTTTTATCTTCTGCTTGACCACAGTTCCGTCCTTTTTGCATAGCCCCACTTCCATACCGTCCTTAATCACGCCACGATGCACACGGCCGATAGCGATACGCCCCACATAAGAGCTATAATCGAGCGATGTGATGAGCATCTGCGGTTCTCCCTCCATCATTTCGGGTGCGGGTATATGCTCGATAATGGCATCCAGCACAGCGGTAATGTTATCGGTAGGCTCACGCCAGTCCATGCTCATCCAGCCATTTTTCGCGCTGCCGAAGATGGTGGGAAACTCCAGCTGGTCTTCGGTAGCGTCCAGGTTGCACATCAGTTCAAACACCTGTTCTTGAACTTCATCGGGTCGACAGTTGGGTTTATCCACCTTATTAATAACCACAATGGGTTTCAGCCCTATCTCTATGGCTTTCTGCAACACAAAGCGCGTCTGCGGCATGGGACCCTCAAAGGCATCTACCAGCAGCAGGCAGCCGTCGGCCATATTCAGCACGCGCTCCACTTCGCCGCCAAAGTCGCTATGCCCCGGGGTGTCGATAATATTGATTTTGTATCCATTATAGTTGATTGACACGTTTTTCGACAGGATTGTGATGCCACGCTCACGCTCCAGGTCATTACTGTCGAGGATTTGCGTGCCCACTTGCTGGTTGTCTCTGAACAAGTTACCGGCAGCAAGCATTTTATCTACAAGAGTGGTTTTGCCATGATCCACATGGGCTATAATGGCTACATTTCTAATATTCTGCATACTTCATTTTTTTTCAAGCTGCAAAATTACGAATAAGCGAGCGAACAGCCAAATTAATTTGGACTTTTCCGAGTGAGAGTAATTTCGGCCGATGGCATTTCTTGCATATTCCAAGTTTTTTGACGAAATTTGCGAAAAGTTTCATCCTTCTAACGCAACTAACTATGAACAGGATTCTGACCTTATTCACTCTGGCAGCCGCAACCATGAGTTGCTGAGCCATGACCGAAGATGAGCAAAACCGCACCGTGTGGAACGCTCTCGACAACCTTATGGTTGAGCCCGACGGCACCTCAGCCCTCATGTATTATCAAAAGATTGACCTGGACGACGACGGCATCGACGACCTGGTGCTCTTCAACGACGACAAAGCAATCAGCAGAAAATTTCTTGCTTTCTCGGTAGGACGCAACATGGCTCCAATCAACTTGAAGGCAGAACAAATTCAGAAAATCTCAAGTGAGCGCCCCGCCCCCATCCAGTACATCTGCGGCAGTTGGGCATTGCCTGCCGACGACATCACCCTCAAGCAGCCGCCCATCTTCATCAGCGGCATGCAAAAGGCGAAAAATGTCTTCATCGGCTGGCGGGAGATGGAGAATTACCCGCACGGCAACCAGTACACCCACATGGTGTTCAAGCCATACGTCAACGAAATCAGCTTTGTGCGCGACAACCGCATTTTCACGTCGCTCGATGGTGACACGCTGTGGCAAAGCACCCGAGAGTTCAAACTGAAGAATCCTCAAGTTGTGGCCACGATGTTTCGCGGTTACACCGACGGCGTGGCCGTCCCGGTGGCGGTGACACGTCAGTTCCTCACCACACACAAGCCGCAGCAGTTCAGCCGCTGGCTATCGCCCGAGCCCTTGCGCACCATGAATCAAGGCTTGAAGCAAATCGTTGTCGATCATTATGGCAGCTATTACCATGTGGCCAAGTCGCAATGGCTTGCCACTCTGCCCACACCCGTGGGAAACCGCGACTACTATCTAGTGCTGCTGGCTGGCAGGCAAAAGGTGATTTTTGCCGTTGTCACCCTGGCCGAAGGCACGGTAGCTTCGGCCATCGAAATAGCTACCGACATGAAAGAAGAGGGAGAATTCAGCAGCGACCTCAGCGATGCCAATCTGTTCGACACCAGCGATTTGGATGACCTGTTCAGCGAACACGGGCCGGAAATCATGTGCATCATGCACACCGATGCAGGACTGGAACTATATGTGCGATGGAACTCCATGGAGGGTACACACTATAGTATCTGGAGAGAAATAGGCACTCGCATGGTAAATGTTTACGACGAGTACCACTACTGGATGTTCGGTTAAACTTCTTTCTAGCAATTATTTGATCTAAAGTTTTATTTGAACCATCAAGGCCGGCCAAGCCATTTCCATGTCAAATTATTCATCATTCCTCATTCATAAATCATAATTATTTCGTAATTTCGCTGATTGAAATATTTCATACACCAAATTTTTAAAAGACCCATTACAATGAAAAGATTCCGCTATATCCCTAATATTCTGACTGGCACGACTGCAACAGCTATCGTGCTGGCCATCATGTGCTCATGTTTCAACATGGCTCAGGCACGCACACTCAGCGAGAGTGAGGCCCGCCAAGTGGCTCAATCGTTTTTTGCCCGAGAACACATTGCCGTCAAAGGCGACCTGGCTCCCGTGCAGCGCGGAGCCAGGCGTGCCCCCAGCTTGACCACAGCTGCCACCTACTATGTCTACAATGCAGGCACTGCTGGCGACGGCTATGTGATTGTGAGCGGTGACGACCGCGTCATTCCCGTGCTGGGATACAGCGACAGCGGTTACTTCGACCCCACCGATGTTCCCGAAAACATGCAGAGTTGGCTAGATGAATATGCCGAGCAGATCGAGCAACTCGACAAAATGGGCATCAACAAGCCTTATCATGCTGCCGCACCGCAGTACATCACAGGATCGGCTATCTCGCCCCTCATTAAATCGCAATGGGCACAAGGCTCACCATTCAATGCCAATATGCCCATGCTCACTTCTTCGCTTCGCGCCGTAACAGGCTGCGTGGCCACCGCCATGGCACAAGTGATGTACTTCTTCAAGTCGCCTGCTAAGGCCACACAGACCATACCGGCCTACACATCCAAGACTAGAAGTATTTCGCGCCCGGCCTTGAGCCCCGTCACATTTCAGTGGAGCAGCATGAAGAATTACTACTCCAGCAGCGAGACAAGCAGTGCCGTGGCCACGCTACTGAATTTCTGCGCGCAATCGGTGGAAATGGATTTTCAAATCGACAATAACGGCAACGCCACATCCAGTGCCAACTCCTATGTGGCCGCATCGGCTTTTGCCAACTATTTCGGCTATGGCGCATGCCGCCACTACACCCGCTCGAGCTACACCCGCAACGAGTGGGAAACCCTGGTGTATAACGAGCTTAAAGCCGGACGCCCCGTCTATTACCACGGACAGAAACTCAAGGGCGGACACGCATTTATTTGCGATGGCTTCGACGGCAAGGGGATGTTCCACATCAATTGGGGCTGGCGAGGCGGCAGCGACGGTTTCTTCGCGCTCAACATTCTCAATCCCGAGGAACAAGGCACAGGTGGCATCGTGGGCTCGGACGGTTACGGCA
Source organism: Muribaculaceae bacterium (assembly GCA_017940245.1). Taxonomy (GTDB): domain Bacteria; phylum Bacteroidota; class Bacteroidia; order Bacteroidales; family Muribaculaceae; genus Sodaliphilus. The sequence continues at coordinate 11,045 of JAGAYZ010000033.1, read as the reverse complement.
ATAACCAGGGCATGATCATCAACTTCAAGCCCAGCACCACCAACACGGTCAGTTACCAGCTCAGCATTTCCGACACACGCGTCTACGGAGCCTCCACACTGACTCGCTCTTCATCGAGCGGAAACTTTTCCAACATCAACATCACCGGAACTTTCTCCAACGAGACCAACAACACGATGTCTCCCGACTTCGGATGGGGATTATACCAAAACGGGGAGCTGGTGAAAGTGGTCTTCAACAGTTATACTACCGACATCAAGCCGAGCTATTACATCAGCCGCAAAGAATACTCGCTATCATTCGGCAGCGGGCTGAGCAACGGCACCTACGAATTGCACGCCATCTACCGTAAGCACGGCTCTAACGATGCTTGGCAAAAATGTGAAGGCGCCAGCCGCAACTATTATAAAGTGACCATCAACAGCCTCACGCTCACCATCACCGGAATGGGCAATGCCGCCAATCCGGCCTATACCGTGAACACCGTCACCTATAGCGGTACACTCACACCCAACTCCAACGTTGCCGTCAATGCCCACATCACCAATGGTGGATATAACGACTACAACATGCTTTACCTCTTTGTGAACAACGTGCAATCCAGCATGGGCATGCTCGACATTCCCGCCTATAACGCCGAGACGGTCACACTTCACTTCACGCCCACCTCGGCCGGCGTCTATTCCATCAATCTATCGCTCAACTCCGACGGCTCTTCACCGCTATACACCGGCTCGGTCACCATCAAGGCTGCCGACGATAACGTGAATCTGAGTTTCGGAACACCGCAAGTGCAGAACATTTCGGGCAGTCAACTCACAACCAATGTATTCTCGGTGAAGCAGACCATTACCAACAAGGGAACATCGGCCTACTCGGGCGGTTTCGTCATGGACGTGTATCAATCGGGAGTGTCTTCGGTTTACAAGACCACCACGATAGGCACCACGGTGAATGCAGGCGGTAGTGCTACCATCAACCCCACCGTTACCGGACTGGCAACAGGCAAGAGCTATTATGCCAAGATTTATTACTACAAAAACGGCACCAAGACCCTTGCTACCACCACTTCCACCTACTCTCTGCCCGCCGCATCATCGGTCGATATGACTTTCGGTTCTGTAAGCGTGCAAAATGCCAGTGGATCAACCATCAACGGCACGACCTTCGGAGTCAGTTTCTCGGCTACCAACAAGGGATCTGCTGCCTACACCAGCGGCTTCGTTCTCGACATCTATCGCAGCGGCTATAGTTCAGTGTACAAAACATCCAACATCAGCACTCAGGTAGCTGCCGGAAAAACGGTCACCATCACCGGCAACGTTACAGGGCTCACCTCTGGACAAGCCTACTATGGCATCGTGTCCTATTACAAGAACGGCGTGAAAACTCAAATTGCCAAGACGGCTACCTACACGATGAAGAGCGGCAGTTCCACCTATATTCAAGGCGATGCTAACGGCGACGGAAGGGTGGATGTGGAAGACGTGAACCTGCTCATCAACTTCATCCTCAAGGTGCAGACTCCCACCGCATCACAAATCTCTCGATGCGACATGGACTACAATTACAAACTGGATGTTGAAGACGTGAACAAAATTATCAACATCATTTTAGGAATCAAATAATCTTTTTTTCATGACTTATCCATCATCTCGTCAAGCAATTAAAAGTCTCTCAACAGCATTAGCAATGATCCTGTGCGGGTCGGTTTATGTCCAGGCACGCACACTCAGCGAGAGCGAGGCACTCCAAGTGGCTCAAGCGTTCATCTCTGGCCATCACATCGACATGGGAAGTAATCTCATGGTGACAAAGCAACGTGGATCCCATCGCGCACCAGGTGTCGCCGCAGCCTACTACGTCTTTAATGCATCACAGACGGGTGATGGATATGTCATCGTGAGCGGTGACGACCGCGCCATTCCAGTGCTGGCCTATAGCGACAGCGGTCACTTCGACGCCGACGCAATTCCGCCGGCCATGCAGCTCTGGCTCGATGCCTATGCACAAGAGATTGAAAGCCTCGAGCCAGACGATGATTCTTTTGATGCCACGGCCCAGGCACCTGCAGGGAGAATAACGCCGTTGCTCACATGCAACTGGGATCAGAACGAGCCTTACAACTCATTGCTGCCCAACACAGCCAATGGCGAACGGGCCGCTACGGGGTGCGTAGCCACCGCCATGGCGCAGGTGATGTACTATTATAAATGGCCTGTGGCTCCTACAAAAGCCATCCCGCAGTACCTGACCAAAAGCCAGTCCATTTCCATGCCCGAGCTACCTGTAGTCAACTTCGACTGGGCCAATATGAAGGACAACTACTTGCCCACTTCTACAGGCGTTTCGGCCGATGCCGTGGCCACGCTTATGCTATATTGCGACCAGGCTCTGAATATGGACTTCAAGGATGGCACATCCTCTGCTTCTACCAGCAACATTCCCGATGCACTACAGCAATACTTTGACTATGCACCCTCTTGCCGATATTACGCACGCAACAATTTCAGCCGTGACGCATGGGAGCAACTCATCTATTCCGAACTCCGTGCGCATCGTCCTGTAGTGTATCGCGGAGAGAAAATGAATAAAGCCGGACACTCGTTTGTGTGCGACGGATATGACAACGGGCTGTTTCATTTCAACTGGGGTTGGGGTAGTTCCAGCAATGGCTACTTCGCACTTTCGGCTCTGCGTCCCAATTCGCAAGGCACAGGGAGTGCCCAAGGTAACGAAGGTTATATTTTAGGCCAAGCCATCGTTGCGGGAATTCAGCCTGCCAAAGGCTCCATCGCCAACACCACCGCAATGACATTCTCTGCTCTGGAGTTGCCAGCTACCAGCTACACGCGCGCAAATTCCTCAGCCAACTTTACCGGCATCTCCATCAAAGGCCGTTTTTCTAATCACACAGGAGCGACCCAAAACTTCGTTGCCGGATGGGGACTCTATCAGGGCGACACGCGCCTGGCCATCATCTCAAACGAGACAAGCTCAACGTTCAAGTTCAACGAATTGCCAAATGGATATGGTCGCACAGGTGCATACCCATGCTCGTTGGGGGCAGGCCTTGCCGATGGCACCTATCGCATTGTGCCCATCAGCCGATTAGCCAGCGGCGACAGTTGGGAGATATGTGAGAGCGGCGACGTCAACTATGTGATTGCGCAGGTGGCCGGTAATCGGCTCACACTAGCTGCACACGGAATTAGCAGCGACATCAAGCCCAACTATACTTTGAATGACATCACAATCAACGGCAACCGGCGCGTGGGGAAAACTCTCGAGATTGTAGCCAATGTCACCAACAGGGGAAATTCGGTCAACAATGTTGCCTATTTGTTTGTCGATGGAGTCAAAAACACAGTTGCCATCACCCAGTCTCAATCGGGTGAAACCGAAGATCTCAAGTTCTACTATACGCCCTCCACCACCGGCAACAAGACTTTGTCGGTCACCTTTAACGAAGACGGCACCAGCCCCATCGCCACTCAGTCGGTAACCATCGAGGAAATGCCCGAGGCAAATCTGACCATGACCTTGACGGTGCCCAACTCCACCAATGCAGTCAGCGGCAGAAGTGTGGCCGGCAACACACTCATCGTTGAGGACCTGATTACAAACAACCTGGCCTCGGACTACGATGAGGATATCGTGGCCAAAATATGCCGCGTGACCAAGGTGAATGGAACGAGTTATAGCGGCTCGGCCGTGATGGCCAAAACTCAGGCATTGCGACTGGCAGGAAATGGAACCGATAAACTCACGTTCTCTTTCGATGAGCTCATCACAGGCGAGTCTTACTTCGTCATCTTCTACTACTACAATCAAGGAGAACTGGTGCGGGCTAGAAGCACCGCCCGCTACAAAATGACCGGCGGTTCTACTGGAAAGAAAGGTGATGCCAACGGCGACGGAAAAGTGGATGTAGAAGACGTGAACCTGGTCATCAACTTCATCCTCAAGGTACAGACTCCCACCGCATCACAAATCACAAGTTGCGACATGGATAACAATGGAAAAATCGATGTAGAAGACGTGAACGCAATTATCAACATCATTCTCGGAGTTTAATGAGAAAAACAATTTTCATCTTAATTACAGCATTTTTTACCACCATGTCGCTCATGAGCAGTTGCAGTTCATGCAGCGACACTGAAACAGCCGATAAAGAGCAGCCCGATGCCTTCGACACACTGGTGCCCGAGACCCACACGCCGGTTCACTGCGGTGAATTCGACGGTGAGGTGCACAGCATGGTCACTCACGTCGTGCCCGGCCGGCTGAAGGAAATATTCAACGACACCAACGACTTGCAGCTCACCGCGGCACGTCACCGCGGCATCAAGCCCATCGAGGGCATCGCGCAAGCTTATGGGCTCAAGCGGCCACTGGTGCGCATCAGCACCTGCGACGCTTATGCCGTAGACACCATGTGGTTTTCACTGCCCTATCTTGTGCCGCGTGCCGCACGACTGTTGCACGACATCGGGCAAGACTTCCGCGACACCATCAAGGCACGCGGCGGCAAGGAATACCGCATCAAGGTGACCAGCGCACTGCGCACCGACTACAGTGTGCGGCGCCTCACCCGCCGCAATCGTGCCGCCACCGAGCAGTCGTGCCACCGCTACGGCACCACTTTTGACATCAGTTGGACAAAATTCGACTGCCGCGACTCCAGTTATGTCATTTCGCTGGAAGATCTCAAGAACATCCTGGCCGAAATCGTCTACGACAAGCGGCAACAAGGTCGCTGCTACGCCATCTTCGAGCGCCGACAAGGATGTTTCCACATTACAGTAAGATAATTTTTAATTATAAACATGACACTTCAAGAAGCAATCAGTAATTACCTGCGCTATGCGGGATGTAAGCAACTGAACATCACCACAGCACTCATCGACTGCGATGGAGTGCTGTTCGACACGATGAAGAATCACACACGCGCCTGGGTCAGACTCATGCAGAAGAACGGCATCAAATGTTCTCGTGATGAGTTTTATCAGTACGAGGGCATGACTGGTACCGAAATCGTCAAGAAAAAATTCAAGGATGGTGTGGGCAAACTCCTCACCGACGATGAAGCGCTGGCACTGTATAAAGTAAAGGGGCGCTACTTCCAGGAATTGGGAGAAACACCCAAGATAGAAGGCATCGACCAGGTGCTGGAAGTGCTCAAGCAAGCCGGAATCGAGCGCATCGTGGTCACCGGTTCACAGCAACCATCCGTGCTCGACCGCATCGACCGGGAGTTTGAAGGGCTGCTCAGCGAGAAACGCGTCACCGGTTTTGACGTGCGTCATGGCAAGCCCAACCCCGAGCCATACCTGAAGGGAATAGAAAAGGCCGGTGCACGGGCTGCGCAGTGCATCGTCATTGAAAATGCGCCACTGGGTGTGCAGGCTGGGCATGCCGCCGGATGCTTCACCATTGCGGTGATGACGGGTCCCTTATCGGAGAAAGATTTATACAAGGCCGGTGCCGATATCGTGTTCCCCACAATGGACGCTTTGGCACAAGCACTGCCCCTGTTGCTCAACCCAGCCCAGTAACCTTTCTGTCAGTTTCATTTTCCTATGGCCATCACCTTCACAAATCATGTGGATGAGCTGCTGAAAAGCTTCATTGACGACATGCAACCCAGCAATGTGCTCGTGCTGGCCGACGATAACACGGCACGCCAGGTGCTGCCACGACTGCCATCGCTTGCTACGGCTACGGCCATTGTCATTCCCGCAGGCGATTGCCATAAAACCATCGACACCACTTGCCAAGTGTGGCAACAGATGGAGGCGGCCGGCGCCACACGGAACTCGATCATGGTGTGCCTAGGTGGTGGCGTGGTCACCGACTTAGGCGGATTCGCAGCCAGCACATTCAAGCGAGGCATACCGTTCATCAACGTGCCCACCACTCTGCTGGCTGCCGTGGATGCAGCGGCCGGAGGTAAAACAGGCATCAACTATTCGGGATTAAAAAATGAAATCGGACTCTTCAGTCATGCCCGTCAGGTAGTCGTGTCCACCATTTTTTTCGACACACTACCACAGCAAGAAGTGCTCTCGGGTTATGCCGAGATGATCAAGCACGCCTTGCTCACTAGTCGCGAGGACTTCTTCGAGCTCACCGAGCTGGAACCTGCCACGGTTGACTGGTGCGAGATGCTGCCACTTGTTGAGACTTCGGTCAACATTAAAAACCGCATCGTGGCGGCCGACCCGCACGAGCACGGACTGCGACGCACGCTCAACCTAGGACACACGGCCGGACATGCCATAGAATCACTGGCTCTGCAACGAGGCACTCCCGTCACCCATGGCCATGCCGTGGCTTGCGGGCTGGTCGCCGAGGCTGTGCTGTCGCACATGGTTTTCAAGTTTCCCACTGACCTTCTCAACCGGTTGGCGGCCTTCGTGCGCGACCACTACGGACCGGTGCGCTTCACCTGCAACGACTACCCTGCCCTGCTCCAGTTCATGCACCACGACAAGAAAAGCCGCTCGGGCGAAATCAACTGCACCCTGCTGCGGCTTTGTGGTGATGCCGTCATCGACAACGTGGTCAGTGACGACGACATGAGCACCGCTCTCGACATCTACCGCGACCTGATGGGCATCTAACTGCCACCGGAACTTCGACCTACACGCCAAAAGCGACAAAAAGTAAAAAATTGAGTATTATTTTGCCCTGTTGCCGTTTTTTTGTATCTTTGCCAGCACATTCAAACACATAATTTTAGAATATGAAAGAATATCGGCAGCTGACTTCAGCTGAGATTGAGATCTTGACTGCCAATGGATGCTTGGCTCAAGACTGGATGCAAATTAGAGTGAGTGAAGGCTTCGATGTCCACAGATGCTACCGCGTGATTTTCTATGGAGAGGCACGACTGGGAAGCAGCCAGGGAACTATAGAAGTGAGTGACGGTTTTGTCAAGAATTGTGGCATTTACAATGCCACACTGCGCAATGTGACCATTGGCGATGGATGCTTGATTGAGAACATTGGCAACTTTATCAATAACGTGAACATCGGCAACCGATGCTATATCTCCAACGTGAGCACCATCGACACGCGCAAGGAAGCCACCTACGGACAGGGACGGCTCATTGCCGTGCTCAACGAGGCCGGCAACGGCAACCTCATCCTCTTCAGCGACCTGAACAGCCAGCTGGCAGCATTGATGGTGAAACATGGCGACAACAAACGGCTCATGAATACGCTCAACAATCTGGTTGAGAAACACATAACATCATTAAAACCAAATTGCAGTACCATCGGCGACGGCGTGCGCATCGTCAATGCACGCGAAATCACCAACTCGGTGCTGGGCGACGGCTGCAGCGTGTGGGGCGCTTCGCGCATCTACGACTGCACCATTGCCAGTTCTTGCGAGAACCCCATCAGCATCGGCACGGGAGTGATATGTGAGCACTCCATCGTGAGTGGAGGTTCGAAAATCAAGGGCAGCGTCAAGATGACCGACTGTCTCGTGGGCGAAGCCTGCGAGCTCACCAATGGATTCACGGCCGCCAGCAGTGTATTTTTCGCCAATAGTTACATGGCCAACGGTGAGGCATGCGCAGCCTTCTGCGGACCATTCAGCGTAAGTCATCACAAGAGTTCGTTGCTCATTGGCGGCATGTTCTCGTTCTACAATGCCGGGTCGGCCACCAACTTCAGCAACCATGCCTACAAAATGGGTCCCATGCACTATGGCACACTGGAGCGCGGTTCCAAGACCGCCAGCGGGGCTTATCTGCTCATGCCGGCCAACATCGGGGCATTTTCTGTCTTGTTCGGCAAACTGATGTACCACCCCGACACGCGCGACCTGCCGTTCTCCTACCTGATTGCTTACGGCGACACCATGTATCTCGTGCCCGGCCGCAACTTTGCCACCGTGGGTCTATACCGCGACATACGCAAGTGGCCACAGCGCGACAAGCGCAAGAGCGGCGAGCGCAAGAGCTGCGTCAACTTCGACTGGCTCAGCCCCTTCACCATCAACGAAATATTGCGCGGTAAAAAGATTCTGGAACGGCTCAGAGCAGCTTCGGGCGACCGCGTGAGCACCTATAACTATCACGAATACGTGATCAAAGCACCCATGCTGCGCAAGGGCATCGAGTACTACGACCTGGCACTGCGCATCTACATGGGAGCTGTGCTCAAGCGTCACAGCCCGGTTAAGCCCGACTCCACCGATGGCGAAGGCAACTGGATAGACCTGGCCGGACTGCTCATGCCCGAGAGCGCCGAACAGCGCATCATCGACGACATCATTGATGGCAAACTCGCATCGGTGGGCGATATTCTGGACCGCTTCCGTGCCATTCACAACAACTACAACGAGCTGCGGTGGGTGTGGAGCTACCGCATGATTATGGACTACTACGGCATTGACGCCCTTACCGACGAGGCCGTGGAGCGCATCCGCACCGACTATGTGGAAGCGCGCCGCAAGTGGATCGCCTACATTCGTCAGGATGCCGAAAAGGAATATTCGCTGGGCGATGTGTCGGAAGAAGTGTTCAACGACTTCATCGACAAGCTCGACCACGAAATCGACTTCGAGAACCAGCGGCTCTACATGTAATGGCCATGGGCTGACCACAGATAGCTACGAGCTACAAGTGGCGCAGTGCGCTGCTTTCATCATTCTTAATTCATTGATTAAAGCGTAGCCAGAGCATCGGTGTGAAGGGCAAAGGCCTCGGCCGCCGCGCACCGACATTCCAAACCGCGAAAACGTTCCATGGGGATGTGCCACTCGTCGAGCAGTGGTTGCATCCCCTGACTTTCATGGCACAGGCACGCCTTGTGCTTGAGTTCCTGCACCGATGTGATGTCGACCCAGTGGGTGGGATGGAACATCTGCGACTGCGTGCCGCTCATAGCCTCGCAATAATAGAGCTTGAAGTTGCGGCCCAGTCGCCGCCAGGCATCCATCACCAGCATGCCGCAAGCGGCATGGTCGCGATGACCGTCCAGGGGCCAGTGCGTAATCACCACGTCGGGATGCTCTTGCTCAATCAGATCACGCATCTCCTTGTAGCGAGCCAGATTCACTTCGGTATTGCCGTCGGTCTGGCTCATGAAGATGTGGCGCACACCCATCACACGGCACGCGTTTTCCGATTCCACCACCCTGATGGCGGCCGCCTCGGCATGGCTCTTGCCCTCAATGCCGGCCTCACCGCGGGTGAGATACACACTCACCACCTCATGGCCGGCACGCTCAAGCAGGCACATCGTACCGCCAGCGCAAGTCTCAGGGTCGTCGGGATGCGCCCCTATCACCAGAATTTTTCGTTTCGATTTCGCGTTCACCGCCTCCTCGGCGGCACTAGCCAGCGGTATTCCGCCCAGCACGGTAGCCATGGTCATGGCTCCGGCACTTTTCAGCATTTCACGTCGTGTCATCATTTCGTCAATTTGATATAAAACCCTAATCATCTGCCCACAAAATTACAAAAAATCAGTTCACCCGCAAAACACTGTGCCCAGCAATTGCGACTGAAACACCCCGTTCTGTCGGATTTGCAATCCGCCAGAACGCAACTTGGGGATTTGTAATCCCCAGCGCTGCTTCAGCGCACCACATAGCCCCACAGGCTAGCAGATAACAAATCCGCCCATCTCTCCAGCGACCGGATCACAACTCCAGCCGAAAAGAAATGGCACAAAAATCTCATATTAGGCAAAATAATTATATTTTTAAATCTATTTTTTGTAATTTTGTCATCGGCTTTGGCACCATTGTTGTCGCAGCCGCGGTTGCGTCGGCGGAGGCACCATTAATTTCACAGAAAGCGTTTTTGCTTATCCTATCATTGAAATTCGGCAAAAATTTTAACTATCAGGATTAAGCAGTCGACAAACGCTTCATGCGTGCCTTTATCCACCCCACACGCGGGGTGCCGGTATATCGGCATGGCGTTTGGTGGGCTGTTTATTGATAGTTAGGCGTTTGCCGATGCCTCAATGATAATAATCAGAACAAGTTCCTCACGCTTTCGTTTTATTCTTTCAACCCATTTAACCAAGTCGGGTAATTGTGTGGCACACGGAGGATACCACTCGTCCCTGCCACGTTCGTGCTTATGAAAAAGTTTTTCCTCCTCACTATCGCGGCATCGCTAGCCATTTTACCCGCAACCGCCTATGGCATCAAGGCCGATGGCCTGCACTACACATTTAACGGAGATGGCACTTCCGTCACCGTCACCGGCTATGAGCGTGAAATCGTCGGCAACTTCGTGATTCCCGCCACTGCCACCATCTACGGCTCTACCTATTCTGTCACATCCATCGGCGACTGGGCGTTTAGGAATTGCAACTTGACGAATGTGACCATCCCCAACTCCGTTACTTCCATCGGTGACTGGGCATTCGATTGGCTCAGCCGATAAAAGGTGACCTGAGTTCGCGTTCCTATCTATATGTCTATCTGCGGGACAAGGAGTGGATGAAGGCAATGTAGCTATGAAGTAGAGGGTTTGCCCGATGCTTGCCACATAAAACAAGCATCGGGAAGCTCACTACCCGTTCCGATTAGCATCGAACGTTGGACTGACCACATAAATCTGCAAGCATAGGTCACAAAATCTGGCATAAAGTTGTTCTCACACATGGTCGGTTATGAATTTCCGCGCCGATACCAGAGGATTATATCCAGTCTGTCTATTCTGCTTGCCGATGCCACTTTTTCAAAGTCCGTGGGCAGCCTAATACCCCAGCCATCTATCGATGTAAGGGGAGCTGACCAGATAAATAAGCAAGCTTTTAGGGTTACTATGACTTTGATGGTTCTTCGAATAACAATATTCAAAATGAAAGAGATCTGGCGACTTCACGCAAAGAAGGATATGCAGAAGAGGCTTGCCTCTGTCCACTCAAAAGTAAGGAGGGGCAGCCTAATACCCCATCTTCACTTCGTTTGAATGGAGTCTGCCAGTTCAAAGCAAGCCTGTCATGCATGTTGAAGTGTTTTAGAATTTTGTAAGTATTTGTAATACAGATAGAAAGAAATATAT
>JAGAYZ010000032.1 GCA_017940245.1 Muribaculaceae bacterium | reverse complement strand
TTACCTCAAGTCGCATCGTGGGGTAAGGGGATGGTGGCTACATATTGATGTTGTGCTGTTGCTTTTTACTGAAAGCTGCTACTAACGATTCATAAATCTACCCTTAATCGTGTATTGAATGATAGTTGCGGATTTTAGGTCATTCTAAATTATTTAATTATTATGAAAAAATTTTTACTTTGCACAATGGCAGCCGGCGCAGTGCTCGGCGCATCGGCAATCGAACTGATGGATCGTCCCGCAGTTCAAGTTCACGAGTTCAACGGAACCATCAGCAATGAGACTGTTGCAGCCAGCTCTTTCAAGGCTCCCAGCCATCGCATCAGCTCACTGAGCGAACTTCCCGGTGAATATGTAGCCGCTTATGCCAGCTATTTCGACAACAACGCAACGGTTTATTTCAATCCCACCATCGAACAAGGGGCTTCTGAAACTGAGTTCATCATCAAGGGATTCTGGCTGGGCCAGAATGAGGCTATCAAGGATCTGACCGCAACCTACAATGCCGAAACCAACAAACTCGTTATTCCTCGCCAGCCACTTTATGAATACACGGGCGACGTTCCTGCCGAGTTCGTTAATGTCAACGACACCACCTCCGACGTCACCGCCACCATTTATAGCGATGGCATCGTGTTTGACACTCCCTGGGGAGCCAAACTTCAGAACAAGACCAATTATTATGCCGTAGCCACAAGCACCATCTTCTATGTGCCCAACGCCACTATGACCTGGATTGCCAAAGGTGCTGCCAACAGCTGCAGCCTGATTGTGAACCAGAGCGATTATGTGGTGACCGCCGGTAACTTTGGCGCCTTTGGTTGCGACGTGAACATCAACCTGAAAGAGGGCTATATCTTCGAAATTCCTCAGCAACTCACCGAGTCTGCTGGCACCACCTACGGCGACTTCTACACCGCAGGCTATGTAAATGGTGAATATGTGAACCCCATCACCGGCACCGGCGATGAGACCACCCTCGTCAGCGACATGAGCTGGACCGCTGCCAGCACCACCGGATACTGGTATGGCGAACGCGAGCCGTTCACTATCACACTCACCGACGGCAGCGAGTTTGTGTGGCCCTCTGCCACCGCTATCAGCGACATGAGCACCAGCGAAGTGGCCAGTGTGAAATATATCAACGCACAAGGCATGACCAGCGCCACCGCATTCGATGGCCTGAACATCAAGGTGACCACCTTCACCGACGGCACCACCAAGGCCATCAAGGTGATCAAGTAATCACAGCACCTAGCTTAGATTTAAATCGTTATCATGCAGGTCGCACCAGTGTGCGGCCTGCATTGCATTTACCCCCCCCACCGCACTTCCTATTTAGGCATCACTTGGCTTCTCGTTTCCATATTCTCATTACCGAAATCCACTAAAAGCACCCCAAAAATCACAAAACAATCACTTTTCATTACATAATTATTGCGGTTATTGAATATTATCGCGAAATTTGCACTTTCTTTTCGACGAGTTTCGTTTGGCGGCAGAATGTTGCCGACGAAAACACTGCTGTAACTAATTATTCATTCTAATTATAACAACACTATGAGAAAATTTTTACTTGGAGCTATGGCCATTGTGATGGCCCTGTGGGCTACGGCCGCTGTTCCGCAACCATCCAACCGCACCACTACGCTGAAATCGCATGCCTTCGATGGCAAAATCGAGAAGCGTGCCAGGGCTTTCGCACGCAATGTTCCAGCCAAGAGAATCAGCTCTTTTGCCGACCTGGCACAGGACTACGTCGGCTACTACGAAACCTATCTCGACGATTATGCACCCGTCTTTTGCAACGTCAGCATTGAGCAGGGAGCAACCGAGACCGATTTCATCATCAGGGGCCTATGGGGCAGCACCACCCGCGACTTGAACGCCACGCTCGACCCCGTGACCGGCACGCTCACTATTCCGCGACAAGCGTTTAACGATCCTGCCGACGACACGCCGGCCGACTTTGTCAACGCCGAAGACACCACAGCCGCTGTCACCGCAACGGTATATGCGTTTGGCATCGTGTTTAACGAAGCCTGGGGAGCCAAGATTAAGAATAAAACCGAATACTATGAAGTTGGTATGAACATGGTTTTATATGAGCCCAATGCAAAGATGAGTTATTCGGGCAACACGAAACCCGATGTGAATCTCTACATAGAGCAGTCGAGCGACACCGCTTACATAGGCAACTTCGGCGATTACGGGGTTGTCATCCATGCGGTTCTAGCCACCGACTCCACCTTCACCATTGAGCCTCAGTATATCATGACCACCTCTAATGGCGACTACTACACCACCGACGTGGCCACATGGTACTTTGGCCAGAATCAGTTTCAGCAATTTGGTAATATCACAGGAACCGGAACCGAAAACACATTGACTTCGACGGTCGACCGATATGGATGGGCCGTGGGCACAACAAGCGGTTACTGGTCGGGCGGACTACAGCCAAACTTCACCATCACCCGCCTCGATGATGAGGTCTTTGTTTATGTCCAACCCACAACCAAGCCCGAACTGAAAGTGGGCGATGTGAACGGCGACAACGCAGTGGACGTGAGCGACGTGAATGCCGCCATCAACATTGTGCTTAAAAACAAAACTATTGACGACTATCCCGGTAATGCCGACATGAACGGCGACGGCACCGTGGATGTGAGCGATGTGAACGCCATCATCAACATCATCTTGGCCGGAACCGGCAACTAGTTCCCCTGCCGATATAACATCAGTGCATCATCATAGCTGTGCGGCTCTCCAACGCGAGAGTCGCATTTTTTACGGCCTACACAAATAAATGCAAAACTTAATTGTCGAAAAAAATCACACATTTTATCCAAAAACTACCCGCCCCAGTAGTTCTTAAACACAAATCTCGTTTTTTACTATTCAAGTATTTCAATTTTCAAATAAAATTGCGAATTTTGTGGCACTCAAGAGTTCAAGTAACGCCATGCGGAAGCATTTTGCCAGCAACGGAATACTTCCGTATAGCAAATTATTAATTCAAAATTCAATAATCACTATGAAGAAGTTATTACTTAGTGCTTTTGCTGCCGTGCTGGCATTGTCAGCCGCAGCAGCTCCGCAGGTTTTCGACCGCAGAGCAGCCCTGAAAGCCCATGCTTTCGATGGCAAGATTGAGAAACAAGCTACCGCAAGCCGTTTCAAAGCTCCAGCTAAGAAAATTAGCACCCTGGCCGACGTTCCCGGAAACTATGTTGGCTACTATGCATCCTACTTCGATGATTATGCTGCAACTTATTGCAATGTCACCATTGAACAAGGCAGCACCGATACCGACCTGATCATCAAAGGTCTATGGGGTAGCTGGGCCAAAGATCTAAACGCTACTCTCGACACCGAAACCGGTGTTATCACCATTCCCCGTCAGTCTATTTATGAATATACGGGCGACACTCCTGCCGACTTCGTTAATGTCAACGATACTACGGCAGCTGTAACAGCACAGGTTTATGCCGATGGTATCGTATTTAATGACCCCTGGGGTGCCAAACTCAATAATGCCAATACCTATTATGTGATTGGTGTAAGTACCATTCTCTTTGAGCCGAATGCAAAGATGACTTACACCGACAACACTGAGGTCAATCTTTACATAGAGCAGAGTAATGATACCGTCTACATTGGCAACTTTGCCGACTTTGGTGTTGACATTCACGCTGTTCTTGCAGCCGACTCGACATTTATCATTGAGCCGCAGTTTGTCAGCTCGTCAACTAATGGCGATTTCTACACAACAGACTTAACCACATGGTATTTTGGTGAGAATCAATTCCAAGCATTTGGCAATATTCCCGGAAAGGGAACCGAGACCACGCTGACTTCAGCCCTTGATGGCTATGGTTTCACGGCAGGCGCAACAACCGGTTATTGGTATGGACAAAAGACAAACTTTGTCATCACCCGTCTCGATGAGGATGTATTTGTTTATCCCGAAGCCGTTGCTGAGCCCGCCCTGTATCTGATTGGCTCGTTCAACGAGTGGAATGAGGAGACTCAAGTGCCCTTCGTGAAGGATGCCGCTGGCAACTGGACCCTGACTCAGGAAATGGCCGCCAACGCCGAATTCAAGATGCGCGACGAGAATGGCAACTGGCTGGGTGGCATCACCGACGGTGCCAACTTCATCGTTACCCAGGAACAGGTGGCCAACGCCACCGCTCTGGCAATCTCTAGCCCGGGCATGAACTTCCAGATTCCTGTGGCCGGCACATGGACACTGACTGTGAACCCCACCGACTCTACACTGGTTATCGCCGGCGAATGGGTTGAGACTGTAGAACCCACCACCATGTATGTGCTGGGTGAAGTGAACGAGAATAGCTGGGCTCCCAACGTGGGTGTGGAAATGGTTACCGAAGACAACAACGTCTACACTGCCGAAGTGAACTTCGACGGCCGCAACGAGGGCTACAACTACTTCAGCTTCAGTAAGGTGCTGGCTGAGAACGCCGACGACTGGGCTGCCATCGCACCCTATCGCATTGGTGCCGTGAGCGACGGTGACTTCGAGGTGACCGATGAGTATCTCAAAACCGAGCTGAGTCTGCAGGCTGGCGAAAAGGCCTTCAAGATTCCTGCCGGCTTGTACGACCTGACCCTCACTAAGGATGCCATGACCCTCGTTATCGCCAAGGTTGAACCCACACTGCCCGTGGGCGACGTGACCGGCGACGGTAAGGTGGATGTGGCCGACGTGAACGCTGTGATCAACATCATCCTCAAGAGTAAGACTCAGGAAGATTATCCCGGCAACGCCGACGTAAGCGGCGACGATAAGGTGGATGTGGCCGACGTGAACGCCATCATCAACATCATCCTTAAGGTCAACTAATCGACTTTCAAAACTCTAAAACAATAGTCCGTAATTCCGGGATGGGCACGAGTTGCCCATCCTTTTTTTATGAGTACCACTCAAACTATGGCCTCAAGCAGAAAATATGCCGAAAAGAGTGGTTTTGCGATGATTCATAATAATTTTCTTGCCATTGTAATATTTTTGTAATAATTTTGTGGCATAGACCAAAATTCTATCAATTCTTAACACTACTTTTTTATGATGAAAAAATTACTTCTTAGTACAATGGCAGCAGCCGTGGCTATGGCCGCTGCAGCATTCCAGCCCGTTGTGACCACCTCCCCTACCCAGTTCATCGACCTGCAGAACGTGAAAAAAGCGCCCAAAGAACTGGTCGTTAAGCACATCAAGCAGAACCAGCCCCAACGTGCCCCGAAGCGCCTGAAAACGCCCGTGAGGCAAGCCAGCGACCTGGTGGGCAGTTACTCGTGGAACTATGAGCAAGCCAGCAAGCGCGCCGAGAACGCGGCCACCGTTACCGGCACTCCCGGGAGCAAAAACATCATCATTTATGATGCCAACGACCAGGCCGGCACAGTGAAAGTGGCCGGCATGTTCGACGGTGCCGTCACCGGCACACTCGACCTCACCAGCTACGACTCGCCTACGTTTGAACTGGCCGACAACGAGGAAGTGGCCTATGCTTCCGTTTCAATCAACGGCCAGTCGGTGGGCGTGAAATGCACGGTGACCGGACTGTTCTATCACCAGGGCGATGCTCAGTACGAAGCCGGCTGGTATTACAGCCCGATAGTAGCCTTCTGCTTCGACAATCAGATTCAGTTGGCCACCAACCTGTGGATTACTCGCGTGATTAATACGCCCCTGGCCAGCGGACACGACAACATCGTGGGCGCCGGGCTCAATCCCCTGTGGAAAGCCGGCGGCACATTCACCCCCAACAATGCCAACAATGGCGTGAGTTCTTATTATTTCAGCAACAACCAGCTGGAATACAGCAACCCGGTGACCATCTCGCAGACCGAAGATGTGGTGACCGTAACCAATTTTGCCGGCATAGCCATCAACCCCATCGACTTCACCTTGAAGAGCGACAGCACTTTCGAGATGACCGAAGCTCCGGTAATATTCAGTAACGACAATGGCGACTTCAGCCTCTATGCGCTGATGGACGACAACACAGTGGGGTTGGTTCACGGCACCGGCACCGAGACCAAGCTCACCTTCGGCACACCATGGACAGGCATGAACCTCGACAACAACTACTGGATCTTTGAACGCGGACCTGCCACCATCACCCTGATCGGCTCAAAATTCGTCTACCCCGAATACGTGCCTGTGGTGCCCACCTATGGCGACTTGACGGGCGATGACAAGGTGGATGTGGCCGATGTGAACGCCATCATCAACATCATCCTCAAGTTGAAGACTCCCGACGACTATCCCGGCGATGCCGATGTGACAGGCGACAACAAGATTGATGTGGCCGATGTGAATGAAATCATCAACCTCATCTTGCAACTGAGTTAACACGTAACACATCACACATAGGTGGGAACCGGGTCAGCACCGACTCGGTTCCCGCGCGTTTCATGCCATCACCGTGCCACCGCTACCACCCACTAGAGCCACCCACTAGAGGGCTGATTATTTTTTGCCATGTGAAGAAAAAGTTGTAATTTAGCCGATAATTATGGCCAAGATTGATCCTCGGCTCATTAAACGACACTTATAAACGACTGACATAATGGCAAATAACAACAAAATACGCATTGGCATCACTCACGGCGACACCAATGGCATAGGATATGAAGTCATCATGAAAGCCCTTGCAGCCGAGGGCATGCTAGACTTGTGCACACCGGTGATCTACGGCTCGGCCAAGGTGCTGAGCTATCATCGCAAAGCCATTGAGCTGCAGCAATTTGCCGTAAACAACGCTCGCAATGCCGACAGCATCAAAGACAGTGCCATCAACCTCATCGAGGTGCTCGATGGCGAAGAGTTAAAGGTGGAACTGGGGCAGCCCAGCAAACAGGCCGGCAAAGCCGCACTGGCCGCACTCGAAAGTGCCGTGACCGACCTCAAGGCCGGCCGCATCGACGCCCTGGTGACCGCCCCCATCAACAAGGATAACATTCAGAGTGATGAGTTCCGTTTCAACGGCCACACCGAATATCTGGAAGCTGCCGCCGGCGACGATGCCAAGGCACTGATGGTGCTCTTCGACGAGCACGTGCGCGTGGCACTGGTCACCACCCATCTGCCACTGGCACAAGTGGCCGGCGCCATCACTCGCGAGCGCATCGTGACCCAGCTGCACACATTCGACGCTTCGCTGCGGCGCGACTTCGGGCTGGAACGCCCGCGCATCGCAGTGCTGGCTCTGAACCCGCATGCCGGCGACAACGGCTTGCTGGGCACCGAGGAGAAAGACATCATCACGCCAGCCATCGAGCAGGCCTACGACGAGCACATCTTGTGCTTCGGTCCTTATCCCGCCGACGGATTCTTCGGCAAAGAGCAATATCGCCACTTCGACGGCGTGCTGGCCATGTATCACGACCAGGGCTTGGCACCGTTCAAGACACTGGCGCGCGACGGCGGCGTGAACTTCACCGCCGGACTGCCCTTTGTGCGCACCAGCCCCGACCACGGCACCGGCTACGACATCGCCGGCAAGAATGTGGCCAGCGCGGCATCTATGCGCCAGGCCATCTATGCCGCCATCGACATCGTGCGCAACCGCGCCCGCCACGACGAAGCCACGGCCAACCCGCTGGGCAAACTCTATGAGGCCCGCGGTCGCGACAATGTGGTGCTTGACCTCACCAAAGATGAGGACGAATAGGCTAGATTTACCTTATATTTGATGATAGGCAACTACAGTTTCCAGCCCTTAAGGGCATAGACCTGCTGCTTGAGAAACGAGGCGAGTTGCTCGGTGTCGTACTGGCCGATTGTTTCGGGCAGGATGGGTTGACCCACACTGATGCGGAACGTGTCGCCCTTGCGACGAAACACCTCGGCAGGGAGTCGCAGTGTGCGCAACCGCCAGTCGACCATGCCCAAGAAAAGTGACCAAAGGCTGTTGCGGCCATGGAAACAGATGGGTATGACGGGCACTTTCATCTTCTGTATGATGCGCATCACCGACGGCTGCCACGGCCGGTCTTCAACCCGCAGGTTGCGCGAGAACTTGGACACCGCACCGGCCGGGAAAAATCCCAGCGGATGGCCGTCGCGCACGTGCCTGATCGACTCTGTAATGCCATGCACCGACACTGCTCTGTGAGCTGCATCGGTTCCCTCATGGGCATCTACAGCGATGAAATTGGGGCGCATGGCCGAGATATAATTCAGAATCATGTTCACCATCACTTTGAAGTCGGGACGATATTCCCCTATCAGTTTGATGAGCATGATGCCGTCAAGTGCCCCGAACGGATGGTTTGACACAGTGATGAAACTGCCTTGAGGCAGGTTTTCCAGCACTTCACGGCCCTCCACTTCCATGGTAATATCCAAATCTTTGAGCAACCCTTGCACAAATGGCACGCCAGGCGTGTCGCAGTTGTGGTCGTGAATCCAGTTGACCTTATCCACATCGAGCAAGCGCATGAGAAAATTCACCAGCCGTGGTTTTCCCTTAAAGAAAGGAGCCATCTGGCAGATATCATCGTAGTCAAGTACGGTTCGTTTGATTGTTTCACTCATAATATCTTCAATAAAGACTGCAAAATTACATCAAATTTTTCAATTTTGCTTTTTTGACTAAAACTTACGAGTGCCAGCAGAGCCGTATTTTAAAAAATTTAAGTTCCATTGTAGATAATCGGGGAAAATATAGTAATTTTGCAAATTGTTGAGACTTAGAGCATAGGTTTTCTGCGCAGAAAGAACTGGCTTGCTGTTTCAATACAACCGCCAAAAACAGGCACGATAAAACACTTTTACGAATGCAAAAACCATCAATCATTCCAGTTATAATAGGAACCGGTTTTGGAGCAGGATTCTGGCCTTGGGGGCCGGGCACAGCGGGTGCCGTGCTGGCCACTGCCATGTGGCTGGCATTGAGTTGCGTGCTGGGCGAATGTCAGCTTGCCCTGGTCACCTTTCTGCTCGTGATCGTTTTCACCATAGCCGGCACATGGGCCACCAAGCGCCTCCAGCCCTTCTGGGGTGATGATCCGAGCCGCGTCGTGGTTGACGAGATGGTGGGGGTGTGGATTCCACTGATGCTCGCAGGAGACCCCGAGCACAAGTGGTGGTGGGCCACTGCCGCGCTATTACTGTTCCGCTTTTTCGACATCTTGAAGCCGCTGGGAATCCGCAATCTTGACCGCCGCAAGGGAGCCATCTGGGTGATGCTCGACGATGTGCTGGCAGGAGTCTATTCGGCCATCGTGCTCGGAATCATTATCATTCTGTATCATGCAGTGGCATAAAAAAACATTGGATTTTCTAAAGGCTCAAGCCGCAAATCATAAAGAGATCTGGACCTTTTGCAAGGCTCAGGTAACTGCCCAGATAGCATCGCTGGTCGACTTTTCCATGTCGGCCTTTCTCTACTATGTGTGCGGATTCTGGTATATGTTCTCCACCTTCACCGGTGCCGTGTGTGGCGGCATCGTCAATTGCGCCATCAATTATCAGTGGGCTTTCCAAGCACAAGGACAAAACAAGCGCCACGTGGCCTTCAAGTACTTCCTTGTGTGGTCGGGCAGCATTATGCTCAACACCCTAGGAACCTATCTGCTCACAGAGTGGTGGGGCGAAGACGACTATTTTGTGATAGCCAAGGCTGCCGTGTCGCTGATGGTAGGATTTTTATGGAACTACCAGATGCAACGCTTCTTTGTCTACCGCGAAGTGAATTTTCCAAAGAAAAAAAATAAAACCAACAATGAACTATAGAGATTATCTTCAAAAACTGATTTACAAGATTATCAACCCTCTCATAAACGGACTGATAAAGTTACACATCACCCCCAACATCATCACATTCATCGGGCTGGTGCTGAACATTGTTGCTGCCGCCCTGTTTGTCTATGCAGCCGTCTACGCGCCCGCCGACAGAAGCATCATCGGGTGGGCAGGCGCTATTGTGTTGTTTGCAGGCCTGTTCGACATGATCGATGGCCGACTGGCACGCATGGGCAACATGCAGAGCAAGTTTGGTGCATTGTGGGACTCCACACTTGACCGATATAGCGAGTTGTTCACGCTCTCGGGCATCGCCATCTTCTTCTTGCTCAACGGTTACCCATGGAGTGGCGTGGTCACGCTGGCCGCCATTATCGGCTCGGTGATGGTGAGTTATGTGCGCGCCCGCGCCGAGGCTCAAGGCATTGAGTGCAAGGTGGGACTCATGCAACGCCCCGAGAGAGTGGTCATCACCGCATTAGGCGCTTTGCTGTGTGGAGCTTTTGCCTCCACCACCTCGTTCGACAACCTGCTGATGCTCATCGTGCCCATGTGGATAATCGCCATTCTGGCCAACGCCACTGCCGTGTGGCGCATCATTCACTGTTATAACCAACTAAAATAGTGTCACGACTATTTCTCAACTCATGAAGTTATTTGACTTTCACTCCATTACGCGCACCGAGGTCATCACCGATGTGGTGCTGACGACCGCTTTTCTGGCGGCCACGGCCATTTTCATCGGCTTGCGACCCGACCACCTGCTGCTGGTGGGGTTGTTCAACCTGCTGTTTTTTGCCACACCCACTACCCGCAAACTGGCCGTAGCCTTGCTGCCATTTGTGGTATTTGCCATCTCCTACGACTGGATGCGCATCAAGCCCAACTATGAGGTGAACCCCATCGACATCCGCGGGCTTTACGAGTCGGAGAAATCGCTGTTCGGCTTCATGGTGGAAGGTGTGAGAATGACTCCGGGCGAGTATTTTAACATTCACAATGCCCCCATAGGCGACTTTTTCTCAGGAATCTTCTACCTGTGCTGGGTGCCAGTTCCCATCGCATTCGGAATTTGGCTGTATTTCAAGGGCGAACATTTGTGGTACTTGCGGTTTGCTTTGGCATTTCTGTTTGTCAATTTGCTGGGCTTCTGCTTCTACTACGTTCACCCCGCCGCGCCACCCTGGTATGTACTCAACTATGGTTTTGAGCCCATTTACAACACTCCGGGCAATGTGGCCGGTCTTGACCGCTTCCAGCAACTGGTGGGATGGAACGTATTCGACGGCATCTACAACAAAAATGCCA
Source organism: Muribaculaceae bacterium (assembly GCA_017940245.1). Classification (GTDB taxonomy): domain Bacteria; phylum Bacteroidota; class Bacteroidia; order Bacteroidales; family Muribaculaceae; genus Sodaliphilus. The sequence continues at coordinate 10,775 of JAGAYZ010000032.1, read as the reverse complement.
ACATCTTTGCCGCCGTTCCTTCGCTTCACGCCGCCTATATGCTCATCGCCTTGATATATGCCAAACTCAGCAAGCAACCCCGATGGATGCTGGCCCTGTTTGCCATCATCACTGTGGGAATCTGGTGGACAGCCGTTTACACCAATCACCACTACGTGATTGATGTGCTGCTGGGCATCGCTTGCGCCATTGTGGGCATTGTCTTATTTGAATTTGCCCTGACTCGAATAGGATGCCTCAAACGTGGTTTAAAGCGCTACGCAGCCTACGTGGGTCGGTGACAACTGTCACTAAAGAACCAGTAGCCCATGCGTTTAGGACTCTTCCTGTCGCATGGCTCACGACAAAAATATAATAGACTAAAAGACCACTATGCACTACGCAGTCATTGCTGCCGGAGAAGGCTCCAGGCTGGTTAAGGAAGGCGTCACGCGCCCCAAACCCCTGGTGGAAGTGAATGGGACACCCCTGGTGAAGCGTCTCATTGACATCTTCATGCGCTGTGGCGCTGAAAGCGTGAGCATCATCATTAATGAGCACATGCCCGCCGTGCAGCAATATCTCGACACCCTGCAGCTGCCGGTGCCGCTCAACGTGGTGGTAAAGACGACCCCCAGTTCCATGCATAGTTTCTATGAATTGAGCAAGGTGATACCCCGGGGCAAGTTCTGCCTCACCACCGTCGACACGATTTTTAAGGAAGACGACTTTGCACGTTATATCGCCGCTTTTGAGTCCGATGAGCGTCACGACGGCATGTGGGCAGTGACACCATTTGTCGACGACGAAAAGCCGCTCTACGTGGAAGTGGACGAGCAGATGAACATCACCGGGTTCCACGACAGGCACACCGAAGGCGTGCATCTGGTATCGGGCGGTATCTACGCCATGACCTCAAAGGTTTTCCCCGTGCTGGAGTATTGCGTCGACAACGGTCTTTCGCGCATGCGTAATTTCCAGCGCGCACTCGTTGAAAACGGTTTTCACTTGCAGGCCTTCTGCATCGATAAAATCATTGATGTGGACCATGCCGGCGACATTGCCGCCGCCCAGCGATTCATCACCCCATCGAGCGACAAGACCCATTACAGCACAACATAACTAGAATTAATTAAACATTTAAATACCTATGGCTGACATTAACATCGCAGGAATATTAAGAGCTGGAGCTTATTCACCCAACCACATCGGTAACGATACCGCCATTTTCAACGCCACCGCCGACGAACTCCGCAAGCGCGGTTGCCTGGTGAGCATCTACACTGAAGAGCAGTTTAACCGCGATGGCGTGAAAGAGCCCATCATCTTGAACATGTGCCGCGAGAGCGAGTCAATAAAAAAACTGCAAAAACTCGAGGACGAAGGACGCATAGTCATCAACTCGGGCTATGGCATCGAAAACTGCATGCGCGAACGCATGACCCGCATCTTGCTCGCAGCCGGCGTTCCACACCCCAAGAGCTTGATTGTTAACACCAACGAGAACATCAAGCCCATGATTGAAGAGGCGGGATTCCAAGCCTGCTGGATTAAACGCGGCGACTATCACTCCAAGCACAAGGAAGACGTGTCCTTTGTTCGCCATGCCGACGAAGCGCAGGAAGTGCTACAGGAATATTTCTACCGAGGCATCACCCGCGCTGTGATTAGCGAGCACATTGAGGGCGACCTCATCAAGTTCTATGGCATTCGCGGGGCGCAGTTCTTCTTCTGGATATGCCCGTCACGCCAGGAACACGATGCAAACGGATGGAAAAAAATCAGTGGTGAGTCGCTGGGATTTGACGAGAACAACTTCCGCGAAATGTGTGCCCGAGCCGCCGAAGAGGTAAACATCGACATCTATGGCGGTGACTGCATTGTCGATGCCGACGGCTCAATCAAGATTATAGACTTCAACGACTGGCCCAGTTTTGCGCCGTGCCGTGCCCAAGCCGCACCACACATCGCAAAGACCGTGCTCAAGATTATCAAAAACAACTCATAACCGGCACTTGCACCGCGCCACATGGTTTAACAATGACTCTGAGAGAAGAATATAAAGCGTCGCTCAAGTCGATGGACACCGAAGAGCACATCGACCTGTGGTTCTATCGACCACTGGGATTCATGTGGTCAAAACTCTTTGCGTGCTTGGGCGTGCATCCCAACGCGGTAACCATCGCCAGCATCATCTTGGGGATGGCCGGCGGCGTTTTGCTTTATTTCGGTGCGCGTCCACTGCTATGGCTCAACTACCTGGGCATCTTCCTCATCATCTGGGCCAATACCTACGACAGTGCCGACGGACAGCTGGCCCGGCTCACCAAGCAATACTCTCGCATTGGGCGCATCCTGGACGGCATGAGCGGCGACTTGTGGTTCTTCACCTTCTATATCGCCCTTGTGCTGCGCGAGCTCCACTTCGGCGACCACCTTGCCGGTGACTTTTTCGCACAGCATCCCTGGGTGATCTGGACTATGGCCATTCTGGCCGGATTGAGCCACATCAAGCAAGCCGCAAGCGCCGATTACTATCGACAGTTCCATCTCTATTTTCTCAAGGGTGAAGAAGGCAGCGAACTGGACAGCACCGCTCAACTCGACGAGGCCTACCGCCAGCTACCCTGGAAAGGCAATTTCTTCAAGAAACTCACAATGCTCGTGTATCGCGGCTACACAGCCCAGCAAGAGGCTCTCACGCCACACATGCAGCAATTGCGACGCGCGCTGGTTGAGTGCTTCGGGCCTACCCCATCGCAAACTTTCCGCAACGATTTCCGCGCCGCAAGCCTGCCCATGATGAAATACACCAACATGCTCTCGTTCAACACGCGCACGATAGCCATGTTCATCTCTGTCATCATCCAAATCCCCTGGCTCTACTTCATGTTTGAACTGGTCGTGCTCAACATCATGCTCGTTTATATGATCACTTGCCACGAGCGATTCTGCCAACGCTTTGTCCAAGATTTGAACAATGGGAACTACGCTTGAAACCCAAGATGCCACATGTCTCATGCACGATGTGAAAGGCATTATCTTTGACTACGGCGGCACGTTGGACAGCAATGGTGTCCACTGGAGCGAGGTGATATGGGAGGGGTACCGACATGCAGGCCTTGACTCACTCATCACCAAAGAGCAGTTCCGCGAGGCTTATGTCCACGCCGAGCGTGAGTTGGCCAGCACACGTCACATCACACCCATCGACGACTTCTACACACTCATGCACAAGAAAATCGGCATTGAGCTACAGGCCCTGCGAGCGGCAGGACACATCCATGCAGCCGATACGCCCGAGCTCAACCGGCACACCGCAGCCGGCATTGCCCACTTTTGCGACCGCCGCGCACGCGAGTGCATCGAGCAGGCCCGTCCCGTGCTGGAGTGGCTCCACGCCCGCTTCCCGTTGATGCTAGTGAGCAATTTCTATGGCAACATCGACAGTGTGTTGCGAGCCTACGACATTCGACACCTTTTTAAAGGTATTATCGAGAGCGCCGTGGTGGGCGTGCGAAAACCCAACCCCACCCTGTTCCGCATGGCCATCGATGCCCTGGAACTGGCCCCACAGCAGGTGCTGGTCGTGGGCGACAGCTTGAACAAAGACATTGAACCCGCACAATCACTCGGATGCCATGTACTCTGGCTCAAAGGCAAGGGCTGGACTGCTAGCGAAGAAGCCCTCTCCCACCCCTGCGCCATCACCTCCATCACACAAGTGATTGACTTCTTTGCTTAATTCCCTCTCACGTTTCGTTGCGAAACCCCCAAAAACAGCAAAAATAGGGCTTAGCCCTATTTATTCTTGTTAACAAAAACACAACACAAATGGGGTGCATTTAACTAAAGTTTGGTAAGTTGTTGAATTTTAATGCTTTTTTAACTAGTTGATTACACTATTTAGTTCTTTAATTCAGAAAAAGGCAGTACTTTTGGCGTGAATTTCATTTTCGAAAAATAATATCATAAATAATAAGGTAAACCAAATTGATTATGGCAAATTCTAACGTGAAGCCCGCTACCGGTAAATTAGGTATTATGGTAGTTGGTCTGGGTGCAGTGAGCACCACATTTATGACTGGAGTTCTCATGACCCGCAAAGGTCTGGCTAAGCCTGTAGGCTCAATGACTCAGTACGACAAGATTCGTGTGGGTCGTGGTGCCGAAAAGAAATACTTGCACTACAGCGACATCGTGTCGATGCCTACCCTTAACGACATCGTTTTCGCAGCTTGGGACGTATATCCCGCCAACGCTTACGAAAGCGCCATCAACGCCGAGGTGCTCAAGGAGAAAGACATCGAGCCGGTAAAGGACGAGCTTCTGGCCATTAAGCCCATGAAGGCCGCCTTCGACAAGAACTATGCAAAGCGCCTGGATGGTGACAACGTGAAGCAATGCACTAGCCGCTGGGACATGACAGAGCAAATTCGTGAAGACATCCGCAACTTCAAGAAAGAAAGCGGTGTGGATCGCGTGGTGGTGCTCTGGGCCGCTTCGACCGAAATCTACGTTGCGCCCGACATGAAATATCATGGCACACTCGCCGCTCTGGAAGAGGCCATGAAGGCCAACGACACCGCTCACATCGCTCCCTCGATGTGCTATGCCTACGCTGCTCTGATGGAAGACGCTCCCTTCGTGATGGGCGCTCCCAACACCACCGTCGACATCCCCGCTATGTGGGAACTGGCCGAGAAGACCAAGCTGCCTATCGCCGGCAAGGACTTCAAGACTGGTCAAACTCTGGTCAAGAGCGGTTTCGCTCCCATCATCGGCACCCGCATGCTGGGTCTGAACGGATGGTTCTCGACCAACATCCTGGGCAACCGCGACGGTCTCGTGCTGGACGAGCCCGCTAACTTCCGCACCAAGGAAGTGAGCAAGCTCTCCACGCTCGAATCCATCCTCGTGGCCGACAACCAGCCCGACCTCTACAGCGACTATTACCACAAAGTGCGCATCAACTACTATCCTCCCCGCAACGACAACAAGGAGGGATGGGACAACATCGACATCTTCGGCTGGATGGGCTATCCCATGCAGATCAAAATCGACTTCCTGTGCCGCGACTCTATCCTGGCCGCTCCTCTGTGCCTCGACTTGACTCTGCTCATCGACTTGGCACGCCGCGCTGGCCGCTACGGCACACAACGCTTCTTGAGCTTCTTCCTCAAGAGCCCCATGCACGATTACACGCAGAATGAGGTGCCCGTAAACCACCTGTTCCAGCAGTATGTCATGCTCAAAAACGCCATCCGCGAAATGGGTGGTTACGAAGCCGACGAAGAAATCGACTAAGACAATCACAAAACTTGAACATAGCAAGGGTGCTTCAACGCGAAGCATCCTTGTTTCGTTTTTCCACATGACACCTCTCATTGATGTTGAAGCCAGCGGCGATTCATAGTCCAGCATTTGCTCTCAATTCTTTATTCTGCAATCTGTCTGACTACGTCAAAATAATTCATCATTCATAATTAATAATTCATAATTAATCCGTATCTTTGCAGCGGATTGTGCACTGATGCCAACCACCACAACGACATTAACTCGACAACATATACTAAAACTGCTATGCGACAGACAGTGACAGAACAATCGACTTCCAAGTCGAAGAAAAAAATGACCAGTAGTATACCTATCAGAGCCTATTTTATGGCATGCGCCAGAAACTGGTACTGGTTTGTTATTTCCACTATTGCGTGTGCTTGTCTGGCATTCCTTTACGGAAAATCTCAGCCCAAATTGTATTCCGCCAAGGCACAGGTCATGTTCAAGACCAAGGACACCAATGCCGGCACACAATCGCAGGTATTCAGCGATCTGGGCATGGTGTCGGGCAACAACTTGATTGCCAACGAAGTGTTTCGCGTTCGCTCTACCGACTTGCTCGAAGAAGTCACTAAAAACCTGGGGGTTAACATTCAGTATTATGGCCATGTCTTTTTGCGCGATGTCAACATCTATAAGTCATCGCCCATCCAAATCACACCCTTGCGCGAAGTGAACTCCCCATTCTCCATGACTGTCATTCCCCAAGGAGGCAACGACCTGGAGTTTAAAATCAACAACGGACAGTGGAAAAAAGCGCACTTTGGAAACAAGGTAAACACCCCTTATGGCCCCATCGCCATCACCAAAAACAAGAATTACAACGACAAGCAATATAAAGATTTCCAAGTTATTGCTCGCGTCACCACGCCTCGCAGCATGGCCTCACGCATCAAGGAGAACCTTACTGCCGAAACGGCCAACAAATATGCCGACGTGGTGAACTTGGGCCTCACATGGGACAATGCCAACGAAGCCTGCGACATCCTCACAGCCGTCATCGCCGCCTATAATCAGGATGCTATCAACGACAAGAACCAGATTGCACGTTCTACCGAGGCCTTCATCGCCGAGCGCGTCACCGCTCTGGCACAAGACCTGAGCGGCGTGGACAGTCGCGTGGCCGCACTCAAGACCAGTGCTGTCAATGCCACCATCATGGCCGACCAGGGTGCAGCTATCAAATATGCCGACAACTCGGCCGACGTGGGCATCCAAATCAGCCTGGCCAACGGCATTTACAACTACATCGCCGGCATGGGCGACGGTGAACTCATTCCCAGCAACACCGGTATCCAAAACACCGGTATCGAGAGCCAAATTCAGCAATACAACGAGGCCATGCTCCGCTACCAGAAAATTGCCACCACCAGCAGCAATGAAAACCCGGTCATGATTGAGCTCACTCGACAGATCGCCACCCTCAAGCAGAACATCATGCGCGGCTTGGCCAACTACACGCAGTCGCTGCAGATGCGCCAGTCACAAGCCCGACAACAGCAGAGCATGGCTTCGGGATCCATGATTGCCGTGCCATCGCAAGAAAAGGCAATCACTGAGGTTTCACGCCAGCAAAAAATCAAGGAGCAGCTCTACATGTATCTGCTCAACAAGCGTGAAGAGAACGCATTGCAGCTGGCCATCACCGAGCCCAACGCCAAGGTGATTGAAGCCGCCACCGGAAGTGGCCCCATCTCCCCCATTCCCAGCCGCATCATGATGATTGGTCTGCTCATCGGCCTGCTCATTCCTGCGCTGCTGCTCTATGCGGTGTTCTGGTACTACTCAATGGACAACAACATCCACACCCGCCACGACATAGAAAACGCTGTTGACATCCCCATCATAGGCGAGTTGCCGTCGAAAAAGGCCAGCCAGCGCGACCGAGAAGTGGTTGTCACCGAGAATGGTCGCGACCGCATCAGCGAGGCTATGCGCATCATTCGCTCCAATATCGACTATATGACCAAACCCGTCGAGGGCAAGGGCGTGGTGATGCAATTCACCTCCACCATGTCGGGCGAGGGCAAATCGTTTGTGGCCGTCAACCTGGCCCTCTCACTCGCTCACTCCGGCAAGCGAGTGGCCGCCGTCGACCTTGACCTGCGCAAAGGACGTTTCTCGGAATACGTCGGACTGGACAACGTAGGCCTCGGTGTGAGCGCTTTCCTGTCGGGAAACATCAATGAACTGAGCCAAATCACGCAGAAAGGCAAATTCCACGATAATCTCGACGTTATCTGCGTGGGAGCCATCCCGCCCAACCCCACCAACTTGCTGATGAGCGACCGCTTTGCCGAACTCATCGAACGCCTACGGGAGGCCTACGACTACGTGATTCTTGACACCGTCCCCTATAGCATCATTGCCGACGCAGGCCTGATCAACCGCCATGTGGATCTCACCATCTATGTGATTCGCGACGGAAAAATCGACAAACGCTATCTCGAAGACCTGGAGAAAATGTATAACGAAGAGAAAATCAGAAATCTCTCAATTCTCGTCAACGACATTAAAATCGACAACAAGAACTATGGCTACGGCAGTTATGGCTATGGCTACGGCTATGGTTACGGTTACGGCAACTATGGCTATGGTTATGGCTACGGCTATGGCACTTATGTCGACGACGACGAGAAGCCATCGTTCTGGGAGCGCATCAAGAATAAGTTTTCACGCAAATAAGCAACAAAAGCAATCATGAGAATCGCAGTAGCAGGTACAGGTTACGTAGGGCTGAGCATCGCCACGCTGCTAAGCCAGCACCATCATGTAGAGGCTGTGGATATTCTGCCTGAAAAGGTGGAACTCATCAATCGCGGCATCTCGCCCATTGCCGACACCGAAATAGAGCAATTCTTGGCAAGCGGCAAACTGGATCTTCACGCCACGCTCGACGCGCGCAAGGCCTATAGCGAAGCCGACCTGGTGGTTATTGCTGCTCCCACCAATTACGACAGCCAGCGAAATTTCTTCGACACCAGCGCCGTGGAAGATGTCATAGGCATGGTCACAGCGTGCAATCCGCAGGCCATCATGGTCATCAAGTCCACTATTCCAGTAGGATTCACCCAGCACATCCGCAACGCAACCGGCAGCCAGAACATCCTGTTCTCTCCCGAATTCCTGCGCGAGAGCCGCGCACTCTACGACAACCTCTACCCCAGCCGCATCATCGTGGGCACCGACCTTAATGACCCGCGACTGGTAGAAGCCGCACACACTTTCGCTGCCCTGCTGCAAGAAGGGGCAATCAAACAGGACATCGACACCCTGTTCATGGGATTCACCGAGGCCGAAGCCGTCAAGCTCTTTGCCAACACCTATCTGGCTCTGCGCGTGAGCTATTTCAACGAGCTGGACACCTATGCCGAACTCAAGGGCCTGGACACGCAAGCCATCATCAAGGGCGTGTGCCTGGATCCACGCATCGGCATGCACTACAACAACCCCTCGTTTGGATACGGTGGCTACTGTCTGCCTAAAGACACCAAGCAGTTGCTGGCCAATTATGCCGACGTTCCCGAGAATCTGATTGAGGCCATCGTTGAGAGCAACCGCACCCGAAAGGACTTCATTGCCGACCGCGTGCTCAACATCGCCGGCTACTACGACTACTACAACCGTGGCGACTTTGACCCCAACAACGAGCGCGAGTGTGTAATCGGCGTGTATCGCCTCACCATGAAGACCGGCAGCGACAACTTCCGCCAGTCGAGCATCCAGGGCATAATGAAACGCGTCAAAGCCAAGGGTGCAAAGGTTATCATCTACGAGCCCACACTGGCTGACGGCACCACATTCTTCGGCAGCCGAGTGGTCAACGACCTCGAGCAGTTCATGTCGCAAAGTCAGGCCATCATCGCCAATCGCTACGACCATTGCCTCGACCCTGTAAAGAACAAGGTTTACACCCGCGACATTTTCGGTCGCGACTAAAATCTCCACACACATACACATTGAGGGGGTGTGTCATAATTAAAAGTGGTTGATACACAGGTCCTCCCTTAAGTTAGAGGGGGATTTTCAGCCATAGCTGCATACTGATTGGATTAAGCTGGGAAACGCGTTTAGTCACATGGAACAACTGCGACAAGACACGTTAATGAATATTAAAAATGAGAAGGGTAATGGACGATTGAACAAATAATTTTAACTTTGCAAGCGAACAGACGGGTCTCATTGGAGGGTCAAACAGAGTTCTGCCCCCTAATGCGGCTCAAATTAATGAATTTATAAAACCCACCTATAAATTTATATTTGAAGCTTATGAAAAAAGATCTACGACTATTTATGCGATGGCCCAAGGCGCAGCACGTGCTTTTGTTATTGATTGGGGCGCTTGGTGTCATGCTCCCGGTCTCTGTCCAAGCCCAAGTTTATACCAATGATTTTTCATCTTTAGACCTCTTTAATACAATGACTGTTATAGATGTCAATTATGATTATCATACTTGGTCTTATAACAGCAATGGCTATGCACAGTACTCCTATAGTGCAATCAATGCTGCAAATGATTGGTTAATTACTCCTGGCATCACTCTTGAGGAAGGTAAAACCTATCAGTTCGATATCGATGCATGGAAACCTTCTATATACCATATTGAGCGATTAGAGGTGAAAATGGGAGCTGCTCCCACTGTTGCTGGCATGACAACCGATGTGATTGCTCCCACCGATATCACGTGGGACTCTATTCAAACACTTTCTAATAATTCAGTAACTGTAACAACGACAGGAGTGTACTATTTTGGTATACATGCCATCTCTGATAAGGGTAAATGGAATTTACTTGTCGATAATCTTGTGATAACCGAAATAATTCCTGAGCCCTATGCTAAACCCACCAACCTGGCTGTAAGTAATGTCGGTCCTAACGAGGCAACATTGACCTGGACACCAGGTGATTCTGAGCAAGATGCATGGCAAGTAGTTTACGGCACTGGCAACTTCGATCCGAATACCACTACTCCCATCAACGTGACAGGAAATCCCACCTACACCATAACCGGCCTTGATGAAAACACCACTTATGCAGCCTACGTTCGCAGCATCTGCGACAGTAGCGTGAGCCTGTGGAGTGACCCTGTCACCTTCACTACTTTAGATTTTGTAAATGTCGGTGACGTGACGGGCGATGGCAACGTGGATGTGAGCGACGTGAACGCAGTGATCAACATCATCCTGGGCAACAAGACGCAAGCCGACTATCCCGGCAATGCCAACGTTGTGGGCAACGATGACACAATCGACGTGAGCGACGTGAACGCCATCATCAACATCATTCTGGGCAAGGAGTAAACGAAAACCAAGAGGAGGGTGTGTCATAATTGTGTCACATCCTCATTTTGTAATATGTTGTAAAACATATAACAAAGCCTCTACTTTCCCAAGCGGAGGCTTTGTCATGTCAAAAAGTTTTAGTAACTTTGTGACAATCAATTTATAATAAAAAT
>JAGAYZ010000003.1 GCA_017940245.1 Muribaculaceae bacterium | reverse complement strand
GATGTCAAGACCATCATCGAGCGAGCCGCCGAGTGAAGAAATCTTCACATCCACATGCTGGTCTTTGAATTTAGCCAACTTGTGGCGTATGCTCTGTTTATCAGTGCCTAGCCACCAGTCGCCGATGTAGTCGTCAATAATAAGTTGATAGTCCATTGTAAGATAATTTGTTGCAAAGATAAAGATGTGGAATAAAGCGCAAAAAGACTGATTAACCCTTTATTTTAAGGATGTTCAGCGGTGTTTGCCACGAAACAGTAATTTTTTTGCCGCTTTGTTCGGTAGGTTTGTCCGGGAAGTCGTTGGCTACTGTAGTGACAGGGAACGGTTGTTCGGTAGTGCCAATCAAGTACTGGTCACCTTCGACTGTGGTCACACGCCAAGCCAGCCGGCGGTGGTCAACATCGAAGTCGCTTGTTGTGCGAGCGGTGAGTTTGATGGTGGTGAGACGGCTGCCATTATCAATGGATTGGCTCACATCCACACTGGCAAGACCGACAAGACACAACTCGATGAAGTTGCGCCAATATTGTAGCGTAACCTCTGAGTTGCCCAGCAGCACGATGTTGCTCAGGTAACGAGTCTCAATGAAATCTACGCGGTTGATGTTCTGTAAAAGTTGTGTCATATTGTTGAAGTTTGTGCAAGTTTGTGCGGAGTTGTGCAGGTTTGTTCACGTTTCCGAAATTCATGGGTCATTGTCTGAATTATTTCGTGTGAAATTTTGCAGATTGATGCCTCGCTTTTTATAAGCTTCACGGATGCGGTAGTATTTCTGCCGAACAGTCTCTACGCGGTCGAGTCCAATGCCGTGCATTTCGCACCAGGCAGCGATGCGAGTGTTCACACCAATATTGATATTATCAATAGGGCGCAGCTCGTTCCACAAGTTGCGAGTGAACAAGTCCATGATAGCTTCACGCACCGCTTTCTTACCACTCTCTGTCATGTAATTGTAGCTTTCGGGCGGTTTTGCCTTGCTGTCGGGTATATATATAGGAGTCAACCCATCGGCTGCAGTGTCCGGCTTTTCGCCATCGGGTATCTGCTGAAGAAAAGCACGGATCACGGCGTTCTCATTCGAGCCGTTAGGGAAGCGTACTGGGCAGCCCAGCGAGTGAGTTAACCACTCGCTGAGATACTTTTCCAGCTTTATATAGATGACGAATTGGCTCATAGACAATGCAAAGGTACGAATTTTATTGGTATTGGCAGTAAATAAACGAAAACAAAAATATATTTTTGGTGGACAGATTGGCTGCACTACACGTACTACATCGCCTACAAAATGCGCTACATGGCTATATATCAGCAATATAAGTGGAAACCAACCGACTACAACCGCGCCTACATTTCTATTTTTCTATATAATTTGTAGTATATAGTATAAAATGTAGGCAAAATGTAGTGCGATGTAGGCGAAATGTAGGCAAGAATATTAGTGTTAAATGCTTGAAATTTAACGATGTAGTTTGTGTAGTTCATGTAGTTTACAAAATCTTTGGAAAATTTTGCCTTTGCTCGAGGCGAAAAAAAGCCCGATGCTCACGCATCAGGGCTCTTTTATAGGATTGCATAACCAACTATAATATTAATATGGAGCCTCCCCCTCGGGCACCCCCTCGAATATGTTGCCTGGTTGTGGTTCCGGGCGTGGTTCTTCTAAATCATCATCGGCACCGCTGCTGACAATTTCTTCGAGATTGATGCCGTAGTTCTCGTTCAGCATCTCGTAGTCGAAGCAATAAGCTCGGTCGATGCGGTCTTTGTATTGAGGCTGTGCGATACCATTGTTTTCTACAGTAACCATTTCACGGCGGCCATCAATGATGGAGTGGAAGCGCACCGACTTCTTTATGCCGATGAACTCTTTGGTGTTCTTTAGATAGTGGTCGAGCGTGTCATCTGGGATGGTCTTTGCTCCAGTCAATCGACCATTGCGCTGATAGAGGTTGAAAACCCTGCCTTTGCAGAGCAGCAGTACCGGCTTAGGTCGTGACCATTCGATGACATTAGTCGTGTCTGTCTTGAAACGCTTGACATATTTGATTTTGAAGTCACCGTTGATGAATATTTGCCCTGACTGATTGAGCACGGCAACCACATTCCAGAATGTGGAAATCTCGTTGCTTGTGCTGCACTCTTTGTTTTGCATGATAATGTTCTTGATGCAGATGGCGAGCATATCTTTATAGTCAAGAGGGATGTCAAGCACACCTTGCAGTGTGCGCAGAGCTGCCAATGGAATGACCCAGTTCTGGCGTATGCGTTCAAGCACCTGCTCTCCATCAAGACCAATTTGGATATCATCAGCGGCTGCTCGATAGTTCCCTGGGAAGTCACTCTCGAACTTGTTTCGGTATTGAAGTATCTGCAGCGTGAGGTGCGTAAGACCATCGTTGCATATCGCCTTCAGTTCCTTGTACCTTTTATCTTCTTCATCGGTGAAGGTGGATGTGTCGAAGCGCAGAAAAAGCACTCGAGAGAAAAGTGCGATGTCAGCGGTAGGCATCTCCTGGCCACTCATTATCACACCAGCTTTCACTTCGGTAACCTCGCTGCGGTTCATCTCGTTCAACTTCATGCGTGTGCGACCTACACCATCCCATAGACCTTTAAGAAATTCAACTTTCTTATAGTCGATGGCGTTTTTGTACTCGTCGATATGTACGAGGGCATTGGATGACTGCTCCAGTGTCTTCGTCAAACCTGCGATGGTGGCGTTTTCTATGTTGGGTGCTGAGTAGCCCATCACAAAGAACGACATCAGAGTCTTGCCAAAGGCAGACTTACCTGAAGCAATTTTGCCAAACAGGTTCAAAATTGGGAAGTGGCCAGTGGTCCCAAATACCACGTCACGAAACAGTGTTGCCAACAAGAAGCAGAACCCAATCTTGCCGTTCATGCCATAGACATCAACCAAACGAGTCACCGCCTCATGGAGCGTGATGGTGCCGAGATTGAGGTGGACAAACTGGCGCTCAAACTGGAAGATGCCGTGATCGTTCTCGAACATCTTTGAGTTGGCTGGAAGATAGTAGTTGCCGACAGCAGGGTCAAGTTTCACCACACCGTAATCATCGGTGGTGTACCACTTGCCATTGTACCAGATGCCGTTGCCGAACGCCCAAAACCCTTTTTGTTGCCAACCGAGTTGAATAACCTCTGTGGCCTCAGTAACCACCTCATAGATGTAAAGCTTCAGCTTAGTCAATTCGGCATCCTTGGCGAGCCAAACGTAGTTGCCGAGCCCTTCAACTTTTTGCTTAAACTTTGCCAATGAACAAAGGTCTTCCTGATTGAGGACAATGATTTCTTCATGTCCGAAATTGTTGCGTATTCTGAAAATGCGGCGAGGCATGGTCACATCCTTGATGTGGTACATGGGCTCGATGATGAAGTTAGACCAACGTGTTTCGTTGCCCTCCTTGCCGATGGACCAGTAGGAGTTCCCGGCCGTGTAAAAGCCATATTTCTTGTAGTGTTCCTTGTCGATGGCTTTTTCACGATCGGCGGCTTGTCTAACTTCATCCTCTTTTTTCGTCTTCTTGGCGGCAGTGAGTGCAGACTTCCAAATCGTCTTATCTGAATAAAGACCTTGCAGCTGCTTCAATAACATCTGCACCTTCACATCGCTGTCGATCTGCGCAAGCAGCTGGGTTATTTCTTTCACCACTTCGGCTTTTGCCTCAGTTGTCTCGGTACCGTCGAATAATTTCTCGGCATACCAAATGATGAAGTCTTTTTCCTCAATGGCTTTGAGGACGTGCACATTGGTTATGTAGGAGTCCGGGTCTTGTTTCTCACCATCTTCGCCCAAGGGCACCTCTTTGACCGTGACACCTAAACCTGCAGCCAGGGCTATCTTTCCATTTGCGCAGACAAATTTGTGACCTGGTCCTAACTTCTCGTTGCCTTTAGGTGGGTCGGCATCAGGAATGAAGCATACACGGCTGGCATGACGTTTCAACTGCTCGAAGTGCGCGACACTCCAAGCACCGCCCAACGATGCGACAGTGTTGGCCACACCTATTGCTTGTAGCTTGATAACGTCTGGTGCTCCCTCCACGAGATAGAAGATGTCTTCACGTCGCCCCAACGTGATAGCATTGTCTATACCGAAAATGGTCTCTTTCTTTTCATAAACCTCTGAAGTGGGGCTGTTGATATACTTCGCCTTGCTCTCACCAAGGGCGCGAGCGGTAAAGCCTATCACCCTGCGGAACCTATCTCGTATGGGTATCATTAGACGATCACGGTAGAAGTCATAGATTTCTCCGTGTTCGTCACGCCTTAAAAGCCCCAACTCGAGCATAAGATCAATGGGCTGTGCTTCCTTTTTTGCCGCTTGATAAAGGGAGTCGCGTCGCCCATCAGCGAACCCTATACCATTCTCGCCGACATATTCAGCTCCCCAACCTCGTTTATCAATGGCGTAAGATAGGGCGAATTTAGCTTTGTCATTGTCGGCGGTGATGGCTTCGGCATAGAACTTGGCAGCCCATTGGTTAACAGCCAACATAGATTCTTTCTTATGTTGTGCAGCAACTTCTTCGGCTGTTCTAGTTGAGCGTGTTTCTTCGATGGTGATGCCGTACTGCTGAGCCAGGTCCTTCACTGCTTCTGGGAAGGACAGGTTCTTGTACTTCATCACGAAGCTGATGGCATCGCCGCCATTGTCCCCCTGGGGGCACCCCCCGAAACAATGCCATGTCTGCGTGCGTGGATTGACGTGGAACGAAGGTGTCTTCTCGTTATGAAATGGGCAACAAGCTTTATTGCCCCTGCCGAGATGCACTCCGCATCGTTCGACGACATCTACAATATCAGCGCGGTTCAGCACTTGTTCAATGTCTCTCTCGCTGATCATGGACTCATAGACTGATATTAAAGTTATACAAATCGCCATTGGCTGTGCCGTTGGCGTTCATGCACACACCGAAACAATTCCACCTTACACGGCGCTTACGCTTGCGGTAAACACCTCGCACCTTGCGTTTGGTGGGTTGCATGATTGTCCCGATAACAACATTGACCCAACCGTCCTCGAGGTAGATTTCTTCAAATTCAATATCATCTCGTCTTTTGATGGCTTTTTCCCAATCAGCTATTTTATGGCCTATATATCCCATATCAGTCTTGATCTTTAAAGTGAGCTATAATCTGGTTTGTATGCTTGAAATGCAGTCGAGCTTTGATGTTGGCCACATGGCGTGAAACGGTGTATACCGATATCATAAGCTCATTGGCTACCTCGAGTTTGTCGTAGCCTTTGCCTAAAAGCAGTGCAACTTCTCGCTCTCGAGGCGAGAGTGTGGACTGTAGTCGGGGGCGACAAACGCAACCCTCCAGCCGGCACTCTCCACGCATAGGGCATTTCACTTCCTCTATGTGCAAGCCACCCATGGCATCGACATCGGCATGTAGTGCGTCGTATTCGCCAAAATTACAGCGGATGAAGCGGTGCACAATTCGGTATTCATAGAATGAGCGGTTGCGCTCGCTGGTAGAGTAGAGTTCGCTCAGTGCTTTGAAAGCATCTGGGTAGAGCTCTTTTATGGTCACAATCATCTCTTCGATGAGTGGTCTGCATGACTCATCGAGTATAAACATCGGTTTGCCCTCGGGCTTGCAACACACCGAACCATCTGGAGTGTTGTAAAATTCAATCTTCTCGATCATCTTCTTGGCATTTTTGTATATAGTTCATGATGGCTTCTTCTTCCAATTTCTTGAAGGTGTTATTCTTCATCTTTTGGAAAAAGGTGGAGTAGGCGATGCCGGTTATGTCAATTACATCTTTAATGAATTGACTCTTGGCTTTTTGGTCAAGTTTGTTGTAGTAGTCAATAATAACCATAATCGTATTTTTGTTAATAAAAATTTGGTCACTCTAAAAAATAGAGTTAATTTTGGAGTGCAAATTTAAATAGATTTGCGAAAACCAACAAAATATTTTTGGTTTTCTAAAAGTTAAATTATATTAAAATTATTGGTTTCTATGTACAATGGTCAAGTAATCAACGTGTTGTTGAAAGAGCGCGGAATGAAAGCCAAAGATTTATTGGAGCATCTTCAACTCCAAACCAATGGCTCAATCACTTCGCTCGTTCGTGGCAATCCCACCGCTGAGCGGCTAGAGAAAGTAGCAGATTTTTTTGATGTGCCCATAGATGCGCTGTTTCAACGCAGCAAGAGCTATGGTTATAATGTGGTGGGAAATTCTAATCATGTTGCCAATATCACTATAGGCGAATTGCGGGGGAAGGCGAAGTCTTTAGAGCAAATTATCGAGGAAAAGGATAAGCGAATTGCTCTCTTGGAGGACATGGTTGAACTGCTCAAAAAGCAGCAAAATCCATAGACGTGTTATAGACGATAGCCTCGAAAATTTGTTGTCTCGAAGTTTGCAAATGGTTGATGGTAAGCCAGCGGTAGAGTGACGGAAACAAAAATATATTCTTGTCCTCTCCGCATAATGTGAAAGAAACGGTCTCGACGATAGTTGAGGCCGTTTTTATTGTTTTCGCCATGACGGTAAGTTCGCTTGCCAACAGGGCGAAGACAATAAAAACGAAAGCGCACCGCTAAGGTGCCGTTTCTTTCATATTATGCAGCGGCCCCACGGGAGCGCACCAAGATGCACGAGCCCACGCGAGTGAATCTTGTCCTCCTTTAATCTCACTTATTACCTGCCCAAACTCACTTGGATGAGTCGTGGTGAGTTGACCAGTTTATTGTAGTCGTCAAGCAATGAAGCATTACTGAAAATAATGCCGTCGCGCTTGGTAGTGCCATAACCCTCGTGGGCATGTCCGAAGAGATGCAAAAGGGGATTGGCATTTTCCACACTATTGCGCAACGGCAGATTGCCCCAATGCGTACCCGACGAGTAGTCGAGTATTTCAAGCGGCGGCTCGTGGGTTACGAGCACATCCAGGTCGCTTTTGGGAATAAGGTTCTCGGGGTGGTTATAAACCAAGCCGAAGAACTTCACGCCATCAATAGTCACGCCACGGTCCTGCAAAAAGTGCACATTGGCAGGCAGGTCTTCAATGCCTTCGGCATCCCACAAGCATAGGTCATGATTGCCCACCACAAAGATTTTGTTGGGATAATCAAGCGCAATGAACCAGTTGAGAAAGTTGAGCACTTCTTGTTCGGTGCCGCTGTGGGTGAAGTCGCCACTATGCACAAGCACATCGGCTGGAGGCATCGCCCTCAACCTGCCATGCAACCCGTGCGTGTCACTGATGTGAAGAATGGTCATTTATAACCAAAATATTTATTTATAAATTCGCTCAGATCTACACCTTTTTTCACTGCCATGTCAATCAATTGTTCCCAATAAACATACTGTATCATATCATTCTCGTTAATCAATAATTCATGACTGAATTCATCATAATTATGTTTTAAATCTTCCCTGTCTTTGGGGCAAATAAATAAAACATATGATTTTCCTTTCTTTGCTTTTGAAGCGTTTCGGAATAATTGGTAATATTGATGCATTACAGTCTTTTCTGAGACTTTGCTAGTCCATAAGTCCTGTGTGTTTTTAATTAGTGTTTTATATACATCGTTGTATCTTTTTTGAGGATTTGTGCAACTGCTTGATTTGCTAAACTTCCTTTCCGTATATTTAATTTCACAGTACACATTAATTTCACCGCTCCTTATATAGAAATCAAAATTTGTTCCATCACCATTTTGCTCCACATATTCAAATTCACATATCGCATCATTGTTAAATTGAAGTAATGGGCAAAAGCTTCTGATTATTTCTATGAGTTCTTTTTTCGGTTTCTTTTGATTATTAATAAATGGTCTAAAAAAATTGTAACACATTATTTGCGAAGAATTTAAATGATGTGCAAACCTATGAAGTTTATCGGCTATGAAGAATTCGCCTTCTCTTGCCGCTCTTGTAAGGTTGAATTTTTTAATAATACTAAGTCTATCACCACATTCAATATTTAAAATATGAGGAGTTTTCTTTCCATTATAAATTCCATTTAACTTAGCATCCTTGTTGCAATTAGCAATAAGGTTTTCAAGAACCTTTTTTTTGAATAAACTATAATCCATAAATCTTTATTTTTTTAATTGTTAATAATTCTATTATTTTTAAACGCTTCATCGACGATTTTGTCGCCAATTTCGTTTTTGATATACGCGACAAGAACGGTGATGTTGTCGGTGTCGCTTGTGGTTACAAAATGCTCAAGAGCAATGGGTTCATTGTGCTGAAGCCAGTTTGTAAAACCTGCAATTAGTTTTGATTTCGAAGGCAGAACGACATGGACAAAATAAGGCATGCCCAGACCGAATTTCTGCTCCACTTCGGGTGAGAGAAGGTGCTTGGTGCGTTCAATAATCTCGCCCAATTCGCACTCGTCTTTAGACCATTTCATTTCCACCAAGTTGGCTTCAGCAAAGTCAAACATAAAATCCATGTCGCTCAAAGTGCAGGATGCAAACTCGACGCGAGAGCATTCGCCCTGCGGGGCAAAGATTTGCTCCAGCAGGGTGAGGCGTTCGGCCGTTGTCAGTTGTGCGATGACTTGTCGTTTCATGATTTCTTGTCTTTTAGAGCAGAAGCACATTCTCGTCGGTCAATGAATCCTCCAGTTTGTCTTTGACTGTAAATGCCTTACCACATTTCAACTTAGCCCTTACCATACCCTCTATGGCATCATCAGATATGGGCCTCGAGATACCAAATGTTTTACAAATTTCGTCAAGTGTGCCAATCTTTAAAGTAATTTGGCCGTCGCCACAATCAAGCCTCGCCACTTTTAAGCCATCAGAAAGGTTGCCGTTTTCATCGGCAATTGGCTTGAGGCGACCTCCGTTTTTCACGCGTTTTGCGATTGCCTCGTAAATCTCGTTTTGGGTCATTTTTTGTTCATAATCGTAATTTTTAAATGGTTTTTTAATTGATGTCTCTACCTATATAATACGATTGAGAATTGACGAAAACTCGCATGATTTAGTGAATGGATGTTAAAAACTATAATTTATAGTAGTGATTATTGCTTGTTTTTTTGTGTAGTATTTGTGGTTTATATTGTTTTATACCAAATTGTTATAAAAGTTTTAAGAAAGTTTAACTTTTTGACTGAAAATTGACGGACAATACGCGTCTGTTTATCAAAAAATTAGGGCATAATCCAGTTTATGCAAATATACAACATTTTTCTTAATCCACAAGGCTTTTTGCTATGTTTTTCAGAAAGTGTTGATTTTGCAGTGGATTTCACATTCCGCTCATCAATAATTTGTATCTTTGTGGAATAAAAACTTAAAGATTATGGCAGATAACATCACAATAGTTCCTAACCAAGCAGAGTTGGAGAGGCAATTCGCGTTTGTCAATTCGATGATTGAAAGATATCGCTCATCAGCCATATCCATGGTAAACACAGCGGCTTTACAGATGAATTGGGAGATTGGTCAATACATTTCAATGCAGTTGAAATCGGCTCGCTGGGCACAAAGATTGTCAGCGACTTGGCAGACTATTTGAAGCGGATTAACCCTAAACGGCGAGGGTTTGGCAAACGAAACCTCTATAATATGGTGAAGTTCTATGACACATATAGTACCGAGACGTTTCTAAAGTCAGTTGGTGATTTAAAACTGCCTGAATTTGTGCAATCGGGAGTTGCACAATTAGAAAGTAACTCAATTGTGCAGATACCGTCTGCACAAATTCAAAATGACGCAATTGTGCAGATGGCATCTGCACAATTAGAGCGGGGCCCTGTTCAACCGTTACCATCAATATTGTCGGCTACCACGTTTAGCAATCATGTGGAAATCATAAATCGTTGTCGCAGTGATGAGGAACGCATCTTTTATATGTTATATGCTCGCCATCAAGGACTGAAGACCGAGGAGTTGCGCCGTTGTATTGTCAACCAAACTTTCTCGTCGCTGATGGATAAAGATAAGATGATGTCACCTAAGTTGCTGGACGAATATCCTCAATCGGAGTTTATGCTCAAGGACAAAGCAATTGTTGACTTCCTCAATCTGCCACAAGAACATAATGAACACCACTTGCATAAAGGTTTGCTTGAACACATGAAAGCATTCATTCTTGAACTTGGGAAAGATTTTTTGTTCATCGAAAGCGAATTTGGTGTACAAGTGGGCGGATCCACTAAGCGAATTGACCTTTTGTTCTTTCACAGGGCTCTGCAATGCTTGGTGGCAATTGAGTTGAAGGCGGTTGATTTTCAACCGGAGTTTGTTGGCAAAATGGATATGTATCTCGAAGCTTTGGACCGCGATGTGAAACGTGACAATGAAAACCCGAGTATCGGCATCATTCTATGTCCTTCTGCCGACAGGAGCATGGTCGAATATACTTTGAGCCGTTCATTGAGTCCAACCATGATTGCCGAGTACCAGCGTAAACTCATTCCTCAGCAAGTAATGAAAAAATCATTAGAGGAATATTGCTCTTTTCTCCAAGAAAACAAATAAATAATTCAAGTTTCTAAAGTAGTTAAGGAGTTAAGGAGTTAAGGAGTCAAATGGAGTTAAGATGTCACACAATTGCGGCCGTAGGGGCGAAGCGTGCCACGTGAACAGCCACCATCATGTAACGGTCCTACTACTTTACTACACTACTTCTCTACTACAAAAAATGTGACGTCTTAACTACTTTAACTCCTTAACTTCTTTAACTACTGACTAGAAGCTACTTTAGAAAGTTAAATATGGTTAAAAGTGAAGAAAAGTGGCATAAAGCTTGTGGATTTCATTTTAATATATTACCTTTGTGGGCGCAAAACAATACTGCAAGACAAATGCTGTATAGTATAATATTTTTGTTGTTTAACTTAATTTAAAATTCTATGAGAAGTAAAATTACCTTACTGGCAATGATGTTTGCGCTGCTCACCGCTGGTGTTGCACAGGCGCAAATCAAGAAAGCTGAAGTTGTGCGCAACTCTACTGAGTTTGTTAAGAAAACGGCTAAAGTTGTCGAGACTCCGACCGCGTTTTTCAAGAACACGCAGGTTGCCAAGTCGGTCAAGGCCAATGCCGACGTGCCCGCAGGCTATGTCCAGTTGGTTGTCCGTATTGAGGATGTCTGGCAGGATGGGTCAGGCTACCAGGTGCTTTTTGGTCCTGAGTCGCTTGCTACAGCAACGACCTACGACGAGGTGTTCGGTGGCGCTACAGTCACGATTCCCGAGGGAGCCGAATGGGCATCGGATGGCACTACCGACGCGAAGATTGTGTCGGGTGTAGAGACCGTTGTTATCCCCGCAGGAACCTATGGATATGTTGTGCTCAACCCCACCCCGGGCGACAGGACCTATCTGGAGAAGCAGGACACCTATACGTTCGTTGAGGGCATCGACTATGAGCTCCACATCTACTATGATGGCGGCGAGAAGATTGAGTTCTCCATGACCGGTGGCAGTAATCTTGTCACAGTTCCCACCGACCTCACTGCCGCTCCGTCTGAGACTACTGCCGAAGTGAGTTGGACTGCCGGCGACAACAACACGGGTTGGAACCTGCGTTACCGCCCCTATGTTGACCCGACAACCGCTACACGCTTCTTCGACTTCCAGGACACTGAGCAGCTGGCTGGCTGGCTGGTGGTTGACGCCGATGGCGACAGCAAGGCTTGGGGTGTCTTTACCGATAGCGTCGGCAATACCATGTTGACTTCGGCAAGCTATGACAACACCGGTGCGCTCACACCCGATAACTGGCTGGTTACTCCCTATTTCCAGCTGGGTGGAAACATCACATTCAAGGCTTGGGGACAAGATGCAAGTTATGCCGCCGAGGTGTTCAGAGTATATGTTTACGTTGGTGAGCAGTGGACTTCGGTCAGTCAATTTGTTGCAATCTCTGAGGACATCACTGCTACTGGGGCACAGACTGAGTATACGTTCGACTTGAGCGCATACGAGGGTGTCGGCTGCGTGGCTATCCGCCACTACAATGTCACCGACATGTTCCGCCTGAACATTGACGATGTGACTCTGCAAACTCTCGATGATGCCGTAATACCCGACTGGGTAGAGGTAGACGATGTCGTTTCGCCCTATGTGATCGATGGATTGACTCCTGAGACCGAGTATGAGGTGCAGGTGATGGCTTACGGAAGCGAGATGGAGACCGATTGGACTGAGTCAACACATTTCACTACCAGTGCCCTGACTGGCATCACCGATGTCAAGGCCGAGGCTGGAGTGGTTCGCTACTATGACATCAGTGGCCGTTATGTCGGCACTTCAATCGACAACGTTCCCGCAGGTCTGTACATTGGCAACAATGGCAAGAAGGTCATCAAGTAACGACTAACCGACTTACACATCAGATGCGCCCCGATGGGGCGCATCTTTTTTTTTGAATTTAAGTTTCTAAAGTAAAAAAGCATAGTTGAGATTTGGTAAAGTCGCTGATTTTCAGTAACTTTGTGGCATCAAAAAAACAAAACAAACCACAACTATGCAGTATAAAGGTAAGAAAATTTTCTCAGAGTTGAGCAGTTTTTTCAAAAATAATGACAATGGCGATGCGATTTTTTCGATAAGCAGCGTTCTTGTCGGCCTCCGCATCAAGGTGGGCGACCTCGGATACGAGAAGCGCCACAACTGCAAGCTGACCGCCATGCAGTCGCTTCAGCTGCTGCTCCTGTTCCCTTTTTTCTCTGTCGGCAATGCGGGCAGCTATGTGGGCAGTGCCTTGCACAAGCTGTTCAGCTGCAACAAGGACATGTTCTACTCGCTGATGAGGAAAGACTGCGTCGATTGGCGTGAGATTGTTTACCGCATATCGATGGCCCTGCTCCGCCGCTTGAGTGTGCGCAGTGACAACAAGGGCAAGGGTGCGGGCCCCGTGTGCTTGGTCATTGATGACACCGACTTTCCTAAGACAGGCCGCCGTGCCGAGATGCTCGGGCGCGTGTTCTCCCATGTGGCGATGAGGAGCGTGCTGGGCTTCAAGGCGCTGTTCATGGGACTGACCGACGGCAGGACGTTCACCCTGCTCGACAGCGCGCTTCACGGCGAGATGGGCAAGAACCCGCACAAGCCCCAAGGGCTGAGCGCCGCAAAGGCGGCAGAGCGCTACAGCCGAGAGCGCAAGCCGGGAAGCCCCGCCCAAAAGCGCGTTGACGAGTACATGACAAGCAAGATCGCCAACGCCATCGCAATGGTCCGCCGTGCCATCAGCCATGGAGTGAGGTTCGACTACCTGCTGGTGGACAGCTGGTTCACATGCGCCGAACTGGTGACTTTCATCACGGGTCGGCACTTCAAGTGCCACCTGCTGGGGATGGTCAAGATGGGGACAGCCAAATATCTGACTGGCGGCAAACAGATGACCGCCAAGGCCATAGTGGGTCACTGCCAGAAAAAGCGGCTCGTCAAGTACAGCCGTCGGCTGCGGTGCCATTACTGCACTGTCGACGCAGTGTTCGCCGGCAGGAAGGTGAGACTGTTCTTCTACCGATTCGGACGGAGCGAGAAGTGGCGCGGACTGCTCACCACAAACACTAAGCTTGAGGCCATGGAGGCCTACCGAATCTATGCGCTGCGCTGGTCAATCGAGGTCTGCTTCCATGAATGCAAGAGCCTGCTGAACATGGGCAAGTGCCAAGGCCGGGACTTCACCGAGCAAATCGCCGCCATGTCAATAGCGATGATTCAGTACAACGTGCTGGCTTTCGTCAAAAGGTTCGAGGCCTACGAGACTATCGGCGGGCTCTTCCGCGATGCCACGGCACAGACCCTGGAACTGACCATAGCCGAACGCATCTGGCAACTCATCCTTGACATCGCCGAGACCATAAGCGAGTTCGTCGAAGTCGACACAGACCAGATGGTCGAGGCCATCGTCAACGGAAACCAGAAAATTGCTGCCATTTGTTCAGCCATGAACGAGAACACAGCAGCATAATCTACTTTAGAAACTTAAAT